>CAZWVC010000521.1:0-2657 GCA_964637245.1 uncultured Desulfocapsaceae bacterium
CAAATAGGTAAATGACTGGTTGTAAACCAACAGGTGTATGGGTTACAGAGAAGTCCGTTGCTTCACTAGCCATTGTATTCCTTTTCATTCTTCTTGGCAAGAAGAGAGCTTTCTTGCACATAACTACAACTATTAAATATAATAATAATGGCTTTAACCTGTGATTTCAGCAAGGAAATCTGCAGTACGCTGCTCCATCCAATAGGTAGTGCTTCTTCGGTCGTTGACAAAGCCAACATGTCCTCCATATTGGGGGATTTCCAGGTGGAGATTAGGGTTTAATTCAGCCTCGGCCAAAGGGTAGCAACTCTGTGGTAGAAAAGGGTCGTCTGCAGCTTGTACCAGGAGGGTGGGAATATTGATCTCGTGCAAAAACTGTTTGGAGGAGCATTTAGTATAATAGTCATCAGCTCCAGCAAAACCATGGATTGGTCCGGTATACTTATCATCGAAAGGGAAAAATGTCTTCATCCTGTTTAGACCATTGGTGCTGTATAGCTGGGGGAACATTTTCGCTTTTATTCTGATCTTCTGGCGTAGACCGTACATAAAGTACTCCATATAGATCCTGTTCACCAACCTGTTCATTACTTCTCCTGAATCTGCAAGTAACACTGGAACTGAGAAAACCACAGCACATTTGACTTGTTTAGGCACCTTATGGGATGCTTCGCCCATGTATTTCAGGGTTTGATTTCCCCCCATACTGAATCCGACGAGTGCTGCACTGCGATATTCCCCGGTCTGCAAACCGTGGGTGAGAACCCGGTGTAGATCATCAGTAACCCCAGAATGGTAGAGACGCGGCAGCCTGTTTATCTCCCCGGAACATCCTCTAAAATTAAGACAGATAACATCCCAGCCTTTATGGATAAGAGTGTCAGCCATACCAAGCATGTATTTCTTGCGGGAGTTCCCTTCAAGACCATGACTGATAACCGCCAGTTTCTGTGAAGGCTGGTTGTTGCTATAGTGCCAGTCGATATCAAGAAAATCGCCATCTGCAGTCTCAATACGCTGACGGTGTGGTTGAGTGGGGGGAACCTTGCGAAAAAGAGTGGGATAGAGGGTCTGGAGGTGGCCATTGATAAAAGGTAAAGGGGGGTGATAGTCAGGGGATTGCAGTACAGGCATCGTTAATCTCGGGTGAGCTGGAAAATCGCTTGATTAGCAATGTATAAACCAAAAATTCCAGTTAGAGTGGGGAGACTTCCCAAAACATTGCGTTTCCTTCCTCTGTCGGTAAGTGGCGGGCTATTATGCTCCGGTTCTCCAGGCTGGTAATCGAAATCGACCTTTTCAGTGGAATAGACACAGGATATACCTCTACCGATATTTCTACGTCGCAATCTCTTACGGACATGTTTTGCCAGAGGACAGTTATGGCTGTCAAAAATATCGCCGTATTGTATTTTGGTGGGATCGGTCCGCAAGGCGGCACCCATTGAGGAGAGGGTAGGCACCTCCGCCCCATATGCGGCACAGAGCAGCTGAATTTTCGGGTTGAGTGAATCAATAGCATCAATCAGCAAGTCGGGTTGCGGTGTAAGGATCCGCTCCATTGTTTCCTCAGCGGCAAAGAGTTCCAAAACATCAACCTGGCATTGTGGATTAATTGCTAACAGTCTTTTCTTGGCTTCATCGACTTTCAGCTTACCCAGGTTTGTGGTGAGCGCAATAATTTGTCGGTTTATATTGGAGGGCTGGATATTATCGAAATCAACCAGACGGAAACATCCAACTCCAGCCCGAACAAGTCCCTCCATAGCATATCCACCAACAGCACCCAAACCAACAATGGTTACCTTGCTGTTCTGAAGCTTGGTAAATTTATCTTCCCCAATGAGCTGTATTATCCTGGTAAATCTGTCCATGTGATGATGAGTGCGAAGATTACTCAACTATGTGGCTCATGTCTTAATTCCTTTGGTTAGCTTATCTATTTATTCATTCCAGGAAAACATCATTGCGCCAAGCGAAAGTGCAGCAACGGTAAAGATGAGCAGAAAGATGCATTCCGACTGAACATCTGCAAGCACTGCACCTTCGTTCATGACCTTGCGAATTGCACTGAGCATATGGGTCAAGGGAAACATCTGCGCAAAAGTTTTGACCCATTGCGGTGAGCCTTCAAGAGAAAACCAGACTTCTGAGAGGAACATCATAGGCCATGAAATGAAATTAAGTACCCCGCTGGTGAACTCCTCACTTGTGCCTCTGGCAGCAAGTACCAGACCAAGAGCGGTAAGTCCCATACCACCAAGGAAGAAGAGAAAAAAGATCAGCAACTTGGAGCCCTGGACATGAAAGTTGAAAATGAGATTAGAACCATACCACACCACCAGGAGAGTGAACATGAGTAGAAAAATTCTGGAAAACATTTGGGCACTGAGATATTCAAGGGGCGTCAAAGGTGTGGCTTTGAGCCGTTTTAAGGCACCGTTTTTGCGATATCTTACAACAACATAGCCAACACCCCAGAGGGCCGAGAACATCATATTCATGCCAAGCAGACCGGGAAAGAACCAATCGATGTAGCGTATTTCCTCACCTGCAACAATCTTTTTCAGGGCAATTTGCTTATCCATCGGTAAAAATGATACCAGGAAGAGTTTCTCCGCGAGATATCCAGTTGGTGATGAGTCGTTTATCCAATA
>CAZWVC010000522.1:0-2637 GCA_964637245.1 uncultured Desulfocapsaceae bacterium
ACAAGTGTTGGTTGAATTTGTCAGTGCCAATCCTACGGGGCCTCTCAGTATCGGACATGGACGCCAGGCAATCCTTGGAGATTCCATTGCTCGTTTGTTGGAAAAAACCGGTCATGAGGTGTCTCGCGAGTATTATTATAATGATGCCGGACGACAGATGCGTGTCCTTGGTGAATCGACTCGTGCACGTTATCTTGAAGAGCTTGGTCTTGATCATAACTTCCCCGAAGATGGTTATCAGGGAGAATATATCAAAGAGATTGCTACAGCACTAATAGCTGAGGTGGGAGATAGCCTGAAAGATCATGATGATGTGACTCCTTTCAAGGAAAAGGCGGAAGAGCTTATCTTTGCCAATATTTCTTCGACGCTTAAACGGATGGGTATCGTTTTCGATAATTATTACAACGAACAATCTCTTTATAATGAGGGGCATATCGATTCTGTTGTTGCTGAATTACGTGAAAAAGGACTGGTGTATGAGGAAGATGGTGCTACCTGGTTTAAGACCACCGAATTCGGACAGGAAAATGATAGAGTTATAATAAAAAGCAGCGGCGAGCCAACATACCGACTTCCGGATATAGCCTACCATAGGGAAAAGTTTAGAAGAAACTATGACTGGTTGATTGATATTTTTGGAGCAGATCATATCGCCACCGTTCCCGATGTTATCGCAGGCGTGAAGGCCCTGGGCTACGATGAATCAAAGGTCGAAGTGTTGCTCCATCAGTTCGTAACACTCACCCGTGATGGCAAGCAGGTAAAAATGTCAACTCGTAAAGCCACTTTTGTAACCGTTGATGAGTTACTTGACCTTGTTGGTGTTGATGTTGCCCGGTTCTTTTTCATGATGCGTAAAGCTGACAGTCAGCTTGAATTTGATCTTGGACTTGCCACTGAGCAAAGCCAGGAAAATCCTGTGTATTATGTCCAATATGGTCATGCCAGATTGTGTTCGATTTTGCGGCAGGCAGCGGAGAAAGGTATACTGCTGGGATCATTTGGTGAGACTGACACATCACTACTGAACCAGCCAGAGGATCTGGCATTATTGAAAAGTATAGCCGCATTTCCGGGAATGATAGAGGGTGCAGCACTGGATTTGGCACCACACAGGGTAATTTTTTACCTCATTGAGCTTGCCGGACAGTTTCATAGCTATTATAACAAACACAAGGTTATTTCCGATGATGTAGAGCTGAGCCGGGCACGACTAATATTAATAGAGGCACTGCGCATTGTCTTCGGAAACGGTTTGAATTTTGTGGGATTATCAGCTCCTGAACAGATGTAGGGGGAGCGCATGGCTGCAGGAAAGAGAAAGCAGGTAAAAAAATATAAATTTGAGCTGACCAGAGGCGCAATTGGTGGAATCGGTATCGTCTGCTTTTGTATATTTCTGTGGATGTTTCTGCTTGGCGTTTGGACTGGCCAATCCCTTCTTATGCCTTCATTTCTCGATCCAGTAGCTGACGTCGATGATCCCCAGCACATTGTCGATTTAAAAGATCAAAAAAAGCATAAACCGCAGTGATTATAATTGCAAAACCAGGGAGATTTTCCTGGCTGTGTTTTCCTGGCTGGGGTATAAACATCGTGCGGCTAACGAAAGCAATTTGTAGGTAAATTGTATGATACGATATGCCAGAATGGGTGATGTTAAAGAAATCCATACACTGCTAAATTTTTATGCGCAAAAAGGATTGCTGCTTGCCTGTTCTATAAGCTCGCTCTATGATCGATTGCGTGATTTTGTGGTCTATGTTGATAAAGAAGAGGGTATTCTAGGAGTTTGCGCTCTCCACATTACCTGGGAAAATCTTGCAGAAATACGCTCTTTAGCTGTACTGGAAGACTTTCATGGCAAAGGGATCGGTGCAAAGCTGGTGCAACAGTGTTTGATGGAAGCTGATATGTTGGGAATTACCAGTATTTTCACCTTGACCTATCAGCCTGTTTTTTTTCACAAGCAGGGTTTTGTTGATATTGATAAACGTGATTTACCGCATAAAATATGGAGTGATTGTATTCATTGCCACATGTTTCCGGATTGCGATGAAGAAGCATTAATGTATACTCGGGATTAAATCCGGGTAATGGTTCCGGCCAACTCCTCTAAAATAAACGAATAATACGATATGATTGGAAAAGTTCTTACCAAAGTATTTGGAAGTAAAAATGAGCGAGAGTTAAAGAAACTGCAGCCTCTGGTTGATAAGATCAATAACCTGGAGGACTCGGTTAAGGATCTTGATGATGATGCTCTTGCAGCAAAAACCGTTGAATATCGTGAGCGTTATGCAAATGGTGAAACTCTCGATGATCTTCTACCCGAGACTTTTGCAACGATACGAGAAGCCGCTATGCGGATTTTAGGTGAGCGTCACTATGATGTTCAGCTCATTGGCGGTATGATTCTTCATCAGGGAAAAATTGCCGAAATGAAGACAGGTGAGGGAAAAACGCTAACGTCAACGCTAGCAGTTTACCTCAATGCAATTACCGGCAAAGGAGTTCATGTTGTCACCGTCAATGATTATTTGGCAAGTCGCGATGCCGAGTGGATGGGACAAGTATATCGTTTTCTGGGGTTGACGGTGGGCAAAATAGTTCATGGCATGGAGGATGATGAAA
>CAZWVC010000523.1:0-2630 GCA_964637245.1 uncultured Desulfocapsaceae bacterium
TAACCCTCGCTTTTACAAGCGCGGTGTACGATTAGATCTGAACTTATTAAATTCATCTATTGGAGAAGATCAAAAGGACTGTTAAGAGGCCTAAAGTCTTTAATAATCTGGTGCGCCAGGGAGGATTCGAACCCCCGACCTACGGATTCGTAGTCCGTCGCTCTATCCAGCTGAGCCACTGGCGCTTAAGAGGAATTGTATATACTCCAGTTTGGTGATTTAATCAAGACCGTTTTTGGGCAGAAATATCTTTTTCCGCTTTATGGTAAATTATGTCATTATCTGCCGGTTTATATGACGGATCAGCAATAATTACAACTTCAGTGTTGTAATTCATCTCAAGTTCGCGGAGCTCATTTCTTTTATTATTTAAAAGGTATTGGGCGACATCAAGGGGAAATCTACATTCTATCTGAAACACCATTTTACGGCTTGCTGCCGTGTGAATTCTCCGCAGGTAAAAGAGTGCCAATGTCTCAACTGAGCGTACTACTCCTCTGCCCTTACAATTACTGCACACTCTATAGTTTCCGGCTTCAATCGGTGCACCTAACTTCTGCCTGGAGATCTGCATCAAGCCAAATTTAGAGATCCTGCTGATATCTACCTTGGCCTTGTCCCGTTTCATCGCTGTTTTTACTTGTCGTTCAACCTCTCTGATATTTTTCTTTGTTCGCATATCGATAAAATCAACGACAATCAAACCGCCAAGGTCACGTAAGCGAAGTTGCCTGGCAAGCTCATCTGCGGCTTCAATATTTGCCTGAAAAATGGTTTCCTCAAAATTTTGGCCCCTGGAGGTTGACCCAGAGTTAACATCAATTGCAACCAGGGCCTCGGTCGGATCGATAACAATAGACCCCCCAGATGGAAGATTAACCTTAGGCTGGTAGATTGACTCAATTTGGTCTTCAATTGAATATTGGTTGAAAATAGGTCGCGATCCGCGGTGGAGCTTACACTTCACATTGCGCTGCTTAGCAGGCAATAGCTCAACAAAACTCTTTACCTGATTCAGGGCGTCTTTATCATCTACCAGTATTTCCTGGATATCCGGATCAAAGTGCTCACGCAAGAAGCGAAGCACATGATCGTGATCCTGATATATCAACCCGACACCTTCGAGATCCTGGCCCTTTTTCTTCACGTCTTCCCAGAGCCTCAGCAGATAATTTACATCACGACCCAGGGCAGTTTTGGTGATGTCTACTGATGCGGTGCGGACAATCCAGCCAATACCTTCGGGAATATCCATGGAGAGGATATGACTGCGTAGCTTCGACCGACGCTCTTCCCCGGATATTTTTCGCGAGATACCGGTCGAATCCGAACCGGGCATAAGTACCACGCAACGGCCAGGCAATGACAAATATGTGGTCATATTTGCCCCTTTCTTACCGACCTCTTCCTTGACCACCTGGACAAGAACCTCCCTTCCCTTCTCCAACACATCAGTAATTGACAGCTTTTTCCACTGCTGGTTGTCAATCATTTTTTGAATTTTATCACTGACATTTTCCTTGTAATACTCTGGGTGAATCTCGCTAAAGGGTAAAAAACCATTCTTCTCAGTACCGTAATCTACAAAAGCTGCCTGAAGATTCGGTTCGATTGCAACAATTCGAGCCTTATATATATTGTTTTTAGTCTGGGTTCTGGTGCTCGTGGCAACATGAATAGATTCGAGTTTACCATTTTCCAGAAGGGCAAGCCTGCACTCCTCAGGCTCATCGGCATTAATGAGCAGTTTTATGATAGGCTTTGGCCGTGCTTGCTCTTTTTTCCCGGAAGGTTGCGGCTCCTCCTTAACATCATCATCAAGCTTCTCAGCAATATCTGTTTTTTCCTCCTCAACTGCTGCTGTTGACGGGTCGACCTCAACCGATGGTATCTTTGCTTCTGGGCTTAATTGACTTTCGTCTGAGATTAAAGCAGTCTCTTGATTCTCTGCCTGGGTTTCCAGGACCTTTGGTTCTGTTACCTGTGAATCGGTTATGTCCGCTGAGATTTTCTTTTTTCGTTGAGGTTTCCTTGGTCTCTTTTGAGGCTTCTTCGACCTCTTGGATTTATCTTCAGCTATTTGTTGATCTTTCTGGAGTGGTTGAGATTTCTCATCGTCGACAGAAACCTCATCTTTCTTTGAAGATACTGGTGTTTCAGCTTTCTGCTCTTTCTTCAGCTCTGCTTCAGGGCGTGTTCTTTTTCGTGGTCTTCCCCGACGTTTGGGCTTTTTGGAAACATCTGCTTTCTTCACATCAGTAGCTGTATCGACTGAGGATTGCGGCTCAGAGAGAGTGACAGAAGTCTCTTGCTTGGTGGTCTTCTTGGTTGGCGGTCTTTTGTCTCCAGGTATTTTTTCTACCTGTTCTGATTGGGTGGATACTTGGCTAGCTTCAACTTCTTTTTGAGAACCACTTCCCTCTTGACTGGTTATTCCTGATTTTCTAGGGCGACTTATTTTTTTCTTGGGTTCGGTGTCTTTCTGCTTTTTCTGAGGAGAAGAAGTTACTGTACTCTTCCACCATGCACCGGTTGTTACTTTTTTAGATTGGGTAATGCTTTCTTGCGTTTTTTCCTCTGATTTCTGCTTTTTTTCAACCATTAGTTTCTCACAATTACAACAATAGTAA
>CAZWVC010000524.1:0-2629 GCA_964637245.1 uncultured Desulfocapsaceae bacterium
GGACGTGGCTCAGTCTGGTAGAGCACAGCGTTCGGGACGCTGGGGTCGGAGGTTCGAATCCTCTCGTCCCGACCAGCAGAGGCTGCATGGGTAATGATAGCGGCATCTATCGACTAGCCTGGTGGCTACAATAAAAATAGAAATAATTACTCCTTAAGAGATATCATTAGGTGGATTAATGTTTGGCATATTTAAAAAGAAAAAACAAACTCCTGAAAAAAGGGTTGAGGGAATTGCCCAGGAACTATTTGCTCAAATCGAAACAGCCAGAAATGAAGCAAAAGAGGGTGGAATAGTAACAGAAAATATATTTAACGACAGGCTCAATAGTATGTTTGTGGCAGGTTATCTTATCGGCTACGTAGATGAGTACGTTGCAGCTCTGTTTGAAAGCGATACAGAGAAAAAAGAAAACGCCGAAAAAGTTTTTGAAAAAATGTTTCCTGGAGTTGGCAGTGATTTTGTAAAAGCCAAACTCCTGGCTCGACAAAAGGCAAACTCGGTAGCTGAAAGTAGTGATGATTATCCCACCACCGTCCAGCAGGCAGGATTATTTGATAAGGGGATGGGGTTTGCTCAGGAAGAAGTTGAAGAGATGAAGAAAAAAGCCACATACCAACCCTCAAGATTAAAAGAACACTTGCTTATAGGTGAAAGCTAAACCCCCTCACCTATCTGTCAAATGGTGTAAAACTGGTTCATCATTTGCTCACCTACCAGATAAGACACCCCCCGGTATTGCGCGGCAAGCTGATTTCTCAGGTCGTTCCCTGTAAAAGCACTATACCTTAGCAGAACGACAAATCTCCTTGCCACAACGCAGTAATTCGTGATTTAATTACTTACATGGGGCGTTGATTTACTACCTTTGCTGGCTAAGTTTTTGAAAATACTATGTATATAGCACATGTATCCTGGGTTTCTTAAGGAAACAAGGGGTATACAGGTCCCAACCACTGTATCAACATGTGCGGATGACGTAGTCTATATGGAGCAATTTTTTGAGTTTTGAAGTCCATAAACCCAGTGATAAGGAAATACCTGGGCTCGGAGACAGGCAGGTGCGTTTGCTTACAGAAATTGAATGTCTTCGAAGAATACAGCGAACCGATGAACTCAATTATCTGTTGCTTGATGAAGCCGGTTTTCTGCTCGAAATTAATCAGATTTTTGAAGTTAACCTTGGATATAGACGTAAGGAGGTTATCGGCAAAAGCTTTGAAACTTTTCTCCTTCCTCAGTGGCGTCATCATTTTTCCGAAAACCTATCCCGCTTTCACCTTGATAAAGAGATTCAAGGATTGAGAGTTTATGTGGTGAAGAAAGATGGTTCTGCAATGCCAGTATCGCTTTATGGGAAACCTGACAGTGATAACGGTGAAAAAACCATCTACCATTGCTTCTTCGAAAGCAACCGCGAGCGCCTTTTTTTTAATGGAGAGTTAAATCGGGAAAGCAGTAGATATGGCGATATCTTAACAGACTCCTCAGAAATGTCCTATCGCCTGGCTCTGCCGGAAGGTATATATGAATATGTGAGTCCGTCAGCCCAGTCGGTTTTGGGGTATCCTGCCAAAGCATTTTATGAGAGCCCCTTGCTGTTACAAGATATAATTCACCCAGACAGCCATGCTTACTGGAAAGCAGAGTGGGAGAGATTTCTTGCTGATGCTTCCTCTGTAAACTTTGATTATCGGGTAATTACTAGAAACGGCAGTGCGTGTTGGGTAAAACAACGCAATGTGATGATCAGGGGGAGAAATGGGGAACCAATTGCTGTTGAGGGATGTATTGTTGATATTAGCGAGCGTAAAAAGTTGGAGGAGAAGCTCCACCAAGCACAATATAGATATAAGACCACCCAGCAGATAGGCAGGATAGGCAGCTGGGAATATGATCTGCGTAACAAAAGCTTCTGGTGCTCAGATGAAGCAAAAAAAATAAATGGTTTTCCCGTTTCAATTCCCGAGTTATCAATCGATCAATTTGAGAACACAGCAGTTAAGCCTAGCGCAATACAGCAGGCTCGCGTGAATCTTCTCAACGGGGGAGTTCCTTTTGATATAGAATTTGAAACCCGGCCGAGAAAAGGGCAGCAAAGAGGAAAAACCATTCGTTCAGTGGCAGAGGTTCTCAATGATGATAGTGGTATTCCCCTAAAACTTGTCGGCGTAATTCAAGATATAACCAATGAAAAAAGGATTGAGAGAGAAAAAAGTAGTCTGGAGAGCCAACTGAAACAATCCCAGAAACTTGAGGCTATCGGATCCTTAGCAGGAGGTATAGCTCATGATTTCAACAATATCCTCTCAGCTGTGCTAGGTTTTACAGATTTATCTTTGAGAAATGTGGAAGCTGGTTCAGAATTAGAAGAGGACTTGCAGCAGATTTATTCTGCGGGTATTCGGGCTAAGGAGCTGGTAAAGCAGATTCTAACCTTTGCCAGAAAATCCGATGAAGAACTCAAGCCAGTTCGGGTAGACCTTATAACCAAAGAAGTCATTAAGTTTCTAAGGTCTACCATTCCAACTACCATTGAGATCTGCCCAAATATCTCAAGCAAAGAACTGGTAATGGCCAATCCGGTAAAAATCCATCAACTGATCATGAATCTGTGCACCAATGCAGC
>CAZWVC010000525.1:0-2619 GCA_964637245.1 uncultured Desulfocapsaceae bacterium
CCACCTTGAAGTGCTTCGATAAGCAACTTGTCCATCGGCATTTGTGCAAGGTTTTTGGATTTTCGGGCTTGATTATCGCTGTTGAAGCGCCTTTGTTGCTCACTTGCATCGGCTAACTCATAGAAACCATTGGCCAATTCAATTCCTTGATAATAAGCTTCAAAGCGGTCTGCAATTCGAGGATCATTCTGATTAATGCGAGCTAAAGCGGATTGACTAGCAGGAAACCCGTACACTATTACTGGCTTATTGATACCTAATTGCGGCTCGATTAAATGGGTGAACAGCAGATTCAACTGATCATCACGGTTAAGCGCGGTGACACTGCCGCTCAGTAATTGTTTGCTTTCTACCAAAACGCTCAATTCAGCATCGCTGCAATCGAGAGGATCAAAAGATAAATAGTCTCTGAACAATTGCTGATAACTAATCATTTGTGCGGCTTGGGTCTCTAGAATGTCCTGTAAGAACTTATCGACTTCGTGCATTAATTCAACATGCGTATATCCAACACGATACCATTCCAACATCGTAAACTCAGGATTATGCCAGCGACCACTTTCTTGCTGTCTGAACGCCTTGGCGATTTGATAGATACAGCCCGAACCTGCGCAAAGTAGTCTCTTCATTGCAAATTCCGGAGAGGTTTGCAGATAGCCATCACTGGTCTTTATGCTTTCTATATAAGGGTCTGTTGTTGCATGTTGTGACAGAATGGGCGTTTCAACTTCGAGCACGTTTCGCGCTTCAAAAAACTGTCGAATCTTAGACAACAGCTGCCCGCGCGCTTTAGTAGCATCTAAGTTCGCTGTTGGCTGCCAGTTTTTCGATGCCGTGGTTGGGGTGCTGTTAGTAGAGTCAGTCATCTTGCCTGCTGCCTTGGGAAATAAAAAAGCCTGCTGTCAGGCCTGTCTCTTGATCACAAGTTTGACTCAAGAGACTTGGCTAGCTCGTAACCTTCAAGGATGGTTTGTAGTTTAAACCATCCTTGCCATAATACTTTGACAGATGCTCGACCCGTCCGTTTAGTATCTTTCCATCCACCTAGTGTAGCCAATTCTTTATATGCCCATTTTGCGTTGGGCGGGGTCTTAGGCAATGCCATTTTACTTCTTTTTAGCCACAGAAGCTTCCATGTTTTTGGCGATAATACTACCTCGCAGCTTGCCTCCTCATCTAGCTCACCTAAGAACTTAAGCTGTAAAATTCTTACCGCAATAAACCCCATAATGGTAACAAGACGTTCAACATTTTTCTTGGTCTGCATTCGTAGGCTTTCTATATCCGTTCCATCTGTCTTCCAAACCTTGTGGTACTCCTCGACTAACCAGCGCTGCTCATAATAGTTTACCACTTGTAGAGCATGCTCTTTCGTTGTGACTGGCTCATTGGTCAATATGTGCCAATTGAGGCTCGAATCTGGGTCGCCTCGTTCACTACATCCCACATAATATAAGGAGAGTGAGTCCCCTTTTTTATTGTAGGGAACTTTTAATGTAATTGGGGCGAACACGATATCCAGTCTTGCATTACGGGCCTTGCGACCACTTTTTTGGGCGATAGAAACTGACTTCTGACCTGCACTTTTAAGTGTTGATGCGTATTGGTATAGCTTATTATCTGCCTCTTCAATGTGGCGACTTTGCATCGAACGAACGATAAAACGCTGCTTCTCCTGAAGCTTGTATTTGAGGTAATCGTATATGTCAGCTTCTCTATCGCAAACGGAGATGACGTCTTTCATTTTATCTTTTAAGCGTTCAGCCATTTTGATTGAAGCCGATTGCCATTTATACCCCTCTTTTTCTTCGTAAGGGGTCACTGCATGTAATCGTCTTTTCCCACGTGTTTTGATGTCTCTCGTCCACCGAGATTGTTCAATGAGTCCGACGACTTGATTTTCTTGTGGTGCAAACAGGAGCACGCTATGCGCTAGCAGACCTCTACAGCGGTCCCCATTATTAACATGCCCAAGATCATCTCGGATTGACCGATGGCTATAAACAATGTTGGTTGTATCTTCCAATGCTAGAAGCACTTCATGCTCACCGGCTAACTCTACGGTATTATTAAAACCCGCTTCAGCGATAGCTGATGCATCTATTTGTTCATTTCGAATAAAGCGGTAGGCACCTTCCATATCGGCTGGAGATTGCGTTATTTGCACAAGCGGTTTTCCTGGCTCATTAGCTAATGTTGTGGCTAACTTTACCAGACGAGAAGTTCTTCGGGGGTCTCCTAGCTCTGTTTTACCAAACTGCTGCTCTGCCCAACGACGATGCTCAATCATTTTTCACAACCCTCCTAGTGATTCTAGTTTAGGATCTGATCATGAGCTGTTGTTTAAGTTCAAAAAAATCCCCACTAGTTTCCTAGTGGGGATTTGTGTATAAGAGACAGGTGAATCACTGGCTTTATCAGTCGTTACTTAACGCTTTGGGGAGTTACATTATGCGTGAGAAAATTCTCTTACGCTTATTGTTTTGGCGATTTCGGCGCATACTTGAGCGTAACTCAGTGCGCTTTGAATCCAACCAGCTTTCGCGATTAACATTTGCTTCAGCACCACGACGTTTCTCTTCTGTTTTTCTGAACTCAGAGAACTCTTCATAGGCATCA
>CAZWVC010000526.1:0-2615 GCA_964637245.1 uncultured Desulfocapsaceae bacterium
TTACACGAGCAATTTCTGGCAATACAAAGTGTGCTGTCCACTATTGCCAGCATTAGTCACCCTTCGGGCGAGCCTGAAAGGCCCATGGCCTTCGTTACCGGGGGTTCGCGGTAGAAAACTACAGCTTCACCCTCGATGTCTTAGCCATAGACCTTCCAGACCCGTGAAATATCCGGGCTAGATTATCTTACCCAAGTGGAGTGGTTGAATGATTGGGGTTGTTGTCGAAATTATATACGCAAAACCAAACAAAAAAGGCCATCTCCCATGGGGAGATGGCCTACAAAATAACGTGCACGAAGTTAGATCTAGATTGACTTGGTAACCTTCAGTCGTGCAAGGGCTCTCTGCAATGCTGCTTCAGCACGAACACGATTAAGGCTGTCATCTTGCTGTGCAGCCTGCGCTAAACGTTTCTCAGCCCTTTCCTTGGCTTTCATCGCCCGGTCTACATCGATTTGAGTACCAGATTCTGCACTTTCAACGAGGAATGTGATTTTATTGTTGGACACTTCACAGAAGCCTCCGCTGATCATGAGATTCTCTCTCTTGTTTTCCTTTTCATAGGAAAGAATACCAATTTTTATGGTCGAGAGAAACGGCGCATGATTAGCAAGCACACCAAAATCACCTCCATAACCTGGAGCGTTGACGATATCAACATCGTCATTTACCACTGCTCCTGTAGGTGTGACAACTTCTAATCTTATCTGTTGTGCCATTGACTTGACTCCTCTAAGTAAAGATTATGCTTCTTGCTTAGCCTTGGCAATAGCCTCATCAATGGAGCCTACCATGTAAAAAGCACTTTCTGGCAGATCATCATGCTTCCCATCAAGGATTTCTTTAAATCCTGCAACAGTATCGGCAACTTTAACAAACTTACCGGACATACCGGTAAATACCTCAGCCACTGTAAATGGCTGGGACAGATACCTTTGGATCTTTCGTGCTCGAGAAACTAGTAGCTGATCTTCCTCGGAAAGCTCATCCATACCTAGAATCGCAATGATATCTTGAAGATCCTTATACTTCTGCAGGCTTACCTGAACACCACGGGCAACCTGATAGTGATCCTCACCGATAACGTTTGGATCAAGAATCCTGGAGGTTGAATCCAGAGGATCAACCGCAGGATAGATACCAAGCTCAGCAATCTGACGAGAGAGAACAACTGTTCCATCAAGGTGAGCAAATGTGGTTGCTGGTGCAGGGTCAGTCAAGTCATCAGCAGGTACATAAACACATTGAACAGCAGTAATTGAACCTTTAGTTGTAGAAGTAATGCGCTCTTGAAGTGCTCCAAGATCAGTCGCCAAAGTCGGTTGATAACCAACAGCAGAAGGAATACGTCCGAGAAGCGCTGAAACCTCAGATCCCGCCTGGGTAAAACGGAAGATATTATCAACGAAGAACAAAACGTCCTGACCCTGCTCATCACGAAAATACTCAGCTGCGGTCAAACCGGTGAGTCCAACTCGTGCACGCGCACCTGGAGGCTCTGTCATCTGACCGTAAACCAAAGCAGCTTTTGGCAAAACACCAGATTCTTTCATTTCATGGTAAAGATCGTTACCCTCACGGGTACGCTCACCAACACCACAGAAGACTGAGATACCACCATGATGCATGGCAATGTTGTTAACCATTTCCATCATGATAACGGTCTTTCCACAACCAGCGCCGCCGAACAATCCCATTTTACCGCCAAGAGGAAACGGTACAAGAAGATCGATAACTTTTATTCCGGTCTCAAGAACCCTCACTTCGGTATCCTGCTCGGTAAACAGAGGTGCGGGACGATGAATCTTGAGCTTATTGGGTGATTCAATTGGTCCCAAGCCATCAACAGGGCGACCAACTACGTTCATGATTCGGCCGAGTGCTGGTTCACCAACAGGAATGGTGATCGGCTCACCGGTGTCGCGAACCTCCATACCACGTACCAAACCATCGGTTTGATCCATAGCCACGCAGCGACAGGCGTTGTCACCAAGATGCTGGGCAACTTCAATTACCAGGTTGTCTGCTTCATCGGATATCGCAGGGTTGGTCACCAACAATGCATTCATGATGTTTGGCAGATCTCCAGCCTCAAATTCCACGTCAACAACAGGTCCAATGACCTGCAATATTTTTCCTTTTCTCTGCTCACTCATAGGGCCTTACCCCTCCTTAAAAGGTCAAAAAATTTATTCGATTTATTATATGTTATTTAAGGGCTTCGGCACCGCCAACAATATCCATGAGTTCTGCTGTGATGGCGGCCTGGCGAGCCTTATTATATACAATAGTCAGATGATCTACGATGTCCTTACAGGCATTGGTTGCATTGTCCATGGCGGTCATACGTGCTGCATGTTCACTGGCACCAACCTCAAGCATGGCATGGTAAATCATAACGTTGAGGTACAACGGTTGAAGTACATCCATAATCTCTTCTGTGGAAGGCTCATAGATGTATTCACCGGAAATTTTTTGCTCAGTTTCAGCTTCCCCTTCAAGTGGCTGAACGGGCAGAAAATTTTTAGCTGCCGGACTTTGCACTGCTATCGATTTGAATTCACCATAGATAACCTCTACCTTATCAGAGTTACCGTCGAGAAAATTCTTTG
>CAZWVC010000527.1:0-2593 GCA_964637245.1 uncultured Desulfocapsaceae bacterium
ACAATGAAACGTTGGCAATTTCCGTAAAAATGTAAAAAAAGAGATTTAATCATTTGAAGTTTGGTTAGAAAATATTGGTTATATAAATAATAAGCGCTTAGATTTGATCTTTATTTAATTCCACAACTCTTTCATTTGACATAAAATAACAGCTTAAGTCAAGAAGACTTAACCTGTTGAATTTACTTGGATGAGTCCGAAGTAACTCCTGCAGTCATGATCGTCATTCTGTGTTGCTGCTCTTTTCCTGTTTTCTTTTTTCCGCCTCCATCAATTTGAGATCCCTGCGTTTTATTTTACCGGTTGCAGTCATAGGCAATGATTCGACAAACTCCAGTTCCCGGGGATACTCGTGTGCTGCCAATCGGGTTTTGACAAACGATTTGATATCACCAGCAAGATCTGTACTGCTGAGTTCACCTGGTTTCAACACAACAAATGCCTTAATCTTTTCAGTCCTGACAGGATCAGGTATTCCCACCACAGCTACCATAGCAACAGAAGGATGATTCATGATACAGCCTTCCACTTCCGTTGGGCCAATCCGGTAGCCACTGCTTGTGATGATATCATCGGTGCGGCCGTTAAACCAAAAATACCCGTCTTCATCTTGATGGCCGGTATCCCCAGTCAACAGCCATTCGCCTTTGTATTTATTTCTGGTTGCGACTGGATTCTTCCAGTATTCCAGAAACATCACAGGATCTGGCTTTTTTACCGCAATTTCACCTATTGTGCCTGTTGGCACAGGGTTGCCTGAGTCATCGATGATCCCAACAATTTTCCCGGGAATTGCCTTACCCATCGAACCTGGTCGAATTTCCATTATCTCTGCACAGCATCCGATAACAAGATTACATTCCGTCTGGCCATAAAACTCATTAATGGTCACGCCCAATTCCTGCCTGCCCCATTCCAACAGTCCTTCGCCCAGACTCTCGCCACCGCTGCCAACGCTTCTGATATTGTATTTGTAACGATCTCTGGGATTTTTAACTTGTCGCATTAGCTTCAACGCCGTGGGAGGTATGAAGGCATTTTTAATATTATGCCTGGCCATCAAATGAAAGGCTTGTTCCGGGTCGAATTTTTTTGCCCGATGAGCTAAAACGGGAATACCATGATGCCAACTGGGCAGGAGTACATCGATAAGCCCGCCAATCCAGGCCCAATCGGCAGGAGTCCAGAAAAAATCATCCTTCTGGGGGAAAAAATTATGGGGAAACTCCACCCCGGGTAGATGACCGAGCAGTGTCCGATGAGCATGAAGGGCACCTTTGGGATGCCCCGTAGTTCCAGAAGTGTAAATGATTAACGCCGGATCATCTGCTCTGGTTTTGACCGGCTCAAAACGGTTTGAGCCCTTTTCTATTAAATGATCGAATGCAGTTATCGAATCAGGACCTCTCTTCCCAGTAACGATGATAGTTTTCAGATGCGGCAGCTCATCTTGAATCTCAAGGATTTTTTCGAGGTTTTTATTGTCGGTAACGACCACCTTCGCCTCGCTGTTTTCTAATCTGAAGGAAAGAGCATCCGGTCCAAAAAGGGTGAAAAGCGGTATAGCTATGGCACCGATTTTATAGGCGGCAATATGGGATATTGCAGTTTCCGGACATTGTGGAAGCAGGATGCCTATTCTGTCGCCTTGTTTTATGCCCTGTGCCACAAACCCGTTTGCCAGCCGGTCAGAAAGCTCTTTCAGTTTAGCAAAAGTATAATTCTTCGTTTCACCCGACTCATTTTCATAAACTAGAGCCAGACGAGAGGTATCATCTGCCCACTTGTCGCAAATATCGACACCGATATTGTAAAACTCCGGAATATCCCATTTAAAGGAATGAGTCAATTCCTGATAGCTTGTGCACCGTTCAAGCATAGTTGACCTCTTCAAAACGAATGAAAATCGGAAATCACGAATTAATAAGTTTCTATCCTAAAACTCAGGATTTCGGAGTCGAAGTTTATGCCCAGTGTTTAAGGGTGCTTACCTCCGAGGATAAAAATCTAAGCCGCAACGCTGAGATTGAACAGAAGGGTAGTTTTAGGACGGGAACTAACTAGTTGCCCCCTCCCTTACATCCTTTAGTAAACCTCAAGGGTTTCATGTTTTGTTATGTTTAAACAAAACCATATCTGGCATATAATATCTATCCATTTCATAGAACCAGCATAGTACCAAATAAAAACAGTCACCCAGTTAACATGTCTAAGTAATTGAAAATTATGATATGTTCGAGTTGTTACATTTGATGATGTGACAATATCTCCGGGTACTATATTTACTTAGCCTGCATGTTTCATGGGTCGAGATAGCTTGCTAGCCGAGGAGACTAGCGAAGTGCTATACTTTTGTATGCATTTCGCTTGAGCGACGCGGGATAGCGAGCTTTCTCGATCCACCCGGAGGGTGAAAATCGCGGGATTGGGGACTGTGCAGCTATAGTTACAAAGTGTATCTTAAAAATTAGCCCAAAAACATTGCATAACATATTGAAATGAATATTAATTATTAAGCTTGACAATTATTTTCATGAAATATGCAGGTTAGGCATTAGGCAGGTGATTATTTCTTATCTCGGCGTACTCTATA
>CAZWVC010000528.1:0-2585 GCA_964637245.1 uncultured Desulfocapsaceae bacterium
CATGAATTATGGTTCTTGATCTTTTTTGAGCATAAGATAATATTGATAATTACTTTAGAAAAAATAGCGATCGGCATCCTATCAACAATACTTAAATGAGGTATGTCATGCACTGGAAACAGTTTTTCACTCCCGTAAAATCTCTTGGCAGTAAAGAAGCACAAAAATTGTTGGAAAGATCGGAAAACGAAATTCAACTTCTTGATGTGCGTCAACCATCCGAATATGAAGAATCACACATAGCTGGTGCAAAACTCATCCCCTTGCCACTCTTGGGAGAGTCTTTAGATCAACTCAACCGGGATAAACCAATCCTGGTCTACTGAGCAATCGGCGGCAGGAGTCGCGTTGCGGCTCAACAATTAGTTAGTGAGGGCTTTAAAGACGTCATCAATCTTAGTGGTGGCATCAAGGCATGGCACGGTATCGAAGCAATCGGCCGGGAAACTCAGGGAATGCAGCTATTCCTTGATCTCGATTCAAAAGAGGAAATTCTAATAACAGCTTACTCCCTGGAAGAGGGGTTACAGGATTTCTATCTGGATATGATGCAAAAGGTCAATTCACCTCATGTCATTCAGCTTTTCAGAAAACTTGCTGATATCGAAGATGTTCATAAAGACAAGCTCTTTGATGAATACGTGCGCTTGACAGGCGAAAGCGATAGAGGTGCTTTTGAGACCATGCTCAGAAAAGATGCCATTGAAGGAGGCATGACCACTGAGGAGTTTGTCGATCGCTTCAAACCTGATTTCGAGAAACCAGATGAAGTCATCAGCCTTGCAATGGCGATAGAAGCCCAGGCTCTTGATCTATACACTCGTGCAGGGCGGGCAACCCAAGATATGGAAAACAAAAAGATGCTTGAACGAATTTCCCAGGAAGAGAAATACCACCTCGAACAACTGGGATCATTGCTTGATAATATAATGGAGGGTTCTCATGGGTAAACGACTGGTTTTGGCTGGCGGTGGACATGCACATATGATGCTTTTAGCAAGTCTGGGAGAAATTGTCGAAGCTGGCCACGAAGTCACGGTCATCCAACCATCTGATTATCATTATTACTCAGGGATGGGTCCTGGCATGCTCAGCACCTTCTATGCCTCTGATGACATCCGCTTTAATACCCGTTTTGTTGTTGAACGTCAGGGTGGAACATTTATCAAAACTAAAGTTACCGGTCTTGATGCTAAACAAAACTGTGTCCTCATCGAGTCGGGTGAGCAGATCCCATATGAAGTATTATCCTGCAATGTAGGTAGCTTTGTTCCCTTTTCTGCAATTGAGGGTGCCCAACACAACATCTTTTCGGCAAAACCAATCGAACGTTTGTTGGAAGCCCAGCAAAGGATAATAGCCCTCTGCGAGAATAACAAAATTTCCATTTCGATTATTGGCGGAGGGCCAGCAGCAGTCGAAATAGCCGGTAACGCATATCACCTTGCCCATACAACCGGATGCAAAGACATCGCGGTACGGCTCTATGCGGGCACCAAGCTTATGGGTGATTTTGGTAGTTCCATCAAGCGGATAATTCGGAATACCTTTAAACATCATGGTATTGAGGTAAATGAATCAGGTTATGTCGAGAATATTGTCGATGGTACAATTACCTTGGAAAATGGGGAGCAGCACACCCCCGATATCATCTTCCTGGCTACAGGTGTGAAACCCTCCTCTATTTTCGCTTCTTCTGGTATTGCCACAGGCCCGGATGGCGGTCTACCGGTAAACAGTTATCTGCAAAGTACAGAATTTGAAAACATATTCGGCGGTGGTGATTGTATCTATTTTTCCCCAGAGCCCCTCGCCAAAGTAGGGGTATACGCTGTACGGGAAAATCCGATTCTCCGTGATAATGTAATAGCTGCCTTAAACGGCAAGGAACTGCAAAAATTTAATCCTGGAGGCAATTACCTGTTAATTTTCAATCTTGGCAGAAACAGAGGAGCCCTGCAAAAAGGTCCAATTACCTGGGGTGGCAAAGCCTCTTTTTATATCAAGGATTATATCGACCGGAAATTCATGAAAGAGTTTCACCTTCTGGAAAGATAATATTCAATACAGTTTTGTACAAAACGCTCTTTTTTGTAACATTATTTATCAAGAAGAGACTACCTGTATTTCCTTTAAACTGCTAAATAAAATCGACCTTGAATTGAAGGGATAGCAGAAGTTTGGAAGTACCTGGTTATCACATACTCATGTAAAAAAAACCGAAGCATTATTTAACTCAAGAATAATTAAGAATATCTTCAACTTCGACCTCTCACTCGCACGCCGCTATTCTAGCTAAACTCAGAAGCAGACGTAATCTTTTTCTCTGATTAATTCAGATAAACAACCCGGGATCTTCTCAATTCTCCGTTGGCACTCGCTTTGCACACCTATTCAATGAAACCAATTTAAATTTGACTTAGGTAAGCAGACAACTGGTGAGAATACAAGAGGGACTAAATATATAAAAAATCCGGCTTTACTGCCTCTAGCCGGATATTTCACGATTCTGAAAGGTTTATGGCTAAGGCATCGAGGATGAAGCTGTAGTTTTCTACCGCGAACCCTCGCTAACGAAGGCCATG
>CAZWVC010000529.1:0-2585 GCA_964637245.1 uncultured Desulfocapsaceae bacterium
AAGGCAAGAAAGGATGGAGTTGAGCTCTTTTTTGATAGAGCAAATGAAATGAAGGCGTGCCCTATAGGTGCCCAGTCTGCATGTTGTAAACACTGTGCCATGGGACCCTGCCGAATGAATACCAACAATCCATATGATCGAGTTGGTGTTTGCGGAGCAACGGTTGATACCATAGTTGCCAGAAACTTCGGCAGAATGGTTGCTGCCGGTACAGCTGCGCATACCGATCACGGTATGGCCATGCTAGAGCTATTTAAAGGAGTTATTGAAGGTAAGGTTAAGGATTTTACTGTCAAAGATCCCCAGAAACTCATCGAAGTGGCAGAAGCGTTAGATATTGAAACAGCAGATAGAGAGCTGAAGGACGTTGCCCTCGATTTGTATAAGGAGCTGGAACTAACCTATACCCAAGTTGATGGTGAAATCCCCATGGTAAAGAGGGTTCCCGAGAAAACACTTGAATCGTGGAGAAAAGAGGGCATTGTTCCACGCGGTGCCATGCGTGAAATCATGGAAATGATGCATCGTTCAGCAATGGGGGTTGATCAGGATTATGAAAATATCACTAAACAGATTTCTCGAACTGCATTAGCTGACGGCTGGGGTGGTTCAATGGTCTCAACAGATATCTCCGACATCCTTTTTGGAACTCCTGCACCTGTTGAAGTTGAAATGGATATGGGGGTAGTAAAAGATGATCAAATCAATATCATTGTTCATGGACACGAACCTATTTTACTCGAGGCTATGATGGTATCGGCACAAGACCCTGATCTTAAAAAACTAGCATCTGATGCAGGCTCAAAAGGAATAAACCTTATCGGGATGTGCTGCTCAGGACTTGATGTTCTCTCTCGTCATGGATTGCCACATGCCGGAAATTTTTCATCTACAGAAGCTGTCCTTGTTACTGGTGCCATAGATGCAATGACCGTTGACATACAATGTATAAAACAAGATCTTTTAAAGGTCGCCGAATGTTACGACACGCAATTTATTACAACCAATTACAGAGCGAAAATCGAAGGAGCTACTCATATTGAGCTTGATGAGCATGACCCAACAACGTGTACTGATGAAATTATAATCAAGGCGATATCGAGATATAAAACACGGAGTCATGATATACAGATCCCTACAAATGTGGCTCGGGGAATACATGGATTTTCCCATGAGTATATCAAATATATGCTAGGGGGATCTTTTAGAAGCGGTTATGAACCGTTAAATGAAAATGTCATCAATGGCAGAATAAAAGGTGTTGCCGGAGTTGTTGGTTGTACAAATCCTCGTTCTAAACAGGATTTTTCTCATGTAGAACTGGTGAAGGAACTCATCAAAAACGATATCCTTGTTTTACAGACAGGCTGTTCCCAATCCGCACTGTGTAAGGCAGGTTTAACAACCCCAGGTGCAGCAGCGCTTGCGGGTGATGGTCTTGCCGAGGTATGCGAAACAGTCGGCATTCCACCTGTTCTTGGTCTGGGAGCATGTGTTGATAATAGTAGAATTCTTGTTGCTGCATCGGAGATGGTTCGTGTCGGCGGTCTTGGAGACTCAATTGCCGATCTGCCTGCTGCTGGTTGCGCACCTGAGTGGATGAGTGAGAAAGCCATTGCCATTGGCCAATACTTTGTTGCCAGCGGAGTATACACCGTGTTTGGGCATACCTTCCCAATAGTTCAGGGGACAAATTTTGAAAAACATCTATTTGAGGAACTTGAAAGCAAAGACTTCGGTAAATGGGGATTTGCTGACAATCCATACGATATGGCGAGACTTATGATTGCCCATATTGAGAAAAAGAGAGAGGCATTGGGAATTCACACCAAAAAAGAACGTGTTCTTTCAAGTATGGAGGACAGAAGATCGTTATAATGTAAAAAATATCGCATAGTAATAACAAAAATGGTTCTGGTGATTATCTTTATCGCAGAGCCATTTTTTATGGTTTATGGTCTTGGGATGCAAACGATTTTAGATTGTAAATGAGGTCTATATGGCAATTTTTACTGGAAGATACAGTTGGGATGGGAAAAAGACTGACAATAAAGATCCAATTTCCTGGTTTCCAGGTGCATATGATCTGAAAATTATCAACCTGGAAGAATCTTTAAAATCTGTGTCCTTTATGCGACCTTATCTTTGTGTATTCACCAACACTGGTAGTGGCTATTCGGTCTCTGCAAATCCTGAAAAATTTGCCAAAAGAATCTGTGAAGATTTTGCCTTGGAAATTGAAAAGGTGCTGTGGGTTGAACAACAAGAACAGAACTCCGAATTTTTTGAAATAATAATATTTCAAAAAAAAGGACAGGTAGGTAGCCATGTTTTTTATTCAATTGAAAGAAGAAAACCCATGGATAATGAACTTAACCTGATCAGGAAAGAATTATTTCCAAATCATCACTAATGTAGAAATTATCTTCAATGGATATATCACTCAAAGAGTTGCGTAAAAGAATTAAAAATCTTGAGTCTAAACTCGATGAAACTCAAAATAGATTACCTGCGCACTCGGTCAAGCCTGCAATAATGCAAGAAATATTTACTCTTGAGGATGAGTTAGAACAACTTCACAAGCA
>CAZWVC010000530.1:0-2579 GCA_964637245.1 uncultured Desulfocapsaceae bacterium
TATGTTCGCGGACCTATGGCAACTATGTATGCAGGGCGGCCCTGGACCATCCGTCAATATGCCGGTTTTTCCACAGCTAAGGAATCGAATGCTTTCTATCGTAAAGCCTTGGATGCTGGTCAGAAAGGTTTATCTGTTGCCTTTGATCTTGCCACCCATAGAGGGTATGACTCTGATCATCCTCGGGTCGCTGGGGACATAGGCAAAGCTGGTGTGGCGATTGATTCAGTTGAGGATATGAAAATCCTTTTTGATGGCATTCCACTGGATAAAATGTCTGTATCCATGACTATGAATGGGGCGGTAATTCCCATTTTGGCAGGCTATATAGTTGCTGCAGAAGAGCAGGGCGTTAAACATGAACAACTCATGGGGACCATTCAGAATGACATACTCAAGGAGTATTTGACCCGTAATACCTATATTTATCCACCTACACCATCAATGCGGATTATTTCCGATATAATGGCATTCTGTTCCCAGAATATGCCACGATACAACACCATAAGTATCAGCGGATATCATATGATGGAGGCAGGTGCCAATTCTGTGCTGCAAACCGCCTTTACCTTGGCTGACGGTGTTGAGTATGTAAAAGCCGCACTTGCTACCGGCATGGACATAGATACATTCGCGCCTAGGCTTTCTTTCTTCTTTGGTATTGGCATGAATTTCTTTATGGATATTGCCATGCTTAGAGCAGCACGTTTTCTCTGGCATAGATTGATGAGTCAATTTGATCCAAAGAATCCAAAATCATCCATGCTGCGAACCCATTGCCAAACCTCAGGTTGGAGTCTTACCGAGCAGGATCCTTATAATAATGTGATCCGTACGACTCTTGAAGCGATGTCTGCAGTACTTGGCGGTACTCAGTCGCTGCATACCAATTCGTTTGATGAAGCAATAGGGTTACCGACTGATTTCTCCGCGAGAATTGCCAGAAATACTCAAATTCTCATTCAGGAAGAAACGGAGGTCTGCCATGTGATAGATCCTCTTGGTGGTTCCTATTATATTGAATCATTAACTAAGAGCATTGTTGATGAGGCCCAGAAAATAATAGATGAAATTGAAGAACTTGGTGGCATGGCTAAGGCAATTGAGTCCGGTATGCCAAAGATGCGTATTGAGGAATCTGCTGCACGAAAGCAGGCAAGGATAGATCAAGGCAGTGATGTCATCGTGGGTGTTAATAAATACAAATTGCCCGATGAAGCAATTGATTTTGAAATAAGAGAAGTGCCAGTCACCGTGCGTGATGAACAGATTGCCAGATTGCAAGAAATAAAAGCAAGTAGAGATGAGGAGGCAGTGGCGTCGGCGCTTGCTGCATTAACTGCTGCTGCTGAAAGCGATGGTAATGTACTTGAAGCTGCGCTTCCTGCAGTCAGAGCACGCGCAACGGTCGGTGAGATTTCCGATGCCTTGGAGAAGGTTTTTGACAGATATGTTGCCACAACTCGCTGTATTTCAGGGGCATACTCATCCGAATATGGTGATGATAGTGAAATTATAAGTGGTTTGCAGCAAAGAACAGAAAGCTTTTTGCAGCAGCATGGCAGACGCCCGAGAATACTGGTGACCAAAATGGGACAGGATGGGCATGACCGGGGAATAAAGGTTATTGCAAGTTCGTACGCGGATTTAGGCTTTGATGTGGATATCAGTCCTATGTTTCAGACACCTGAAGAAGCAGCGAAAATGGCCATCGAAAATGATGTACATGTGGTTGGTGCCTCAAGCCTTGCTGCGGGCCATAAAACTTTGGTTCCAGCTCTTGTAGACGAGCTGAGAAGGCTTGGCGGTGATGACATCATGGTCGTTGCTGGTGGTGTTATACCGCCAGGTGACTACACGTTTCTTTATGATCATGGAGTACAAGCGGTTTTTGGGCCCGGTACACCAGTTCCCGAATCAGCTGATAGAACTATGTCCCTGCTGGAAGATAAATATATTCCCTAAAGATAGGGTATACAACTTTATTTATTCAACTCAAAAAGCAGACAAGTTACTCTCTTCATAAGAGATTAACTTGTCTGCTCTTTTCCTATCTCACCTTTATGAGAGAAAAGGCAAATTGCTATTACTCTAGAAATTCTTCATGATAAAAGAAGCTGAGTACTATATTGATGGCGTACTAACTGGAGATAGGCTTATTTTGGCAAGAACTATCACTCTAATTGAAAGCGCCCTGGTTCAACACCAGGAACTTGCCAGAAGTATCATTGATAGGCTACTTCCTCAGTGTGGCTCTGCTGTTAGGCTTGGAATAACAGGGGTTCCCGGAGCAGGAAAAAGTACCTTTATTGAGAGTTTTGGTACTATGTTGACGGAACTAGGTTTGAAGGTGGCGGTGCTGGCAATCGACCCCAGTAGCAGCCGCAGTGGTGGCTCAATTCTTGGTGATAAAACCCGGATGGAGAGGCTTGCCATAAATGATATGGCATTTATCAGACCATCACCATCCAGTGGTACCCTTGGAGGGGTTGCTGGAAAAACCAGGGAAACCATGCTGGTCTGTGAAGCAGCTGGTTTTGATGTTGTCATTATTGAAACGGTTGGAGTGGGGCAATCGG
>CAZWVC010000531.1:0-2576 GCA_964637245.1 uncultured Desulfocapsaceae bacterium
CTAATTGTGCTTGTGTCCTGCTGTAGCGACAACGCCTTGATCGATAATATGGGCAGCACGCAGGGCATAAGGTTGAGGATCAGCCCGCCAGCGAATGCCATGAGGGCGAGCAGAAGCAGAGAATGGTCTGATTGCTCAAACTTTACCCCGCTTACCATATTGGGACTACTGGTAAGATAGTATCCCTGTTCGCCATCGGTCAGCAGAAACATCAGCGACTGGTTGCCGGCTTCAAAGTAATCAGATTGTGCTAGGGTTTGGATATGCTGTCCATTTATCAAATGGCCAGTCTGTGGCTGATTGTGTTGAATAATCTCTGATTTCAGGGGGAGCAGCGACCAGTCAGCATCATACGGGGGGGTATATCTCAGATTGATATGTTGTGGTGTGATCTCATGGTTGCCGCTGAGCATTTCCTCTCCAGGGAGCTGTTCACGGGTCGTGGCAAAGGTTTTAGCATAGGCGGATTTTGTCTGTTGATCTGAAACGGGCAGGGTGATATCCAATGAAGCCCAGCCAGGAATGCAATCAACCCTGCACACCAGCCAGGATAGTTCCGCCTCAATGGTTAACTGTTTCTCAGAAAACCCTGGTTCAAGGGTCAACGGAGCCATCAGCAGAGTAGCTCCCTCATAGCCATAGTTGATTAAGTGGGCGACGGGTATCAGTTGAGGAATCGGCCATTGCAACTGGCCAATTTGTACCCCTTTTGGTGACTTCCACACTACCTTTGGAGGTTCACCTGAGTCGCCCGGGTTGCGCCAGTAGGTGTGCCAGTGTAGCTCAGGCTCAAAAAGAATCCCAATCCAATGGGTTCTGCTAGGTGTAACGGCTGTATTTTCACCGACCAGGCTCACTCGTATGTGGGGGCCGGTGGCGGTTTCTGCTGCTGAGAGTGGCCGGCTGGCCAACAACACCAGCAAAATTAGAAGCAAATAAAGGTATTTGGTTACTCTTGAAGACTTGGGCATTGACGCTATTGAATCCCTTTCCAATAAAAAACGATCGTTGTTTCTGTTTCTCTCGTCAATAGAGCTGTATTTTTTTGGTCAAGTATTGTTATGTTTGCTCTTCTTTACTTTGTTTTAAAAGCATTAAAATACTGATAAATAATATGTATGATAGAACAATAGCACCAGAATATTCTTTGCAATTAATCTATTGAGAAATGGAATAGTTATTCATTCTTTTACCGAGCCTGGTTAGAACCCTTCGTCGCGACCTCAGAAAAAGCAGCAATATCTACAACTAAATGTCACATACTTAATAGCTCTAGGCTGTCGAGCGACTCTACGTTGTCAGAGAATTTTGACAAAGCGTACATTTACGAAAAGAGGTGAACAGAAGGAAGGTAATGATTCAGAAATGTTTGAAATTACATATAATTGAGTTGGTAATCTTACCGTCAGGTGCATCCACTCGTCGGGCAAGGCTATCATCTCGCCAATACTCCATTCGGTGTGCGAATGTTAAAATGATGAAAACTGAGATAGCTCAGCCCGTCGGTTTCTGATTTCGGATGGAGGTGATGCGCCACCTCCCGTCAGAGCTTTTGACTAAGGTGAAGCTGCTCCACAGGATGCGATCAGGACCATTGGTACCTTTAATAGTATAGCGCGCGTCGGCCAGAGCAACATCAGGGCTAAGGAAACGTACCGATTCTACCGTCAGGGTGCGGTTACCGGGATTCTTCTTACTGCTTCGCTTCATACCAGCCGTGGCTGCTTCAATTCCACGTCTCCACTCCCCGCGAGAGGTCAACTGGTCGACGTTTGGGTCTAGAACAGCTTTCACTGCCTCCAGGTCCCGTGCTTGCCGACCAGCCACATAAGACTGAAGTACCGTACGAATATTTGCTTCACTTTGGTTTGAAACTCTCGTCACCGTGGACTGATGGCTAGTACAACCGCTAAACAGGAACACAACTAGAATAGCTACTAAGGACATGTATTTTCGATCTTTCATACTTCCTTTCCTCATTTGTGTTGTGTAATAGATGTTTGTATATTTTCTTTAGCCAGAATTCTGGTGTCTGAAACTTACAACTATAAAGAATAGACTTTGTTTGGTGGTTTTGGTTTCCGGTCCCAGTTGGCTGTTCTGCTCATCACAATGATGCTAATAAAGCCATTTTATAAATCACTGCTTGCCAACAAGTTCAAGTAACAATCGTTTGCCTTCAATGCTCAAACCGAGTTGTTCTATCTCAAGTGACAACTGGTCCCTATCGCCATTGCCACCCATATAACCATTGAGACGTGCTACCGCCGTTGAGTCAACAAAATCCTTATGCAACGGATAGATTTGTTCCAACTCTTTCTTCAGTTCCTTATTCCCCTTGAGAAGATACTTCTGGTGATAATCTTCGGCCATGGTAAAGGATCGGAGTGGATTCACCTCAGTCCGTACTTTATTACCACTCTTTTTTTCCAGAGTAGCTTTGGATGTTTCTGCCCTCCGGCGCTGAGACTCATCGTGGTAGAAGATCGCTCTCTTATATTGTCGTGACCACGAGCGTTTCGCAGGATTATGACTTTTCCAAAAAACATCAAGTAATTGGTTGTAGCTGATCCGGC
>CAZWVC010000532.1:0-2571 GCA_964637245.1 uncultured Desulfocapsaceae bacterium
AGCCATTTTCTTGCAAAGTATGCAGCTAAAAACAGGAAGTCGGAACCTACCCTCACACCTCAGGCTCTTGACCTCTTGATGCAGTTCGATTGGCCAGGCAACGTCAGGGAGCTTGAAAATGAGATGGAAAGAGCGGTGACTATGGCTGCAGGAGGAAAAACCATCTCCCATGAATATCTTTCTGACAAAATCAGGCAATTGCAGAGCGATTCTCAGGAATACGAATCCGAAAAAAGCGGTGATACTTTAAAGGATGTAGTTAAGCGGCTTGAAGAGCGTTTGATACGTGAAGCGTTGGAATCACTCGATGGCAATCAGACCAAAGCAGCTAAAAAACTGGGTTTATCACGTCAGGGACTGCTGAATAAGATAGCTGCTTATAATATCCAGGTATAACAGGACTATCCCTTCCGTCATGAAACGGCTCAAACATGCAATTCTCACGGCTCTAGCGTTGACAATTGCAGGTTGCGGCTTGCTCTATTCTCCTTATGGCCAGAGAATTGAAGAGCAATTTGGACTGGCATTGCTGTTTAAATTTCGTGGGCAACGTGTGTCAACACAACATGCAGTTATTGTAAATATTGACCATGAATCTTCAAAAATGCTGGGCCTTGATATGCATTACGGCAAATGGCCACGCACCATCCATGCCGCTTTGGTTGATAGACTGGTGCAATATGGAGCAAAGACCATTGTCTTTGATGTCCACTTTGGTGAAGATAAACAGAAGGAAGACGATCTTGCCTTTGCCGAGGCAATACGGCGGGCAGGCAACGTTATACTGGTAGAAAAACTCGAGCATAAAACACTTGAGTCTTCTCCAAAATCGATGCATAGCGGCAATATCGAACTGGATATTCTGGTCCCGCCGATTCAGCCAATTGCCGAGGCTGCCCTTGCACTTGCCCCCTTTCCTTTGCCAAAATTACCAGTAAGAGTAGATAAAGCCTGGTTGTTTAAGGATACCTCGGGTGATATTCCAACCCTACCGGCGGTAGCTTTTCAGACTGCTACACTCGACCAATACGACAGGCTCCGTTCATTGCTTAGCAAACATATAGCATTAAATAATGAAGATTTACCCGAGAAAGCCAGCCAGGCAATTGCCAGTCCCGGACTGGTGGAGACTATGCGGAATATGCGGTTGGTGTTTAACCAAAATCAGGATCTTCGAAACCTATTGCTCAGCAAAGATGTTGCAGTATTGAAAGGCGATAGTTCACCAGCAAATCAAAATCTGTGGGCATTGATAAACATGTATAGCGGTACCGGTATAGTATCAATTGATTTTCATGGCCCCCCCGCCACCCATACGACGTTAACCTATCATGATATTCTTGAACCAGACAAGAGTGAGAGTGGAGATATTGCCAAAATAATACATGGAAAAGCAATCTTCGTTGGGGCTGCCCGTCGCACCTGGTCTAATCAGAAAGATGGCTTTTATACTGTTTTTTCCCAGGCCGACGGTCTTGATCTCAGTGGTGTAGAAATGGCTGCAACGGTCTTCACCAATCTTGCAGAAAATCGTTCGATTCAAAGACTATCCCCCTATGCTTCATTTCTGCTCGTTTTTCTTTGTGCAGCGGTAGCCTGTCTGATTAGTTTTTTCCTGCAACCCATAATTGCAGTTCCGTTATTATTGGGGAGCATAGGAATATCTCTTTTTGTGGCGCATACTTTATTCTCAGTCATCGGTACTTGGACACCACTGATCATTCCACTAGTGCTTCTACCTGCTACAGCATTTTTAGTGGCTACAGTCTCAGCCTATCTGAGCGAACAGCGTGAACGTCGCAATATTAGCAAAGCCCTGGGATACTATCTTCCCAATAATGTGGTAGAGGAACTCGCTAAAGACCTCTCCTTTATCAAGCAGGGTGATCAGATGGTTTACAGTGCCTGTTTGATGACCGATGCCAAGAACTATACCACCCTCTCCGAGAACCTTCCCCCGGAGGAAATGTCTGTGTTGATCAAGGAATATTATCAGTACCTTTTTAGAGAGGTAAAGAGCCAGGATGGATTGGTGTGCAATGTAATAGGGGATTCTATGCTGGCTATGTGGCCGTCATCCCAACCGTTGGTAATTTTACGGGAAAACGCCTGCAAAGCTGCCCTAAAAATTACTGAAGCCGTGGAAGAATTTAACCGGCAACATCCTGATACTCCTTTGCCGACACGTATTGGTCTGCATTCAGGTCATTTACTGATGGGCAATATTGGTGCGGAAGATCACTTTGAATATGCTCCGGTTGGAGATATTGTTAACACGGCATCCCGTATAGAGGGGTTAAATAAAAAACTTGGTACGCAGATCCTGGCAACTAAAGAAGCTATTGAGGATGTAACTGGAATTGACATTCGCGAACTCGGGTTGTTTTTACTCGGAGGGAAAACTCAGCCGGTGCATATTTATGAGATACGAAAACAAGAAGAAATCACCAAGTCGATGAAACATATATGCACGAACTTATTTCCAGAAGCTCTGGCTCTATTCAGAGCAAAAAAGTGGCAAGAGGCACAGCATATTTTTGAAGAGTGCCTCAGATTAAATGCTGACGATGG
>CAZWVC010000533.1:0-2557 GCA_964637245.1 uncultured Desulfocapsaceae bacterium
TGGAGCTGCCCCTGTGGCTTTCAAATTTGCGATGAATGTTTCAAAGAAAACCGCTGGGGTATAAGCAATGGACCTACCTGGATATGCCCCGATTGCGAACGCATTCGCATGACCTGATATGTACAAAATATCTGCGCTAATTAAAAACTCTCTAGGAGTGTGTCGGAGGATTGCTATTTGCTCTATGATTAAGGTATTTTCTGAAAATCAAGCACAGCCATATAGTTGATATCGGGAGTATTGATTTTCAGAAAATAACGCGGAGATTAGGAAAAATTGCTTTTTCCGACAGGCTCCTAGATTGCAACTTAAAAGCGTGAATCGGCAATGGGATCATCGATGGTAACATTAATCCACTGCTGGTCCCACCATTCCTTTGGGGTGACGAATATTCCGTTGATGAGCACCGAAAAGTGGAGATGATCACCGCCGGCCATACCACTGGTACCAGTCAGGCCAAGCACAACATCAGTATCTATTTCATCACCTATCGCCACTTGTATAGCGCTTAAATGTGAGTAGAGGCTAAACACTCCCTGACCATGATCAAGCAGCACCATATTCCCGTAGATTCCGAGATAATCTGCAAAGACTACCTTGCCCCTATTGGCAGCTTTAACTTCAGCTCGCTGAGTGGATGCTATATCCATTCCCAGGTGGACTTGTCGGTCAATTTCCTTACCTTGATAATAATAGGTGCGGTGATCTGCATATCCAGCTTTTGATGCACCCGGCATACGGGTGAATCTATCCTTCCACAGTCTTTGAGAAATAGGACTCTGACAGAGATCGAAAATCTTCTGATTATTAGCTTTGCGCACTTCCCTGTTGGTGTAGAGGTATTTTTCGACCATACTACCTTGCATTTGCGGATAATACTGCTCAAACTCAGGTATTTTAGCAGAGAGAAAGTTATCGCCAACGTTTATTTTATCCTTGCGCTGCGCGACCTTTTTGAAAATTGGTGAAAATGCTAGATTGCTCCTGTTTCCTGCAGCATCTTCTGCCAGTAACTCAGATTTTCCTATAGTTTTGGTGTCATATGGCAGAGCAATATAAGCAATAAAAACATCATCTCGTCCATCGCCAATCGGGTGTCCTGGGTGAAGATGACCGGCAAACTCGGCACCGTGCTTGATTGCTGAGCCCTGAAGTTGATAAATAACAATGCCGCTCCCACCAGGACTTATATACCTCTCTGCATGAAGCAGACGTATTTTGGGAGCCTGGGTATCGATAGTTACCTTTTTACGAAATTCATTGATGTTGCCAGCTAATAACCCTCGAAGAGAATAATCGGAGACTCTTAAAATTAATTCGGCTTCTCCATCTGTTAATCCTGAATTATCCAGCTTGAAATTAATATCCTTCATATAGGAGGCAGGTCCGATTTTGCCCGAATAACCTCTTCTTGGGAATGCTACGTTAATAATTTCAACTTTTTTATCACCTTGTTGTATCGTAAAGCTAAGGGTGCGCAATCCGCTTTTTGCATCACTTGCTGATAAGTTGAATGTCGCATCTTTACCCAAATATTCTGTACTCCCGCCCAAGGTAATACTTGGTTGTTCTTTTTCAAAAAATACAACCGCTATATATGCACCCCCGCCAATAATTAGAGCGAGGACGACCAAGAGAAGAAATTTACCAAAACCACTACCTTTTGATTTTCTATGAAGTTGCATTTTCTTTTAAATGGAAATTATTGATGCCAAATTATATCGTATTTTTCTATGTGTAGATCTTTAACCGGTACTACAATCAATTTTCTATGTACGTCCTTCTCAAGCTGGGTAAGCGTATTTTTTTCTTCTTTGTTGAGCATATCGGCAATACGCGGGTTTACCCGTAAAGTAATGGAAAAACCACCAGTTCTTTCCGCATTTCTACTGATTTTCCGAAAGATATCATAGCAAATAGTACGGCGCGACTTGAGAATCCCTTCTCCTGCACAATAATGGCAAGGTTCACACATCATCTGGGTAAGGTTTTCTGAACTGCGCTTACGTGTCATCTGCACTAAACCAAATTCAGACAGCCTTAAAATATTTATTCGACTCTTATCCTTTTTGACAGCTTCCTTGAAGTACGCAAACAACTCTTCCCGATGTTCCTCATTATCCATATCAATGAAATCAATAATGATTATTCCACCAATATTTCGCAGTCGAAGCTGGTAGGCAATCTCTTTTGCCGCCTCCATGTTAGTTTTAAATATGGTCTCATTCAGATTGTTCTTTCCCACAAATCTACCGGTGTTTACATCTATAACTGAAAGTGCTTCAGTACTCTCGATGATAATATACCCTCCAGATCTCAACCAAACCTTCTTCTCTGTGGCACGATTTATTTCAGTATCAATGCCATATGCTTCAAAAATAGGAGTATCATCGGTATAGAGGGTTATCTGGTCTTTGAGCTCTGGTGCAAAACTGCTCACAAAGTCAAGAAGTTTTCTATAGGTTTCATTATCATCGATTATGAGATTGTGCACTTCATGGGTGAATAAATCCCGTACTGATCTGAAAGTAATATCTAAATCTTCGTAGACAAGAGA
>CAZWVC010000534.1:0-2549 GCA_964637245.1 uncultured Desulfocapsaceae bacterium
CTTGCTAAACTGATGAGCTTCAGTTTGCTGCCTGGATCCCAGATTTTCAGAATAAATGACACCCGCCTGTTTCATTCTAAAAATATAAGCCAATCAGTCTGGCAAAAAGCCTCTCAGGCATTTAAAGCAAACCGGCCTCAGCGTGCAGCGAAATATCTTTTGGATATGTATCACCTTGCTGCGATACCTTCTCATGAGCGACAACCGCTCTCCGAAATGACCACCGAACAGTGGCAAAACCTCTTTGGCCTGGCCAAACCCACAGATCTTGGGTGGACTGACTCACTCCATGAAATGCTACAACAGCAAGATAAACCAGCTGCGTACCAACTCGATCTTCCGGAAAAGTATATTGAGAGTTTCGAAAAAGGATTACCACCCTTAAATATTTTAATTCTCACGGCTGAAAATGTCGATAAGCGCAAGCGACTGTATACCTATATCAAGAATAACGGACTCATAGTTGACTGCTCTGTTGCAGAAGGGGGGAGTGCGGCCGCGCAAAAAGTTCAGAAATCAGTGCTCCAGGAAATGTTGCAGCAGACCTTGCAGAACTACAACAAGACAATCGAACCGGGTGCTCTCGAACTCTTTCTTGAACGGGTGGGATTCCATCCTGTGGCAGTTGTCATGGAAACAGAAAAACTGGCGCTTTATACTGGTGATCAACGCAAAATAACGCTTAAGGATCTCGATCAGATGGTTGGCAGGAGCAGGGAAGACGCTCTTTTCGAACTAACAGACAATATAGGTAAAAAACAATTGGCCAAGACACTTACAACCCTGCATCATCTGTTAGAGAATGGCGTTCATGGTTTAGCAATACTCGCAACATTGCGTAACTATCTGCGCAAACTCCTTATTTTCCGTACTTTGCAATTACAAGCATCACCTCCCTACCATAAAGGCATGGCCGTCCGACACTTTCAAGAAGATTACCTCCCTAAACTTAAAAAAACTAAGCAATGGACTGATCTTCTCGGAGGTCATCCTTATGCTCTCTTTCTTGGATTTGCAAAAGCAGCAAATTTTCAATGTGGAACCCTGAAAATCCTGCTTGAGCAAATTCTAATTGCTGAATATCGCATGAAAGGATCGGGACTCTCAGAGCGTCTCATTCTCGAAAATCTAATCATTTCCCTGATGAGCGAAAATGTCAGTTCCTGAAAATCTTTTATCATCTCTTTCTGGTAAAAAACCACTGGTGAGATCTCTTAAAATAATGGTAAAATAGAAAAAAGACAGGATATTAATTCCATCTGCAGAAGCTTATCTGACGGAGGAATTGATTATTGAAAAAGTCTCATTCGTAACTATTTTACCTTCTAGAAACTAGAGTAGAGGTTACTCATAATTATTTAAATATCGGCTATGAGCGACACTAAAAAGGAAGGTTCTGTCTCGACCAAAGACAGAATCGAGACCAAGGAGCCACAGCTCTATAAAGTTCTCCTTCATAATGATGATTATACTACTATGGAATTTGTAGTTGCTGTTCTGGAAAATGTTTTTCATAAATCAGGCGCGGAGGCAACCAGGATTATGTTAAACGTACACCATGAAGGGGTTGGGGTTGCAGGAATATTTACCAAGGAAGTGGCAGAAACAAAGGTTTCTGTTGTACATGAGCTGGCCCAAAAAAACAGCTTTCCATTGCGATGCTCATTGGAGATCGTTTGACCTTAATCTTAAGATATAACTAATGCTATGCTGAGTAAAACACTGGAAATGTCCCTTATCAGGGCAATACGAGAAGCGAAGAATCACAATCATGAGTATGTCACTGTCGAACATATGCTTTATGGACTGCTCCATGACGAACTCACTACCTACATTATTGCTGAGTGCGGCGGGTCAACCGATAATCTGAAAACTGAGCTTGAGCAGTTTTTCGTTGGCGGTATTCCCAAATTATCACCGCAGGCGGAAAATGAACCGGCCCAAACACTTGCTTTCAACCGCGTCTTGCAACGAGCTGTTGCCCATGTGCAGAGCTGCGGCAAAATGGAAGTAGACAGCGGTGATGTGCTGGTTTCCATTTTCTCTGAAGCGGAGTCGCATGCTGTGCATTTTCTCGGCAAAGAAGGAATCGGTCGCATGGCTGTAGTTAATTTTGTCTCTCATGAACTTCCGGAAAATCTCCAAAAGGAACCGTTGCCCAAACCTCCTGACAGCGCACCAAAGAAAAAGGAAGGCACTGCCGAAGAAAAGGCACTCGATGAGTTTACCGTTAACCTTACCGAACAGGCAGCGGAAGGTAAGCTTGATCCATTGATTGGCAGAGAGGGGGAGATAACCAGAATAATGCAGGTTCTCTGCCGGCGAAAGAAAAACAACCCGCTGCTCGTGGGTGAACCGGGAGTAGGCAAAACAGCAATGGCTGAAGGGCTCGCATTGTCAATCCATGGCGATAAACTTGCTCGTCTGAGCAATGAAGACTCAGATGTTCCTGATCTTTTACAAGACGTTGAAATTTTTCTTCTAGATATGGGATCTCTTGTTGCAGGCACAAAGTACCGTGGTGACTTTGAAAAGAGGTTAAAAAGCGT
>CAZWVC010000535.1:0-2542 GCA_964637245.1 uncultured Desulfocapsaceae bacterium
GTAAGTGGTGTTATTGAGGTGACTCTTTTAAAAGATGATTACTATTTATACGATATAAAAAGATACAGACTAATCGGTGAGATAACTGGAAAAGCATATCAAATTGGTGCACAATTGAATGTGACCCTAACGGATGTTGACCAGCGACGACGAAAAATTTATTTTTCCCCAGCAGATGAATAAATTATAAATGATAGGCAGGTTTTGTTATTGATTAAAGAGCGCTTTTCTTTTGCAGCTTGACTTGGTACAATATTTCGCATAAAGAGTCTTATGTGAGTTTATTCTGCATACACTTCATTTCTGGAAAAGAACGCACACTGCAACATACCGGACGCAGTTGAAAATACACTTTTGGGAGGGATAAGACCATGGAAGAAACCAATTGGCTCATGTCGGTTATAACTAATCCATTTGCGAAAGGACTGGCACTTGGCATCGTACTTTGTATTGTAATTTATATGCGTGGTTTTCTGCGTCGTCGGGAGCTTGCCAAAGAGGTTGATCGGTTACGTACTCATCTACATACTAAATTGGAGATCGATTCATCTGAAAATGAGCGAAGAAAAGGTGATCTTGACAAACTCAAACAAGAGAGAGACAATCTCCAGATCACCGTACAGTCTCTCAACCAGAAACCTGGTAGAAAAGAAATACGACAGTACTTCGTATACCAGACTGCACTTGATATAATGTTTGAAAAAGCACCTGGATTTGCTCCAGCCTGGCAGATAACTTTGAAAGAGGCTGAAGAACTCTTTGAAAAATCTGAAAAGGGAGTCGTACCTCTGCTTAAAAGGCTCATGCCTTCAACGCCTGACAAGCAAGCTGAGGAGTATAAAAAAATAAGCCGTATTTCTGTTGAAGACGGAGTGCGTGCTGATTCTAATTAACACATCAGTTGTCCTAAATGACTATTTTAATGCTCTCTGTAATGATTTGCAGAGAGCATTATTACTCTACAATGCCTGCTAAGTTCTGTCCTTGAAACTCACCAATGTTGCCTGATACTTCTATCTTAGATAATGTAGCAATCATCCTTATTCAGCCTAAATTCCCAGAAAATGTTGGTGCAGCGGCACGAAGTGCTTTCAACATGGGATTATCGCGTTTGATTGTTGTCCGGGATCAGCCGCTCGAATATGAGCCAATGGCCAAGATGGCTACGCATAAAGCCGTACACCTCATAGAAAATATGGAGACCCATACTCGGCTTGAGGACGCCCTACAACCCTTCTCCTATTTAATCGGAACCACCGCCCGCCGAGGGCGCCAGCGAGGTTCAGAGCGAAGTCCTCGAAAGTTGGTTTCTAGCTTGTGGGAAATTCTGCCCAATAATCAGGCTGCAATATTATTCGGACCTGAAAATTGTGGTCTAACCAATGATGAGCTGAAATACTGTCATGCTACTTCAGCAATTCCCACGGCCGATTTTTCCTCGCTCAATCTGGCCCAGGCTGTTGCCATTCATTGTTACGAGCTCTATCACGGGCTAATCCATGACCATAAAGACATAGAACCTGCTCCGCAAATCGCCACCTCCTTTGAATTAGAAGGAATGTACCAGCATGTGGAAGAAGCGCTGGTTAAAATTAACTTTCTGGAAGAAAAGAACCACTCCTATTGGATGAATAATATACGTAGATTCTTCGGTCGATTACAGTTATCTTCAAAGGAGTCAAATATCATAAGAGGAATCTGCCGCCAGTTTTTATGGTACCGCGGACAGACAGGAGACCAGAAAAGAAATACAAGGTAAGCCATGAATGCCTCATTAACTCCGCTTCATTCTTCCATTCCGTCAAATAAATTTTATCCACCCCGAATCGACGAACGTCAATCCCTTTTCCGCTCTCATCTCATTGAAAAAGTGTTGCCGCAAAAAGATAGTACCAACAAGGTAATCGCCATTGAAGCACAGGCTGGTCAAGGCAAAACCACCCTCGCATACCAATATATATCGCATTACAATTATACCCATATCTGGTATCAAATTGGCAAAGAGGACGCTGATCCCGTACTCCTGCTCTCCGGCCTTTTACATAGTTTTAAAAACACCTTTGCAGATTTCGCCTCTCCGCAATTAGAAGAGATTATGCAAGAGGGCGAAATAGGCCCGCTTGATTTACAGCGTTGTGCCAATATCCTCCTGGGAGATATTGACAGGTTCCTGCATTCAAGCCTTTTCATCGTCTTTGATGATCTTCACCTGATAGCAGATGCTGATCTCACCAATTACCTTCTTGCCTATCTCCTGGATACATCACCACCAAAACTCCAATTTGTTCTAACCAGTAGACACCCATTCGAACTCAAATCAAAAACCTTTCGAAACCGCAACACAGTTTCTTATCTCAGTACACAAGATCTTGCTCTGAACAGCAGGGAAATAGAAGCCCTCTTTAACGATGTTTTTGATAGAAGTATAAGTGTTACGGATGCCAGGAAAATAGAAGATGTCACCAGCGGCTGGGTAATGGGAATAGTACTGGCGGCTCACCCGCTTTCAGGTGGAAAATCCATTGAGAAAGCCAACACGACC
>CAZWVC010000536.1:0-2542 GCA_964637245.1 uncultured Desulfocapsaceae bacterium
ATGGATTCGACGGTATGTATGGGAGCAGCTGTACCCATTGCCCATGGGATGGCAAAGGCTTTAGGAGAAGGAGCTCATGATAAAGTTGTCTCGGTAATTGGTGATTCCACTTTTATTCATTCGGGAATCACCGGTCTAATTAATACTGTCTACAATAATTCTTCCTCAACCTTGATTATCCTGGATAACAGGATAACAGCCATGACTGGACAGCAGCCCAATCCTACTTCAGGAAGCAATATCAAAGGAGAGGCCGCTAGCGAAATTGACCTGGAAGGTCTTTGTCGCTCAATTGGCGTGAAACATGTTTATGTGATAAATCCTCATGAAGTTCCAGAGACCAGGAAATTATTACGCGAAGCTATTGATTTGGATGAACCGTCAGTAGTTATTTCCAAAGCTCCCTGTGTGCTTTTGCCTGAACTAAAATATAAGAAGCCAGTAACCTACTTCACCAATCAGGAAAACTGTGTTGGGTGCATGTCCTGTATCCGTTTGGGTTGTCCAGCAATTAGCTGGACCGCTTTTGCTGAAGGAGAGGCCGAGGCACGAGGATATAAAAAGAGACAAAAGGGAATATCGAAAATTGATGAAATATTATGCAACGATTGTGGTCAGTGTGCTTCACTGTGCAAATTCCACGCAATAACCAAAAGGGGGGAAGGATGATGGAAAAACAGGGAAACATCCTCTTTTCTGGTGTTGGTGGTCAGGGTATCCTGCTGGCCAGTGAAATTACTGCGTATAGTCTGCTTGCTGCTGGCTTTGATGCTAAGAAGAGTGAAGTCCATGGCATGGCACAGCGCGGTGGTTCGGTGACGGCTCAGCTTCGTTATGGTGCCAAGGTTTATTCACCTCTCATTGAACCAGGTAATGCCGATATTTTGGTTGCCTTTGAGATGATGGAGGCAGCCCGCTATCTCCCCTATTTGCACAGGGGCAGCAAGGTTGTGGTAAATACCCAGAAGATATTACCACCAGCTGTTGCCACCGGGCAGACAACCTATCCGGAAAATGTACTCGATATGTTAGTTGAAAACGACATTGCGGTTACCTCGGTAGATGCGCTGGATGTAGCCAGAGCTGTAGGTGAGGTGAAAACAGTTAATGTAGTCATGGTTGGTGCCATGTCAGCATTTTTACCAATTGACCCATCGGTGTGTATAGAAGTAATAGAAAAACGGGTGCCTGAAAGGTTTCGAGAGGTCAATTTGAAAGCTTTTGAAGAAGGTAGAAAGGCAACCAAGTAAGGGGGATACATGTCAACGCTTTTCTGGGAAGAAGAAATAGAAACCCTGCCTCGCGTGGGTCTTGAGTCGATTCAATTGCGACGTTTGCAGCATCTCGTTGCGCGGGTATATAAAACAGTTCGTCCATACCGGGAAAAAATGAAAGCTGCTGGTGTTCTGCCTGAGGATATCAAAAGCCTTAATGATCTGCAAAAGCTGCCTTTTACGATCAAGGATGATCTGCGTGACAATTACCCCTTCGGCCTCTTCACTGTCCCCATGGATGAGGTAATACGAGTGCATGCCTCCTCGGGAACCACAGGCAAACCGACGGTGGTAGGGTACACTTGGAAGGATATCGATCTATGGGCATCGGTTATGGCAAGAGCACTCACCTGTGCCGGTGCGCACAAGGGGGATATGGTGCACAACGCTTATGGTTATGGCCTTTTTACCGGTGGCCTTGGTGCACATTATGGGGCGGAGAAAATGGGTGCCACCGTTATTCCAGTATCCGGCGGTAACACCAAAAGACAGATCAACATCATGAAGGATTTTGGCTCTACAGTTCTGCTTTCGACACCCTCTTACGCCTTGAATCTGGCGGAAGCAATGGATGCAGTAGATGTTGATCCAGCCAGCCTGTCACTAAGAGTAGGAATATTTGGTGCAGAACCTTGGAGTGAGAACATGCGCGAAGAGGTCGAACGCAAGCTAAACCTCAAAGCGGTTGACATTTATGGCCTCTCAGAGGTCATGGGACCTGGTGTCGCCATGGAGTGTCTGCAGACTAACAAGGGCATGCATGTATTCGAGGATCATTTCCTTCCTGAAATAATTGACCCTGAGACAGGTGAAGTATTACCACCAGGAGAACAGGGTGAGTTGGTCTTTACCACCCTTACCAAGGAAGCCTTTCCAATCATCAGATATAGAACCAAGGATATTTCACGTCTCATCTATGATACCTGTGAGTGCGGTAGAACTCTGGTACGTATGGAGAAGGTAACTGGCCGAACAGATGATATGCTCATTATCCGCGGAGTCAATGTCTTTCCATCACAGGTTGAGCATGTGCTTATGGGTATTGAGGGTGTCGAACCGCATTATCAGATTGTAGTGGAACGAGTGGGCAACCTTGACACCATGCTTGTTCAGGTGGAGGTGAGTGGCACTATCTTTTCCGATGAGATCAGGGTATTAGAAAAACTGAGAAAGAAGATTGAAGCCGATGTCAAGGATATGCTGGGTGTCACCTGCAAGGTCAAACTGGTTGAACCGCGAACTATCCAACGAAGTGAAGGCAAAGCCCA
>CAZWVC010000537.1:0-2540 GCA_964637245.1 uncultured Desulfocapsaceae bacterium
TATTCCATCCTATGCAGATTTTACCGGATTTTTTCTGGCAGCATCCTCCTTTCTGGCACTGGCCTATACTCTCAGACAAGGGGGGCATATTCGCGTTACCCTGATAATTTCACACTTAAATAAATCCTTCAGACATATTTTTGAAATTTGGTGTTTGCTCTTGGCTACCTCGGTTACCACCTACTTTACCTGGTACACCTTTTGCCTGACCCGAGAGTCATATATTTATAACGATCTTTCACCGGGAATGGTCGCAGTCCCCATCTGGATTCCACAGTTTGCCATGTTGCTTGGCCTGGTTATTCTCTCGATTGCCCTGCTTGATGAGCTCCTTTGCTCCCTTGTCGGTAACACCCCAAGTTATGTCGGTGCTGGTGAAAAACTACTTGAAAGCGGGGATGATGAAGGTGATTCTTAATTTGAAGGAACTTACCCATGTCTGAAGTTACCATGACCTTTTTTTTACTGCTTGTGCTCTTTACCCTGCTGGGAAGCGGTATCTGGGTAGCCTTCTCACTCATGACCGTTGGCATGGTTGGAATGCTGCTCTTTACCGAAGCACCTTTAGGAGATGTGCTGGCGACAACGGTATGGGGAGCTTCAAATTCATGGTCACTTGCAGCACTGCCCCTGTTTATATGGATGGGAGAAATACTCTTTAGGTCCCGGCTCTCTGAAGACATGTTCGCAGGTCTCTCCCCATGGCTTACCCACCTGCCAGGAAGATTGCTTCATGTCAACATTTTGGGATGCGGTATCTTTGCAGCTGTTTCCGGTTCATCTGCAGCAACTGCTGCTACTATCGGTAAAATGTCCATTCCTGAGCTTGCCAAGCGCAACTATCCCGAGAGTATGCTCATAGGTACATTAGCCGGTTCAGCAACTCTTGGACTGCTTATCCCGCCTTCAATTATTCTCATCGTTTATGGGGTTGCCAAGGAGCAGTCCATTGCCCGGCTCTTTATTGGCGGGTTACTTCCAGGACTTTTGCTTGTTGGGCTTTTCATCGGCTATGTAGTAATCTGGTCACTTATTCATCCGGATCAAATCCCTGCTGGAGAAAAATCGAGTTCATTGGTAGACAAGCTCCGAAGTTCGCGCAGATTAATCCCGGTTATACTGCTAATAGCTGGGGTGATCGGTTCTATCTACAGCGGAATCGCGTCTCCCACCGATGCTGCTGCCGTTGGTGTTGTTCTCTCCCTGGTACTCTCCAAGTATACCGGAACACTCTCCATGAAAACCTTTCTTGAAGGTCTGATGGGTGCCACCAAAACCTCCTGTATGATCGCTTTTATCCTTGCTGGGGCCGCGTTTCTGACCGTCGCCATGGGATTTACCGGAATACCCAAACTACTGGCAACCTGGATTGCTACGATGGAGCTTTCCCCCTATGCCCTGCTCGGTGCACTCACCGTCTTCTTTGTCATTCTCGGTTGTTTTCTCGATGGTATCTCTGTCGTTGTGCTGACTACTTCGGTTATTATGCCCATGGTCGAACAGGCAGGTATTGATCCTCTCTGGTTTGGTATTTTTGTGGTGATCGTCGTTGAAATGTCGCAAATTACCCCGCCTGTCGGCTTCAACCTCTTCGTCATCCAGGGTCTCACTGGACTCAATATCCTCCGCGTTGCCTATGCAGCAATCCCCTTCTTTCTCCTGCTTATGGTTGCCCTGGTACTCATTGTAATTGCCCCCTCGATAGTCACTGTACTGCCAAACATGATGGGAGGTTAGAGCTGATCGCTTTAACATAGCTACTCTTCCAATTCTTGGTTTGATTTATTGCTCTGTTTTACGATCTAGTTCTAATAACTAGGTACCGAGTTAATTTACTTTTGAAAACTTCACATTTTATTCAAGATCGAGGCGTGCTCGTGATTTTTTCTGGAGGCGCCCTAACAGAAGTGCCCTTGGGGTGCATATAGCTAATATTCCGAGGGAAAAAATCACGTGCACAACGATGAGATTGGGTAAAAGGAGAAGTTTTCGGCTGTTACACTTTGTTACAACCTGTTACCTCCCTGAAAGGCTTTATTTTCTCTTTGTTTTTATGGTGTCTCCAATGTTGGACAAAATGTCCTTTATACCAATCATAAAAACCAGGAGAAAATCATGAAAACTAAAAAAGGAATCATCACACTTGCAGTAGCAGTTGTCAGTTCACTTCTACTTTTCACTGCTTGTAAAGAACATCACCCCAAAGGCGCGTTTATGCTGGACTACTTTTCCGAAGCACTGGATTTGACCGCGGAACAACAGGAAAATCTGGTAGAAATTCGCACTGAACTCATGGAGAAAGTCGAATTGATGCATGAAGAAAAGGCTGGAGTGCGTGAAACCCTGAAGTCTCAACTGGAAGCTGAAACCATTGACAAGGAAGTTGTGCGGCAGCTTATCGCCGAGCATCGCAGTAGGATGGATGAAGTGATTGATCTTGCGGTAGACAAGCTGTCAGCCTTTCATGGAGAACTTTCCCCAGAGCAAAGAGAAAAACTTATCGCCAAACTGGAAAAGTTTGAAAAATATCACTCTAAAAA
>CAZWVC010000538.1:0-2519 GCA_964637245.1 uncultured Desulfocapsaceae bacterium
CGACCGAACAAGATTTACCGATGTGTTGGAGCAATCACAGGTTACATACGTAAAACTGATTGGACATAAGATTGTGTAGCAATAGGTCTTCCTTTTAGTTCAGTTTATTATATGCTTTTTTAGCGTTAATTACTTATGAATTTTAGGCTCTGCTTTATGCCTATTACATAAACTGGTGACAACATAATTAGTATGATGATGAATAAATCCCTATTAAAACCTTTAACCTCTGCCCAAGAAGCACCTTCGCTCCTAATAATCTTTAATCCACAAAATGTTTGCCAATAAATTATAAATATTGTCTGTGGAACAATGGAGAAGCCAAGAGAAGTGGCAAGATTATTATTCCAAAAAGAGATGAAAATTAGAAAACATGAAGTAGCATATAAAAGTTCACCGGAAAAAAATAGTATGCCTTTTCTTTCGTTGGAGACGTGCAAGAAACCTGTTCCGCTTTCCAGGGAGCAACTTTCCTGCTGATCAGCATATCGGAGATATTTTTTACAGCACTCTCTTTATTCATGGCGCCTCCTCGTATAATAAAGTTGATTGTAAAAACAGGTCGTTCCGAGGCGGCATGTTAGGGTATGCTTTCCCCTGACAGACAGCACTGTTTAGTCCTCTTCGGTTCTCAGAGTATCTATTATGACAAAAATCATGGAAATGACATTGGCAACAGCAGCCCCCATAGCAAGGCCCTGGGCGCTGGTTATGTTATGGAGCACAAAAAAGACATAAAGCGCCGGGATAAGATGCAAATCAGCGACAAGACTGGTGGCAAGTATTTCCGCGCTGACCATTCCTCTCTTGCCGAGCTTGAGGGTGGTGGCGATCAGATTGAACGAAGTGGCCATTATCAGCTCATACGCTGTCGGATCATAGATGAAACCCACATTGGTGGTAAGGGCCATGATAATGAAAAACGTGTTGATAACCTTTCCCCAATACATATTCCGGTCTCCTTCTTTCGTAACTAATCAAGTTGCCAGGTTCACGGTTCCAGGTTCGCCGCCTTGCGTTCTTAATATCGCGCGCCGGTTGCCAAGCTTCAATATTTTGACACCGTTCAATCCTCATCATTCTCTTACTGTGAACCCTGGAGCTTTGAACCTGAGCATTCAGCAAAAATCTGTAAGGACTACTCCACTGCTTGTTTTTTTTTTAAGTAGCGATGCAACTGTTTGGGCTTGCCGATCATCAGAAGAATATCCCCTGCATTGATAACCAAATTAGCCTGAGCCTGAGTAATTACCTCTTTCCCGCGCTTGATGGCAATGATCATCAGGCCGTACTCCCTGAGGTATAAATCCTTTATCGGAAGCCCTGTCATCCAACTATTATCGTTGACCTCAAGTTCCTCCAGTCCGACATCGGTTTTATCGCTGTACACGACATCATCCATGAAACTTGCGGCATCCGGCTTGATGACATATGAGAAAAGCCGCTGACCGGTTATGATCTGCGGTGTGATGACATAATCGGCGCCGATTTTCAGCAGTTTTTCCTTGTTTTCTCTGTCTCTGGCGATGGAAATGATACGGGCGTCGCGATTACCGAAATCTTCCATCAGGATCCGGGCTGACACTACGATGGCAAAATTATCGTTGTCATTGGGCGAAGCAGCTATAACGCCACCGCATGTACTGATATGCGCCTTCTTCAGACTCACATCGTTGTATGGCTCTCCACTGATGTAATATTCCAACTTCAAGTTCCGTGCTGTTTTTTCAAGGTTTGCAGAATCATCGACAAGAACAAACGGCATCTGTTTTTTTCGGCACTGTTTTGAAATTTCAATCGATGTCTCGTTGAGACAGCAGATAATAAAATGTTTTTCCAGATATCCGATCTGTTTGATCATGTTTCTCTCTCCCAATACTTTATGTAACGCCCCCTCGCTGATAATGCTGACGAATACCCCAATGGAGTAGCCAAAGGAACCGATTCCGGCAAAGATCAGCATAATGGTGAAGAGTCTGCCATGTTCCGAGACCTGCTGTATCTCCCCGAAACCAACTGTCGCGATGGTGATGACGGTCATATAAAAGGCATTCAGAGGGGAATAGTCGTCAATGGCCATGTAACCCATGGTGCCAGAGGTAAGAACAAGAATGAGGACGATTGCGGGCGGGCGTACCCTGACCAACAGCTCGTTTAGTTCTTGACCGGGCTGGATGTCCAGTTTTGGCCGCTGCCATTGAAAAAAAGTAGCCACAGCATCCCTGACTTTGCTCCAGTTGATGCCAGCTTCGCGTTGGTTTGGCCTTTTCAAGATAGTACTTTCATTTGGTTCTCTTCCCATGAAATACGACCCAATCCACCCTTTGACATACTCACCTTGCGTAAAATCAGTTTCCTATCTGTTCCATACTCGCAATTTTTCTGCCAGCTATATCCCGTTCGTTGCGGCGTTTGATTTCGCCCGTTCATCAACTCATTATGCACGAATTAATCGCGCTACAGATATATTGAGAGTTTTAAAATAAATCAAATTCCAATCAATACCGATGATAACACTT
>CAZWVC010000539.1:0-2508 GCA_964637245.1 uncultured Desulfocapsaceae bacterium
ATTATTTATTTTAATTGGTTGATGACAATAGTCAGCTTTTTACACCCTGTAAATAGCAGGTTGCAGAAAAGGGCTAATCAAAATTGCCCAAGAGGATTAAAGTGCTGGGAGCAGAGGTAATAGAGGAGTATGCCGCATATGCAGCAGCGGGGAGGTGGGGAGAGTTGAGACCTCTTACCCCACCATTGTGAATGATAGAAATTAAACTTTAAATTTAGCTACTAATACCTGGAGCTGTTCAGCTAAGGCCGAGAGATTTTCCGCGCTTTCCTCAACCTGAAAACTGCTTTTCGCCATTCCCGAAGCTGCGCTATTCACTTCAGATATTTCCCTGCTAATATCGCCTACAGCAACAGTGGATTGGGCAACGTTTTCGTTTACTTCTGTTATCCCCTCCGATGATTGCGTAATGTTAGCAGTAATTTCATCGGTTACCGAAGCCTGTTCGTCGACCGAAGTTCCAATTGTGCTAATTACTTCACTTATTTCAGCAATAATTGCAGATATTTTGTTAATGTCAGCTACCGCTGATGAAGTGGTATTTTGCATAGAATCTATCTGGTTTTTTATGTCAACAGTGGCCTCGGCCGTTTGTTTAGCAAGTTCCTTTATCTCATTAGCAACTACGGCAAAGCCCTTGCCTGCATCGCCTGCTCTTGCTGCTTCAATTGTGGCATTTAGGGCAAGCAAATTAGTTTGCTCAGAGATCTCTGTAATCGCCTCAGTTACACGACCGATCCTGGAGGCTGCTTCACCAAGATCTGCCATTTTCTCGGTTGCTTGGCTTGATTGATCAACGGCCTGACTACTTATATCTCTTGCTCTGTCCGCTCCTTCTGCAATTTTATTGACCGTCATTGTCATTTCATCAGTGGCTGTTGCAACCAATGAAGTATTGCTGGAAGCCTCCTCCATTGCAGCGGCAACCGAGTTCATGTTGGTACTCATTTGCTCTGCTGCAGCGGCAACTGAATTTGACTTCTCAGAGGTCTCCTGTGAGCCTGTTGACATTTCGGTGGCAATATTTTCTAGTTCTTTGGAGTTCTGGGAAAGGGTAGATATGCCATCAATAATATCCTTTAACATGGCGGCCAGATTTTTGGTCATATCGTTGAGTGACTGTGCCATATGACCAATTTCATCCTGCTGGTTGATAGATAGAGTACCGGAGAAGTCACCATTTGCCATTGTATCAGCAAATCCAGCAGTTTGCAGTATAGGTTTGGAAATAACTCTGGTTAAGATGAAGGCAAGAATTCCACCAATTATTAAGGCAACACAGGCTATGACCAGAACAAGCAATTTTGAGTTACCAGCCTTTGACTGAAGTGCCTGGCCAAGCAGGCCTTGTTCTGTTTGTACTGTCTGGGTGAGTGTGATGAAATCACTAATAATTGAAGGGCCTGTCTTTTCTAAGGTTTCCTTAGCAATCTGATCGCGTTCCTTCACTAACTCTACTAATTCGTTAAAAGTGGCAAGGTAATTTGCTGCGGCCTCTCTATGCGAGGCAGCCAGTTCCCTGCCGGCATCATCCTGGAGCAGAATTGACATTTTCTTGGCAAATTCATCGAACTGCGTGAGTTCCTTTTCTGCTTTTGCTGCAAAATCCGCATTACTGCTCTCCAGGAAATTAAAGACATAAATTCTACCGATCAGAAGGTTACGCAGGGCCATACCTGCGAGATACGTGGCAACTTCATCCTGATCGTTATGAGCGGTATCCATAATGTCTGCCAGATCAGTAGCAATCTGTGGCCCTATAACAGCGAGATTGTCATTAAAAAGTTGGTTGCGTTTATTTTTTAAGCTGATGATTTTATTAAATGCCTGCTTAAAACTCTCAATTTTGGCTTTGATGGATAACAGAATTTTCTTTTCTTTTTCAGCGATGTTTTTCTTGCTGATCTCTTCTATTTCTTTTTCAACTTTCGCTAAGAAACTGTTATAACTGTTTATGGCATCAGCATTACCGGAGATTATAAAATCCTTGACATTCATCTGAACCATCAGCATATCAGCCTGGAGTTGATAACTGGAATTAGCTTTATCAACATAGTTTTGATAGGTGTCAAGACCGGTTGATGTACTGTTTAAGCCACTCCAAGAAAGCAGTGAAACAACGAACATGAGGGTTAGGACCAGACCAAAACCTCCGCCAATCTTTTGTACCAAACTCAGCTTTCTCAGCATCCTGAAAACTCCAGTATTATTTATAATTACGACAGCAATATCCAAAAACGATTAAAATATTGTACCTCTTCGTCAGGGATATGTTAAATATTTAGGTGATTTTAAGAAAATAAATTTTAAACATACAAAGATGAGTTAATGGGAAAGAATTGGCCAGGTCTCTAAAAATATAACCTGGCAGCAGATGATGCTGGTAGAAGGGCGAACTGGAAACAGTGGACAGACAGCACCATTCCCAGCTCTAGGATAGGAGGTTGTACTAATGTCCTGTCATGCCTCACCTGTCGCTTAGAGCTTGTTATTCTGGTCTCCTGACGT
>CAZWVC010000540.1:0-2508 GCA_964637245.1 uncultured Desulfocapsaceae bacterium
AACTTACCCCTGAAGCCGACAAAATCATCGTCACTGGCATCCCTTACTCCTGGTGGTGGTGTGTCTCTATCGTTATACCAGTATGGTTCAATTAGAAAATCTGCAGATATGCTTGATTTACCAGCGCTATAGTTCAGTTCAATCCCAGGTTTGACATAATAGGTGTCGACTGCAACCTCATCGACTTCTGAACGGAAATAGTTGGAATTGTACTCCCAGCCAACAATTAATAGTGGCTGAATAGTCACTTCTGCCTGACTCGAAATAGTCATAGTGAAAAAAATCAAGACACTTAACCCCAGGTGCAAGGTATGCTTCATCTGTGTACATTTCATTTCATTTTTTTCCCTTTTTTGCAAAATTTGCAAACAGTAGTTTGTATAAACAGATCCAACATTCAATATAGATTACCTAATCAGCGGTTGTTATTTAGCAGTGGATACAATAGTTAAACTAGTCTAACTTAGTAATTTTACACACTCCTCTTTTATTCCATTTGCAAAATCTAGGCCAGCTACTTGGGCTAGTTTTGAATAGGCTTTCTGTAACTTGGGTGGACGGTGTCTGGGCGAGTGACAATCCGAGGCAATATAGTGAATCTTATGTTCCCGAACCATCCACGTTGCAAATAATTCCGTACTCTTGTCAAAATTACTCAGGAGACTATCAGCTGTTAGCTGCATCTTTCCACCTGCATAGATCAGCTCATCAATAATTTCAGGATAATCCCTGATCGATGCATTCCGCTCAGGATGAGCAATAATACCTGTTAAACCTGAAGCTTTGAGCTCCACCAATACCTTGGCGACGGCTTCAACCATAAAAACTTGAGGAAGCTCAAGCAATATTGCTCTATGCGTATCTGCCAGAGTAAGTAGCTTGTTCTGCCGGTAAAGAGCAACCATATCTGCTGTAATGTGATTTTCAGCACCAGGAAAAATTGTCAGGCTAATATTTTTTTTCTTAAGAAGTTTGTTCAACAACTGACAGCCCAGTATAATTTCCTCTTTACGGCAGTAATATTTTCCATCAAAACAATGGGGAGTAGCTATGATTGCTGTCACACCGTCATTTTGCGCAGCTTTTGCCATAATCAATGCGGTATCAATGTCTTGGGCTCCGTCATCAAAACCGGGAAGAATATGAGCGTGAATATCTATCACAGTAACTTTTCCTCGGGCATATCAGCATGATGAAGTTTAATCATCACAAACATCTGGAGTATCATACGCCGATTAGAAGCAGAATGCATCAGCTAACTTGCATTCCACTCGATATCATCGTGCTTTTTTGGATGTTAATACTTGTTGAACACAAGAGAAGAGGTGATGCAAAGAATTTCCATTAGTGGTAATCCTGATTTTGGACACAGATCACTTCTCTTTTGCCCCAAACAATAATCACCAAACTAATTGTATAACCGTTATAAAACAGTATTACGAACATATTTTCTGGAATAATATTTGTTACTTTATAATCCTACTATTTGAGCATAGTGTCGATTTGAAAAATCAAGAGATAGTTTAAATATTGTGGAGCTATTCCCATGTACCTATTAAAATCCTTTTTAATTGTTCTTTCTTTCTCTATTTTCCAGCCTTCAACCCAAGCTATTGGGGCTGAGAAAGAAAGAGTTAACCCTATTGAGGCAGGAGATGTAAAATGGCAGAGAGATTTAGATGTTGCCCTGGTATCAGCTAAGAAATCCGGGAAACCAGTTTTTGTACTTTTTCAGGAAATTCCGGGTTGTCTTGGATGTCAAACCTTTGGTAGCGAGGTGTTAACCCACCCCCTGCTCGTTGAAGCCATTGAGTCAGAATTTCTTCCAGTTCTGGTTTACAACAACAGACCTGGGACTGCTGACGACAAATGGTTAAGGCAATACAAAGAACCAAGCTGGAATTACCAGGTTATTAGGTTTTTGGATCATACTGGCAAAGATATTATCCCCCGGAAAGACAAGGTCTGGACGATTGATGGCGTTGCCTCCCGAATGATTGCTGCACTCCAAGAAGCAGGGCGAAAAGTACCGCTCTATCTCCAGGCAGTACACCTTGAAAATGAGAAGATTAAACAGAAAAAAACAGCTTTGGCTATGGCATGCTTTTGGACAGGTGAATACAAACTTGGCAAGTTACCTGGAGTTATAACAACTGAAGCCGGTTGGTACGATAATAGAGAAATTACCCTGATAACCTATCATACCGATTTACTAACCTTAAATGATATAGTGTCCTATGCTGCCAAGGAACGCTGCGCTCAAAGGGTTTATCTCATGCCTGGGGATAAAGTTGACAGGAATAAATTTACAGCAAAACCCTTTGTCAAAGGTAAATATAAAAAAGCCAAATCGTCCGATCAAAAAAAACAACTCTCGCAGTGGCCAGAAATTTTAGCTCTAAGTAGCATCACCCCCATGCAACTCACCAAAATTAACGCTTTTGGACCCGATAACCAGGAAAAAGCTCTTGCTTGGCTCAGTCCAAAACAACAAAAACGCCTCATTGC
>CAZWVC010000541.1:0-2504 GCA_964637245.1 uncultured Desulfocapsaceae bacterium
TGGAGAGATCAGTGTTGTTGAGAACAGCCTCTCCGGTATCGAACAACTCTCTTTTAATGAGTTTATGGGGTTCTTCGAGAAGCTCACTGTAAACAAATATGGAGAAAAGAACTGCGGCAAACAAAGAGGCGAGGGTTATCCACAGGGTAAACTTGGTCCTGACTTTCACGTAACACTACTCCTTTCAATACGATACCCAAAGCCCCTGACTGTGGTAATAATCTGAGAGTTATCCGAACAGCTTAATTTCTTTCTTAGGTTGCTTATGTGTACATCAATAAAATTGGACATGCTAAATGGATCAAACTCATCCCCCCAGACATGTTCTGCCAAAGAAAAGCGAGAGATCGCTCTGCCCTTGTTGTGCAGGAGAAATTCCAACAAAGAAAATTCCCGGGTTGTCAGCGATAACGGTTCACCATCCTTTAATACTTCACGGCTCACCGTATTTAAGGCAATGCTGCCGGCAGTAATAACCGGGTTGCCTGTTTTAGAGCGGCGGATGAGCGCCCGTATTCTGGCGAGTAATTCAGCAATTGAAAAAGGTTTGGTGAGATAATCATCTGCACCGAGGTTTAGGCCATTAACCCGGTCATCGATACCGCTCTTAGCGGTGAGCATAAGTATCGGCGTTGCTATCTCAGCCTTTCTTACTTCCTGCAGGATATTCAAGCCGTCAACATGGGGGAGCATTATATCGAGCAGGATAAGATCGTAGGGATCGGACCAGATACGCTCAAGTGCTTCTTGACCGTCAGCTGCGGTGTCGATCGTGTAACGCTCTTTTTCCAAAACCTGCTTCAATTTTTCAAGGATATCGAGTTCGTCATCAATTATCAGAATGCGCATGGTTTTTCTCCAAAGAAGCTATGACTTGTGCTATTTGCTTTGTAAAGCAACTCTCTCTGGGGTAACGGGCAGATATCCACGTAATACCCGGTAATAATAGGTTGCTATCTCTTTTCCCTGCTTCTCAATGGCAAACTCTTTAATCTCACCCACTTTCATGGCTCTTTTGCGGAAATAATAGGGATGTAACCAGTCTCGGCTATGAGCTACCACCAGTAAATCCTGGTGAGAAAATAGCAGACTTGGGTGCCAGTAGCTGAACATGAGCGACTCCAGTCCAAAAAGATGACGGCCGGTCGTAAGCGGAAGCGCATCAACCACCTGATTGCCCTTCGCCCTTTTGCGGTAAAATGCTATTCCACTGGCTATTCGATATTTGTCCATCCCTACCACTATTGGCTTTCTGCCGCTGTGAGACTCAATTTTTGCTGCCGTCATATTCACCTTATTAGCAAGATCATCCCAGCCTATGAGGATATTATTTTGCAAATACGGTATACCTGGCAATCCAATACTCAGATAGTGGAGGCAAAGGCCATATATTAGTATAAGAGAAATAGCGGTTTTTGACCAGCTACTAGAGAGAAGTTGTATAAATTTTGGTATCTTACTGTGGTTTCCAAAGGAAGAGTGAAGACCATGCGCCATAAAAGGAACGATGGCAAGCCAGATAGGACCAGTCCAGTTAAGCTTAACCTCCTTTGAAAAACTGAAGAGCAAGAAGACCAGGAAGGGAATAAAGGTCATTAATACTCGAAAGAGATAAGACCTTGATATTTTGAGTTGGGCCCAGCTGCCTTGCGATGTCTGCAAGTTCCAGGGCAAGAAAGCCAACCCAGCGGCTATTACACCTGCAGGAGTAAGCAAAATAAGAATTGATATTAAAAGCTTATGGCTTGAGAACATGGTTTCATCGATAATCCTGCTGTGACTTTGAAATAAAAAGGATGCCCAGTTATTTTCAATATTCCACCATATAACAGGAGAAAAAAGGATAAGAGCTGTAAGGAGACTCAGATAAGGTAGAGGTGTTGTCAGCCATTTGCGGGAGGTTCGATCAATTAACAGAAAGACAAAAGCAGCGGGTCCCAAGAGAGCTATGGTGTATTTAGAGGAGAGTCCTATGCCGAGTGTAAATCCAGCGCCCAACCAGAACCTGGATTTTCCCTCTATCATTGCTTGATAAAGGAAATACAAAGTGGCTGACCAGCAAGCCAGAAGCGGGGCGTCAGGAGTCATTACCAGCGAGGCTCCAAAAAATATTGGGAGTACAGCTATAAATAAAACTGCATAAATAGCTTCTCTGGCACTGTACATTTTTGCAGTCAGCATATAGGAAAAATATGCTGTTATAAACCAGCACAAATACGATCCGAGCCGTATTCCTGTTTCGGTATTCCCCAGTATTTTGGTACCTATCCAGATAAATACTGCAATAATTGGAGGGTGATCAAGATAGCCAATAGCCAGGTGTTGTGCATAGTTCCAATAGTAAGCTTCCTCTTGAATGAGTTCAGTTGTCCCAAGATATACAGCTCGCAGTGCCAGGGAATAGAAGATGATTGTGGTTATCACTGCTCCTCTGGGCAAATGTCGCAAGGAACAGGCATGGCATATGGTGGTTATAAATATGAGAAAGGTGAGGAAGGTGAATA
>CAZWVC010000542.1:0-505 GCA_964637245.1 uncultured Desulfocapsaceae bacterium
AATTAGGGTTTTCTTTCTGAATCAAGGCATGCGATGAATTTTACCACAGGTATATACTCAATATCGGAGTCTGCGCTTACCTCCGAGGATTAAATTATGAGCATAACGCAGAGTCAGGATGAAAAGACAGTTTTGCAAGAGGCTCATTTATTAGAAGATTAAATAGTCTATTGCAGCCTTAGCCGAAACTCAGACACAAAAGAAAAGGTATAGAAAGACACTCTTGCTGTATCGAAACCAACTATTTATTTCGCTCCTAACAACCACAGTCTCAACTCATTTTTCAATAATTGGCAGCAATGTTATGCATTAATCCACTAACGAGCTTGATTATCTTCCTGTAATGGAATGTTAATTAAATGGTTGTAGAGAATCCAAGGAAACTTTGAGTCTTGATGCACGTTCTTATCATTAATAGTCACAGAGTGATTATCCTTGCGAGTAACTCCCCCTGCTGAATAGCTTGCTGAAATGGTGACAGAGGTATCGGATGAAACCGAGGATG
>CAZWVC010000542.1:605-2500 GCA_964637245.1 uncultured Desulfocapsaceae bacterium
GAACTGTTCTCATTTACATTTGATGGCCCACTGATGGTGAGACCAGTTAGGGTTGCGGGTACATTTTTTACGGTGATATTGTGCGTATCCGATTTTGTAACACCTCCTGCTGAATAGCTTGCTGAAATGGTGACAGAGGTATCGGATGAAACCGAGGATGTGGTGAGAACACCTGAGGTGGAAATGGTAGTGTACTGTGAGTTCTCGCTCCAGCTTGGGCTGACGGTTGAGCTGCTGCCATCACTCCAGGTTGCCGTGGCGGAATAGTTTGCCGAACTGTTCTCATTTACATTTGATGGCCCACTGATGGTGAGACCAGTTAGGGTTGTAGGGGTTTGGGCAGTTCTGTAGTTGGCAATAGTAGCTATAGTTTCTGAGATTAATCGAGTATTGTCTCCATTACTAGCATGGCCCGCAGTCGTTCCCTGGTACGTTTTCAGAGGTGTTGAAAAGAGAGGTGCAGACACGTATATAATACCATTATTAGAATTATAGGCCATTATAGTATGGTATTTTTTATTGTTCGTGCCAGTAAAATACCATCCTGCGGAATATTGATTATCAAGGTAAGTGTTTGGGCCAGGTGATACTTGATTTTTTGCATGGTGGGCTCCCAAGTTATGGCCAACTTCGTGAGTCAGGGTATGGCTAATTTCCACAGATCGTATCGAGTTGACGGAAAAACACTGATTTGGGGATCCTGACCATCTCGTGAGAAGACTACCTATTCCAACAGTACCATAAGCGCTGCCGGTATCTACCAGCATGGCAACGATGTCCGCACCATAATCATTACGAGCAGTATGAACGGCATTTAATGTCCCATTACCATTTCGAAGATTACTAAGGTCACTTGAAAGTGATGAGTGCGAGTAATTTACAGACATCGAATGTACAAGACGAAAACTGTGATTCAAGTTACTGTTTTGCAGGGCCTGGTTCATCCTGCTTACTACATCTACTGAAAAGGCTGTCATGCCGCCATTTGATGCCACCCAGTTTGTTGCTGTTGAATCATAGACAATCATAATATCAACGGTCGCTGCTTCTACAGACCTCAGTATGAGGACAGTAAAGAAAAGGCTAAGAAATATGGTGTTACAGAGCTGCTTGAAGGGGGGCTTTGGGACTTTTCTCTTCATCTCAATAAATAAGTTTATAATCTGGGTTATAATTTTTAAAAAAATGGGTTATTGATCCGGTATAACTGGCTTTGCATCATAAGTAGGGGGAAGTTTCTCAAGGTCAATTTCGGTTACTTGGCCTTCACCAGAGGTCATATCACCAACAACCTTATAGATCATACCGTTATCCAGATCCTGGTAGGTTATCAGATAGGTCTCGTTTGTAAGTGTCATTGTAAAGGTTGATATTTTACTTTCACCTTTATGACCTCTAAGTAAAAGAAGATTTGCGTTAGGTCGGGATTCTGAATCTACCGTTATTCGAATTTTCTGTTCTGGAAAAAAAGACAATACCAACTCGGTGTCAGGAAAATCTCCTCTTTCGACTCTACTATATGAATCAGTGGAACCCGTAATACCAAAGATATCTTTTGCAGCTAACGTCACTTCTCCTGTTCGATTAATGTAGACTTCTGCATCTCCATCTGTGACCTTTTGAAATGTTTTGCCATTTGAGACTGAGGGTTTGAGCAGGTCGATACTCCTCTTCGGTGCAGCTATGCTTGCACTTGCTATAAACCCCAGTAAAACAAGAGGGAATAATATGACTAATGCGGTTTTTTTTCGCTTTTTCACAATGCTTATCTCTTTCTGTTTCTGTAGTTTATATTTGCAGAAGAAGGGTTATTTTGCCACTTCTGACTCTCATTCCCACAGGAGCTGGTTCTTAATTTTTTCCATTTTAACCAGCATTATCATATATGCAATATA
>CAZWVC010000543.1:0-2500 GCA_964637245.1 uncultured Desulfocapsaceae bacterium
CAGCAGCTCAAGATCATATAATCGGTGTGAAGCTTTACCCTGCAGGTGTCACCACCCAAAGCGAAGCAGGAGTAAATGATTTTTCTCAGATAGAAGAGACTCTGGAGGTGTTGCAGGACTTACACATTCCTCTTCTGGTACATGGGGAATCCAACGGTTTTGTAATGGATAGAGAAACAGAGTTTTTGTCGGTGTATCAGAAGATTGCAGAGACATTTCCAGAGCTTCATGTAATCATGGAACATATTACTACCGCTGCTGCCGTTGATTTTTTAGAAAAATATAAAAATGTTTCGGCAACAGTAACTCTCCATCACCTCATGATAACTCTAGATGATGTAGTGGGGGGATTGATGCAACCAGAGTTGTTCTGTAAACCTATTGCAAAAAAACCCAGTGATCGTGAAGCGTTGCGTGATGCTGTGTTTAGCGGAAATGAGAAGATTATGTTCGGTTCGGACTCTGCACCGCACCCAAGACATAAAAAGGAATGTTATGGCTGTGCAGCAGGTGTATTCTCCTCTCCGGTGGCTCTGCCTTTGTTAACCCAGATTTTTGCTGAGCAGAATTGCTTGGATTTGTTGCCAGGATTTATCAGTGGCAATGCTCAGCGCCGCTATAACATTGAACCACCATTAAAGCGGGTAATTCTTGAAGAAAAATCGTGGAGTGTACCCCAGGACTATGGCACCATAAGGCCGTTTTACGCTGAGCAGGAGATTCGCTGGTCAATTAAGGAAATTATTGTTTAAGTGGAAGAACCTTCCCTCCCTCAAGTAAAGTATATTAAAAAGATTCTTTTACTTGTAGTGGGTTACTGCCGTGTTTTATGCGTAATTTCTCCTGATCATGATCAGAGTGGCATAATCCAGCCAAAAGGATCATCTGCATTTCCGTATTGAATATCCATCAATTCTTGGAACAGTTTTGCAGCAACAGGACCAACGCTACCGTCTCCGATGGTTATCTCCTCACCATCGTACTTGATGTTACCTACAGGGGAGATAACAGCTGCAGTACCGGAGCCAAATACTTCATTGAGAGTGCCAGCTGCATGAGCTTGATACACCTCATCAATACTGATTTTTCTTTCAACCACCTTTTTACCCCATGATTCAGCGAGTTTGATTACTGAATCCCGGGTTATTCCGGAGAGTATACTGCCGTTCAACTGCGGGGTGATTATTTTGTCGCCAATGATGAAAAATATGTTCATGGAACCGACTTCTTCCACATATTTGAGCTCGACGCCATCAAGCCACATTACCTGAGTATATCCATCTTTGTTGGCCAGTTCTGTGGCATAAAGGCTTGCGGCGTAATTGCCAGCGGTTTTAGCTTCACCCACACCACCGCGGACGGCCCTGACATAGTCTGTGGTAACCCATATTTTCACCGGATCGAATCCTTCGGGATAATAGGCTCCAACGGGTGAGAGAATTATGAAAAACCGATAGGTATGCGAGGTGCGTAGGCCAATGTAGGGATCTGTGGCAATAATTGTTGGTCGAATATATAGGGAAGTCCCGGATGCTGCGGGGACCCAGGCCTTTTCAATCTGGAGTAACTTGAGCAATGCTTTTAAAATTAAATCTTCATCCAGTGGTGGCATACATAAGCGATGGCCAGATTTATTGAGGCGATTGAGGTTGTCCTTTGGCCTGAAAAGTTGAATGTCACCGCCTTCAGTTCTATAGGCTTTTAGTCCCTCAAATATCGCTTGGCCATAGTGCAAAACCATGGTTGAAGGGTCCATCTGCATCGGTGCATAGGGTTCAATTCGTGGGTTATGCCAGCCATCTTCCGGGTTATAATCCATATTGAACATGTAATCCGTGAAAATTGTACCAAAGCCAAGTGCCGAATCATCTGGATGATCTTTTAATTTATCAGCTTGCGTAAATTTTATTTCCATTGCGACCTCTAAGGTTTGAGTGGCGACCAAATTCCTAAAAGTAGAAAAATGTGTATGTCTTTTAAGGCAAACACACTATTATATGTGGATATTTATCGTGATGGTATATAGGATAATGGTAATTGATACCATTGATCAACATTAAAATCACTTTGGCAGTCATAGTTGGAGAGAGTAACAAATAACTGGATGAAATCATAGCATTATTAGCGAGAATTATTTGACAAGTTCGTGGTGGTTTGTTGTTGTCTACGGTGGTTTGAGATAAACTTGTTAAGTGATTCAGAGACTTTACTCTGTGTTGGTAAAAAATGAGAAATGATATAATCGAAATACGGTGGCATGGTAGAGGCGGACAAGGAGCGATCACCGCGGCTAAGATAGTTGCTAACGCTGCTTTTGTCTCGGGATTCAAGGGAGTTGTAATGGCCCCGACCTTCGGCACAGAGAGACGAGGGGCTCCGGTTTTTACTTCATTAAAAATATCGAAGAAAAAAATATATGATCTTTCACCTATTACTACACCGGATATGGTGGTGGTTCTAGCTCATCCACTGCTAGCCCAAGTTGATGCAGTAGCCGGGC
>CAZWVC010000544.1:0-2499 GCA_964637245.1 uncultured Desulfocapsaceae bacterium
ATTGCGCAGTACAAGTCGGGGACTGTAATTACGTATTTGTGTTGAAGGACATACCCCAGTACAGGTACCGCACTGCATACAGGCCTCAAAAGTTTTATCAACCTGCTCTTTTATTACTTCAGGATCAGTTTGTGATTCCTTCTGGGCTTTTTCCTTGATGCTGGTAAGGAAAATTGCCAGAGGACGGTACATAAGATGAGATAGCTTACCGAAGGGGAGCATGATCATCAACATGCCCACACATATTCCTACGTGAACAACATAAATAGTATAGGTGGTGAGCGGCAAACCGCCAAGCCTGGCAAAATGCACCATGATTCCTGAAACAGCAATGGCGAAGATCAATATGAGAAAAAACATATCGGTGAAATCGGAGTATCTGTGGAGATTCTCCTCCTTTTTAACCCATCTGCCATAGAGCATACTGGCAGAGCCGACCATCAGTGCAATGGTGGCGTAGTACCCGACAATACGAGTAGGGTGCCAGAAAGGATGGACGATATCTGTCTGAAATACCTCAAGGAAGATCATAACAAGAACTTCCATGGCTACCCATCCGGAAAAAAGGAAAAAGTGACGCGCCCAGGCACTGGATGGACCCGTTCCACATTTTCGCCATTTCTTTTGGGTGAAATAGTTGAGAACGAAAACCGGTGCCTGGGTAAAATACAATTTGAGAGGCACCCTGGTTCCCTGCATTATTTTGAAATACATATTAATCGCATTGGATCCAAGTAGACCCAGAACGATTAAAATCATGATTTCATCACCTATGTGCACATAGTGTGCTGGTGCAAAGGTATTGAGGGCTACATAATCGGTGATGACGGGACCATGAAGGACCAGGAAAAGCGATATGACAAAAAGTGCAATGAAGCTGAATGCAGCCACTTGCCATTTTGGAGAGGTGTAAAAAAGCCTTGCAAGTCCTGTCCAGTCATATTGTGTCATTAGCCATCGGCGGGTTGCCATCATGGTTTCTGCTGGCTCGGCACCGCGTGGGCAATCAGTATTGCAGTCTCCACAATAATAACAGAGCCAGGGCTCAGGTGACTCCAGCACCTTGTCTTTTAGGCCCAGTTGAAGATAGCGGTAGATTTTTCGAGGGAAGGTGTTTTCACCGGTTGATAAGGGGCAGGCAGATGAGCAGTTACCACATTGCATGCAGGTTTCCATATCCTTGGCGCCTAACCTCTCTATCTCGCTATATAGATCTAGGCTGATACTATTATTCTTCAAAACTATCCCCCTTCTGTATCAGTAGGTGGGTTAACTGCTGGAAGAGGTTGTATGAGACCATCTCAACAACATTCCAAACAAACATTTGAAGTGCTTTTAAAATTCCGAAGAGAAATTGCATATACACATAAATATAAAACATGAATTTTTCCTTATTGCCAATTACTACAATGTAGTATATTTGGCATATGCATATAAAAGCACGTCAGCATGATTATTATAAGCAGGTAAAAAAAGCAAGAATTAACGACCAAATCATTAATGAAAATCTCGCTGTCATCTGCAAAAACCAATCGTATTGATCGTCCAGCGTAGTAATGCTCGAGAATCTATACAAATAGAGTTATGCTTCATCCATTGTTTCTGCATCTTTCCCGCTTTAATTCATCCTACAGGTAGTTGGTTAAGAGGTTATATTTAAGACCTTTCCGGCATACCACGTCCTGAAATCCGGATCTCCTAAATTAGTATTGCGCCATTTGTTTATGGGTGAGTCTGGATCTTCACACAAGGTGCCTTTGCCCTGATCCCAGAGCTTCAAGCACTCTTGGCAATTGCCTTCATAACTATCGCTAATAGGGCACTCTTTCTGCCATGCCGGATCTACTTTAGCAACATGATCGATGTAGTATTTCTGGTTGTGAGCTGGATGACTATACAACCACTGCCACATTTTCTTGAATTCCTGTAAAGCTTCTGATTTAACCATTTCTTGATCCTCCAAGTAGGTTGCAAGTTATCTCAATTTGTCTTGCTGTATTTGAAGATAATCTCAATTTTTGAGACAATTGCTCTCCTCGATAATAATTTCGGTAGGATTACTTCATTGCTCGCTTGGCAATGTCAGCAATCTTTCCCGCATACCATGATCTGAAGTTGGGATCGCTTACATGGGTATTCTGCCATTTGTTCTTTGGAGAATTTGGATCTTCGCAAAGACTCCCATTACCTTCGTTCCAAAGGGTGAGACACTCTGTACATTCACCTTCTGAAAGCTCACATAAAGGACAATCGTTTTTCCATGCCGGATCTGCTTTGGCAACATGCTTGACATAGTATTTATTGTCATGCGCAGGATGCCGGTACAGCCAGGTCCACATTTTCTTGAATTCCTCTAAGGCTTCGTTCTTGGCCATCTTTTTACCCTCCTGAATTGGATTGTATGTTCCTTCTACGCTTCCCGCTACGACCGGAAGTGGAGAAGATTAATTGTTTACCTAAGATGCTTGTCGCCACCTCATTGGGTTGTTAAGTTTTTCG
>CAZWVC010000545.1:0-2493 GCA_964637245.1 uncultured Desulfocapsaceae bacterium
TTTTCCTGAAAGCCTGCCAGGGAGATGCTCCCAACATTCGAGCAGCAGCATTAATGTCAGAATCAAGGCCTGCCCAGAAGCCTCCGACTATTCGCAGAATGAGCGAATAATTATAGAAAATATGTGCGAGAATGAAGAAAGCGACACTCTGGTCGATCTGTATAGGAGCGGAACTGAGAGAAAACCAATTAACTAACCAAGTATTGAGAAGACCATTATTTCCTAAAAGAGCCCTGAATGCTGCAGCTACAACCACCGTTGGCAGGACAAAAGGAACGGTCATCAATGCTTTAAGAAAATTTTTGCCAGGAAAGTGATATCGTGAAAATATGTAGGCGCCGGGAAGGGCAAGTAGCAGTGTGAGAGCAGTCGATAGTGCCGCCTGCCAGATGGTAAACCAGAGAATCTTGGCGTATATCGGGGTACTTACCAGTTTGCTGAGTCTTGCAGGATCCCATCCACCATCAGGAATAAGACTTAGTAAAACAATCTTACTCAGAGGATAAAAGTAGAAAACTGCAAGAAAGAGCAGAGGTATGGAGAACAGCAGCCACCTATACATAGATCGAGGTACTTTCATGAACTGTTCTCCATATGCTTACTGGCTAAGGTAAAGTGTGCACCTTTTTAGCGTAGTACCGTATTTGACCAAGCCTCAAGCCATTGCTCACGATTAGTCTCAATAGCTTTTGGATTAACTTGTACGGGCTCTTTGGCAACTACTGCATGCCTGGTAAAAACTTCGGGAAGCTTGGCCTTGCTGTTTGCCGGAAAGACAAACATCTGTAGCGGAATATCCTCTTGAAATGGGATGCTTAACATAAAATCTATAAATTTTCGAGCAAGCTCAAGCTGTTTTGTTCCTTTTAATATTCCGATGAATTCGATTTGGCGAAAGGCAGCATTTGGAGTGACGACTGCGGCTGTTGGAGCCTCTTTCAGCGGAGTTTCTGAGTAATGTACCGCAGCAGGAGGGCTTGAGGCATAGCTGACAACAATGGGGCGATCGCCTTTAGATGCCGCTGTGAAATGACCAAAATAGGCATCCTCCCAACCGCCAGCGATAATTACATCATTGGCTTTGAGTTTTTTCCAGAAGTCCAAATAACCAGTCTCCCCAAATCTGCCGATAGTGGCCAACAGAAAGGCCATACCTGGTGAGGACGTTGCCGGATTTTGAACTACCGTCAATCCTTTATACTCAGGTTCTATAAGGTCTGCCAGATCGGTCGGAGGCGCTAGATCTTTTTGGGTAAACCAAGCCTTGTCGTAGTTTAGACAGACATCACCATAATCCACCGGTAACAGACGATTTTTGTTATCCAATTGCAAGTGCTTGGGAATGTCAGCGAGGATTGGGGATGCATAGGGAACAAAAATATCGGCAGCTATCGCCCGGGAAAAAAAAGTGTTGTCAACTCCAAAAAACACATCCGCCAGGGGATTCTCTTTTGAGAGTATAGCCTGGATGAGTGCTGCTCCGGCATCACCTGATTTGAGAAAACGTACAGTTACACCATGTTCTTTTTCGAAATCTTTGACGATCTCTTGGGTAACGTTGAAGCTGTCATGAGTCATCACCGTTATGGTATCTGATGCTCGTGCGAATTTGCCAAAAGATAGTGTTAATGCAAAAATTAAAATTATATTCCAATAGATTGTTTTATTCATTGAAGCCTCCGAATTGGCTACTGATCTGAAAGCACTCTTTCTCTTTCACCTTAAATTGCCCGCAAAATAAATGGCGAGGCAATTTTCCTGGAGAAATGTGTAGCCCACAGTTAAGCACCCTAAAAATAAGTGTCATCGGGAGCGTGTGTTGCATAAAAAAAGCCGCCTCCGGAAAGGAGGCGACTGCAGTTTCACACTTTCCCTCCGCCGGCATTACCCGGATCAGGTTAAACGGTCGGGTTATCTGTACCCCTCTCAGCCCGAATCTTCGAGCTCCCGTGTTTCTGTCAACACGATAGGCTATCCTCTTCCAGTTTGCAAGGTGTAAGCAGTAGATGAAGTAAAAATAACTTTGAGTGAACATCAATTATACTAAAGCGGTTACTTCTTATATCTTTCTTTGCTATTTTCAATATTCTTACATGTAATTGCTTGGTGACTAACGTTTGATTTGGTATTATTATTCTGGCTTCGTTTACTTCAATTTTGTAAATTTTATCTATCATCTATAATCATCATGGAATTCACCATAACTTCACCTCTTGATATGCATCTCCATCTGCGCGAAGGGGATATGCTGCGTCAGGTTGCACCGTATTCTACACAATGTTTTGCTGGTGGGGTGATAATGCCGAATCTTATCTCTCCTGTTGACTCACTGGAAAAAGTCAAACGTTATCGCGATGATATATTGAATAGCTGCAGGGAGAAGAGCTTCATACCTTATATGACGCTTTTTTTTCGTCCCTACTCACGGACTGAATTGGCAGCAGCTCAAGATCATATAATCGGTGTGAAGCTTTACCCTGCAGGTGTCACCAC
>CAZWVC010000546.1:0-2488 GCA_964637245.1 uncultured Desulfocapsaceae bacterium
CAATCCTCTCCCTCATTACAAATTAAAGCTTGCTGAGGAATGGGGGTAATCAGAATTAGTAATGATAGGAAAACTTCTCTGAAACCAGAAGCTGATTTCTAAAATTCAGGCTATTACTTCTATTCGATTGATATATTTGATCCATCGATGTCCTCGATGATCTTCAGCGACAAGGCGCATGGGAAAACCATGGCGTTGGGGAATATCCTGACCATTTACTCCATAGGCAATGAAAATCTTGTCGCTCAAGACTTCTTCTATTTTGAAGCGTTTACTTTTTTTGCGAAAACCACCAGATCCGGTAAATTTTACATGAGATGCGGTGGAGGCAAGACCTGCCTCCTGTAGGAGTGCGGCAACGGAAAAACCTTTCCAGAACCCATTATAGGCAAAGAAGCCAGGACATACCAGAAGCACATTACGCTCTATAATGGGACGCTTGATGAGATCACCATACCTTAGCTCTAGTGGTATGTCGACGCTGCCCACCACGGAAAGACGCCATAGCTCAATGTCAACCTGGCGAGAGGTTTCTCCCATGACATCAAAATTTTCCATGGGAGTTGTTTCTAGTCTGCTGGTATCGAGCCGGGCGGGGTTGGCATGCATCAGCTTTGACAAAGGGGTACCTTTTTCAATGATGCGGCGTTTGACCTCGGCGTAGGCCATCCGGAGAAAAAGATTTGCCTTGCCAGCGATGATAAGTGAACCTATCCCCAAGGAAAGCAGATATTTCAGGGCTCGCCGGCGAGTTTGCATTTCAGCTCTCTTTTTCCTGACATTTATCACATGGGATAAATGAGTATATCACATGAGAAAAAATCCTTAACCTGACCGGTTTGTTTGCTTTTTTTTTGTGAGTGTTTCACGAGGCTTATAAATTGAGTGTTTTTCAAACCACGCCATGGTTAAAGTACACAACACCGATCTATACGATTGTTACTGCTTTACAGAAGCTATCAGTCATCCAAGACCCCATCGCGCAGGGTTTGAAGTCCAATTTTATCAATAAAAAATCCCAGACGCTGAGGCTTGGAATTCTCCTTATAATAGTCTATGGTCTTCGCCACAATTTTTTCTGCCTCAGATGTTGAAACATTTTCCACCAGGACATCTGCCAGGCGAGGACGAATTCCACCCATTCCTCCGACAAGTACAGTCCAGCCGTCTTGGGTTCCATACAAAGAGATATCTTTTATACAGTTCTCACCGCATTGAATCTTACAACCGCTGACGGCCATTTTCATTTTACTTGGTAGTTTCATTCCATGATACTCGACGTCCAGCTTCATACCCATTTCGATACTGTCTTGTTTGGCTAGTCTGCAGAAATCCGTGCCGGGACAAACTTTGACGCTACGAACACACAACCCGACTGCGTGACCTGGATCGAAACCCAGATCCTTCCAGATATCATCTACGTCTTCCTCGTTTATTCCCAAAATTGCAATACGGGCAGCGCTGGTTATTTTCAACGCACCGTTATCATACTTTCTGGCCACAGTAGCGAATTTATCTAGCATATCAGGTGTTAATATTCCACAAGGTATATGTGGTGCAATTCCGTAGGTTTTTTTATCGCGTTGTAAAATTACACCTTTTTCACCATCTTTGAGCATATCGATTCTCCATAATCAGGTTATTAATCATCAACATAGACCGTTAAATTACCCTATATGAGGCATGGGGTAAATTTATTATTGCTCTACAGTGCTAAATTATCTCGTTTTTGGGAAAACAAGGCTGTTATAAATCAATAAATGGATATAATATTGGTGTTTAAGGGGTGGTTTTACTTAGGTGTAAATTTGTGTAACATTCCGTAAAGATAGACTATTTCATGGCAGACAGGGTGCTAAATATTCTAAAGTCGAAATCTTTTCTGATGATTTTCGTGCTCCTCCTTCTTGCACTTATTGCTTTTGTGCAATTGCGTGAATTGAGTCAGGAAATAACAGGTAAATTTGATGGAAAAAGATGGTCTCTTCCGGCTGTTGTATACGCCAGACCTTTAGAGCTTTATCCAGGATTACGCCTCAGTGCGGATATGTTTGAGCAGGAACTGCAGCTCTCTGGATACCGTCTCGAAAAAAATGTGGCTGCAGCAGGAGGGTATAATCGCACTGTCAACAATTTCGAAGTAGTCACCCGGGATTTTATGTTTCCCTCCGGTCTAGAACAATCAAGGACTTTACAGGTTTCATTTAACAGCAATCGAGTTTCTCGTATTATTGATCTTCCAGCTTCTACGAATCTTTCATTTGTTCGGTTAGATCCTGCTCGCATCGGCAGTTTTCACCCTCTTGTCCATGAAGACAGAATTGTTGTACAGCAACAAGAAATACCCAAACTGTTATGGCAGGCTCTCATGGCAGTGGAAGACAAAAAGTTTCTGGAACACTATGGAATATCTTTTAGCGGTATAGCGCGGGCAATGATTGCTAATATTAAAGCAGGCAGAACTGTTCAGGGAGGAAGCACATTAACT
>CAZWVC010000547.1:0-2476 GCA_964637245.1 uncultured Desulfocapsaceae bacterium
TACACTTAAGTGTATGTTTTTTCTACCTGTTTTGCTTTTTCTGCAGCCTCAACGTTTAGTTCAGTTGACATTGGCACAAACAGAATTTGGAAAGTGTGGAGAATTTTCTGTAAGCGATAAACTTGGCAGAAGCAACAAACGAGCTGTGCCAGGGGTCAACTGGAATGTCTGGTTGAACGAAGCCGCTCACGCGGCAGAAAAAGCCAATAATTGTGTATAACTCCAGTAAGTATCCACTTCTGGATGCTTACAACCAAAAGGAGTATACCATGAAGTCTTCAGAAGTAAAACGATTTGCAAGTCTCTATGAACGTCACCTGAAATTACTCAAACTTCAGGGGAAAAGTAAAAGTACCATTGATGCCTATTCCCGTGCAGTTCGCAGGATAAAAGGTCATTACGATTGTTGTCCTGATAAATTAACCAAGGAGCAGCTTGAGAACTATTTCAGTGAATTGGTCGAAACACATTCCTGGAGTACAGTAAAAATAGACCGACTTGGCCTGATGTTCTTCTGGAAACATGTGCTGGAACTGGATTGGCAATGGCTTGATATTGTCAAACCTCCAAAGGTTAAGTCAATCCCTGATATCCTTACTCCAGCAGAAATTGAAAAACTTATCTGTGCTACCAAGAAACTGCGTTACCGGGTCTTCCTCCTGACAACATATTCAATGGGACTTCGTCTTGAAGAAGCACTGTCTCTTCATGTAGGTGACATTGATGCAGACCGTAAGCGTGTTCATATACGCCGTGGCAAAGGCCATAAAGATAGAATGGTTCCGTTGCCTGACCGTACCCTGAAAGCCTTGCGGGTATACTGGTGCGAGCATCGGCATAAAGAGATGATATTTCCCAATCGCATAGGCTCTCTTGCAACCATTCAACGGGCAACCAACCATATGGATAAGGGTGGTGCACAGAATGCAATGAAGAAAGTAGTTGCTACATGCAACATTAAAAAAAAGTCTCCATCCATTCCCTTCGTCATTCCTTTGCCACACACCTGCTAGAACGCGGCCTGAGTCTTCGTCATATTCAAGCTCTTCTCGGTCATGCCAGCCCCAAAACTACTGCCCGCTACACCCATTTAACCGGTGTCTCGGAACGAAACAGTTTCAACACCATTAATGCTCTGATCAACACCCTCAACATCACCTTAAGGAAGGTGTGATCATGGAAATGGCATTTATCGTCAATCAATATTACTCCGATTATTTGAACAAACATGGCCAGAAGGCATTGCCAAGCCACCTCAAGACATTGAATGCCATCCGTCGTTGCCGGACGCCTGGTTCGGGTGAGCTGTATGTTAAATGCCCGGAGTGTGATCACGCCGAATGGAGACCCCTGTCCTGTGGTAATCGGCATTGTCCAAAATGTCAGAACCATGCCTCTAGTCAGTGGATTGAGAAACAGCAGGTAAAGCTATTACCGGTGCCATATTTTATGGTCACCTTCACCTTGCCGCGTGAATTGAGATCGTTGGTCTATCATCACCAAAAAATCACGTATACTCTTTTGTTCAACTGTGTCATCAGTACCTTGAGAACCTTTGGACATAACCCGAAACATCTCGGGGCTGAAATAGGTACAACCATGGTACTGCATACCAATAGCAGGAAACTGAACTTCCACCCGCATATTCATGCTGTGGTCCCAGGAGGTGGCGTTAATAAACGCATTCGCCAATGGAAAAGAGTAAAGTCCGATTATCTCTTTAATCATAAGGCACTGGCTAAGGTCTTCCGAGGTCGGTTTTTAGCTGGATTACACAAAGCTGGCTTCCGTATTCCGAAGAATATTCCAAACAAATGGGTCGTAGACTGCACAGAGGCTGGCAAGGGTATTTCTGCCCTGAAATACCTGTCCAGGTATTTATACCGCGGAGTTATAAGCGAAAACAATATTGTGTCAAATAGGAATGGATTCATCACCTTCAACTATATCGACAGCGATACAGGCGATACGAAATATCGAAGGCTGAAAGGAGAGGACTTTTTACAGTTAATAGCACAGCATGTACTGCCTCGGGGGTTCAGAAGAGTCCGGGACTATGGTTTTCTTCATGGCAATGCGAAAAAACTACGCTCTCTTCTCCAGCTAATCCTGAGAGTAGTACTGCAGCCAATCAAACCAAGGCCCAGGCCAGCTTACAAATGCTCATGCTGTAAAGCTGATATGGTTGTCTGGGCATTTCGAAGATATGGAGAAAGGCCTGGATGAGATGACTTTTCTGGTTAAGCTACAACCGTAATTTAACAGGAGGGCGAAGTTTTTATGATGATAGAGTAGTTTTTTTCAGCCTTTCATAGGTGAAGGGACTGATGCGTTCAGGCATACTGCACCTTCACCATTCGTTTTCTTACCAGCTTTCCGACAAAAAAGATATTTCCTTTAGAATAGGCCGGGCTTGTTCAACCACGGATAAGATTGTGGTTCGTTCCTCTCACAATCTATCCTTAGTCGTTATGTT
>CAZWVC010000548.1:0-2465 GCA_964637245.1 uncultured Desulfocapsaceae bacterium
CACCAATTATTCCATGTATTCTTAAATATTCCGTATCGAAACGAATCACATCATTTTTGTTTGCGCTTTTATCTTTATCAACCTCTTCAAGATGCGCAATTACTTTAGCAATTTCATCAGGGTTACCATCACTAACTGTCAAAAACCACTTATCACTATAAATTGGAAGGTTAAAAACCACATGAATATTATCGTCATCAATCGCTTTGATATAGGCACATTCGAAAGAGCATTCCTTATCTTCAAAACCAATCATTTTGACTTTATCTTCAAGTGACTCTAAATCCATAATACTTTTCATTAAAAAAGTATGAAGCATTTCATATTTTTTCATTTTTAATTTTCTTCTAATTTCTCAAGCTCGTCCAGTTTCTGATTAACAAAACTACTAGCCTTACTCCTGTCTATTTTGAATTTACCAGGCCCATCAGTACTACTCGGAGTTTTGCCGTGCTTACCATCCACCCCTCTATTACAGCCCTTACACGAATTCACAAAATTTTCTTTAGAATCAAGCTTATCTATAGCCTCTTGCTTTGTCATCTCGCCACGATTTACGGCATTTTTTCCTTCTTTTAATGGTATAAAATGATCTCCTTCAGGCTTTTCAGCAGTACCACCGCAAAACTCGCAAGTCTTAGGACTTCTTTTATCTGCATCCATTTTTCCTTCCTTAAAATTCCCTTTTCCTCTCAACTCACTTGTACTTTTTACATTTTCTCGTTTAGCTTGTTCGCCCGTCTTCGAGGGTTCTGATACGTTGTTTGGAGACGTGCCCTGCCCGTCGGCTTTTCCGTTTGAGGGATTATTACTTGAGTTTTGACGCCTATTACGTTTCTTACTTTTTAATCTGCCCGCACTTTTTTGAGCCGCTATTGCTACGGCAGTTATAATTGAGCCGGATTCAAACGCTTGACTAATTATCTCTCCCGTCTCACCCGCACCATGCATCCCTTGATTACCGAAAGGGCTTGCGGCTTCCGCATCGGCAATTAATTCCGCCTCTTCTACCGTTCTAGAACCAATACCAACTAAAAACGTTTCCGCAAGAAATTGACCTGCATGACCAGGCTCTCCGACATACCCTGTCGGATCGGTTCCCGCTAGGGGATTATTCATTAAATATGAGTAGGGATTAAAGCTCTGAGAGTTGCCCGGCGCTTGTATGAAAGGGTCTACTGATAAAAACCGCCCAAGCTGATAATCATACCCGCGCCCATTCATATGAATCAGCTCACCCGACGTGCATCCAACCGCACATTCCCGTTTTTTCTAAGGCTTTCAAGATCTTAAAGAGCGTTTTGCCCAGACATCATACCCCAACCCTAAAAAATTTTCCTAGAGGCGCTTTTTGGCCGTAAACACCTTTTCTGGCTATTTTTCGAGCAACCAACAGACACAAAAAAGGCGCCTTTGAGTGGCGCCTTTTTAATCTTTCTTTGTGACCCTATCAGTAATTGCTAGAAGAGACTACTGTCAATATCTTGGAAGGAAGACAATACACGCACTACTTCGAGTTCTACATCACTTACCCGGTAGAATACGGCATAATTTCCAATGGGAAAGCTTTTAACACTATCGCCCAGCTCAGGCCTGTCTACACCCATAGCCGGCGATTCCACCAATGACTCAATAGCGTTATTAAGCTTGTCTAAAAACCGATTGGCGTTAAGGGGCTGATCCTCGGCAATATACAGCCAGATATCAACCAGATCGCTTTCTGCGCGGAGGGATTTAACAAGTTTCAGCATGCGTCACGGCGAGCCTTAATTGCTTGTGCCTTTGCTTTGATTTCTTCCATGTCTAGCGGCGTACCTTCACCCCTGTCCAGCTCATCCAGCCCCTCCTGGACAGCTTCGCGCAACGCTTTTAACTTCATCTCTCGCAAAGCATCACGTTCCTCCAGCAGACGTAATGCTTCTCGCATCACCTCGCTGGCGGAGTTGTACATACCCGCAGTGACTTTCTGCTTCACAAAGTTTTCGAGTTCAGGGGTTAAAGAGACATTCATAGGGGATACCGTGGATTATCGATTTCCCCCTATCATAGCAATCTTTGCCAATACTTGTTATTCCTCGTCTTTTTCGGCGCTCGCCGGATGCGTCTTCCGATGAACATCCTTCAGATGCGTAATCGCCACCTGCGTGTAAATCTGCGTCGTCGACAGGTCCTCATGCCCCAGCAGCGCCTGGATATGCCGGATATCGGCGCCGTTCTCCAGCATCAGCGTGGCCGTGCTGTGGCGGAAGATGTGGACGCTGCCGGGCTTGTCGATGCCGGCTTGTTTCACGTACTCGCGCAACGCCGCCGTGAGCGTTGACTCATGCATTCGCCCGCCAAAGTGCCAACTGACAAACAAAATGCTTTCACTGACGCGCTTGACCAGCTCCGGGCGCCCATCCTCCAGATATCGGGCGATCCACTGCAAGGCCCGCTCGCCAATGGGAATAATACGGTCTTTCTGG
>CAZWVC010000549.1:0-2464 GCA_964637245.1 uncultured Desulfocapsaceae bacterium
TAATATTTCATTCCGATAGGTCAGGTAAGATGAAAAATTATATGCCGTAAAAGGCGATTGTCACAGTCGATTTCTTAACCAGGAATAATTGATTGTCTTTAGGGCAATACTCATTTATATCGACCTTACTTTGTCCCCTATAGGAATATTCCACACTTTTATTGGTATATACTATTCGGCAACTGCTAAGCTACCTAATAAAAAAAAGGTCATTCCCTGAGGGAATGACCTTTATACAGCTCTCTATCATCCGGTGATGTACCGAATTTGAAACAATGTTTTTTAGGTAGCTTTAGTAAATTTCTATCTCACCGGCTCTACAAGTTACATTGCAGATGCTCGAATCTGGCTAGCAGAACTCTTTTCCAAGTTTTACTATAAATTAACCTGGAGTCGATAGTTGAAATTCACGAATGCTGAACTACTAGTTTATTGCTTCTGACAGCTTGCTTCCAGCTTTGAATTTTGCAACTTTCTTTGCAGGAATTTTTATAGCGGCGCCTGTCTGTGGATTTCTTCCCTGACGAGCTTCACGTTTTGAAACAGAAAAAGTACCAAAACCAACGAGGGTAACCTTGCCACCTTTCTTAAGGGTGCCAGCTATCGCTGCCAAAGTTCCGTTCAATGCTTTCTCTGCTGCTGCCTTACTAATGTCAGCGGCCCCTGCTATACTCTCAACCAATTCCTTCTTATTCATGAATTCCTCCCTACTAAATCTTTCTAACTTAGCAACAGGCAAAATTGCTCTGTTCCTTTCTCCTAGTGTCTGATGCTTTACCCAAACAACATCAAATTGTCAAAAGAAAAATTACTATTCCTTTTCTTTTTTCTAAAGATTTAACAAGCCACAACCCTTTATAATCAGGCTTTTACGTCTGATCGATTGTGACACCTTAATGTAATCATCATTCTTAATCAAGAAATAATTTTAGTTCTTTGCCTATCTATTACGATTCTTTGATAATTATCTGCCATTTATATCTAAAAATACTTTGTTAAATCCAAATTTACGACACATTCGTATTATTTCTAACCTACTGTGTCTCTTAGATATTTTATCAAAATGGTGTTGTTGGATTTCAAGGATTAGATTTTTCCTTATAGGTTTTACCCGACATCCTACATACCCCATCTTTTTTAATTTAATTTCAATTTTTTCAACCTGTTTAAGACCATCTGCTGTAATTTCTGGAGTAAAAACCAGTCGAGTAGCTAAACATGAGTTTGAAGGCATATTGTAATTAGGCAAATCAAATGACTTTGCTAAAAACCTGATCTCTTTTTTCCCAATTCCTGCATCCACCAGTGGTGTTTTTATAGAAAGCTCTTCCAAAACTTTCAAGCCTGCTCTGGGTTCGCTTAGATCATCAACATTTGTGCCATCAAGCAATATGGTAGTATCTACAGATTCAAGAAATCCAAGAAAAGTAGTATAGGTTTTTCTCTTACAATAGTAGCAGCGCTTGGAATCGTTGTTGACAAATTCTGGTAAAGAGAGGGGCTTCAGCTGAATTATTTCCAGTTGGGCTTTGCCACTGAAGCATTGTTCATAAAGATCTTCAATGTTCGACTCACTAATATTAAGAATCGATCTACCATGAAGTGCAACTATTCTTTCCCCAGGTAATACCTCACAGGCAGCATGGAGGAGAAGGGTTGAATCAACTCCACCGGAAAATGCAATTCCCACTCTACCAAAAGATTTTATTAGATGCTTGAGGTGCTCATATTTAGCAAACAGCTCATTGTTCATTATATATCTTGGACACCTGGCAAGGTTTCTGCTGGTCGATTAAGAAAAAATTGTTTTTCAACTATCCATTGTTTTAGAGTCTCAGCAATTTCCCTTGCCTTAATAATTGATGAAAGTGGTGCAGTCTGAACCTCCTGACCATTAACAATTATCGTGCCTGATTTTAACTGGTAATAGCTCACTTCTCCATAATCTCTAACTACCCCGTTAGTGTAATCATGACCATAATCGACAATCTGGGTAAACAGTTCCTTATCGGAAACGCCAGTATATTTAGCCATTTCTGTATTAAGTATGGGAATCGGTATGCCAAGTCCCACTGCCATGGTATTTCCATAGCCAAGAATAGAAATTCCCCGTAACCATTCTGCCGTCATTTGCTTTATATCCCCCTGGACCATGATCGTACCAGCAGGTTTGCGTGGTACTCCCCCTTCGGTTCGAGGAACATGAGGATTATGTTGGGTACCATGCCAGGTTACATAACCAATGCCTCCTCCAAGAAAAATCCGGGTTCCCATACCGATGGTCAGGTAATGAGGATCATTAAGCAGAGGACTCAACTCACCCGCACTGCAAAAATTAGCATTTTGGCATTTAGGTTTAAGCATACCCATATAGGTATATACAGCCTTGTCACTTAAATTGATGGCGCAATTGTAATTTTGGTAGCCGTTTCTGGGATTGCACAGGAGTGCGTACGGCATTTCT
>CAZWVC010000550.1:0-2447 GCA_964637245.1 uncultured Desulfocapsaceae bacterium
CCGGATATTCCGCATGCTACATATAGCTTTGGCGATACTGTCTGACCCGTGGTCCCAACCTGGCGATTGTGTTCAACCCACTCAGAATCTACCACTGGCCGGCTCGCTCCGTATTCACCACCAAGTTTAACAGCCAGATTCGAGATTATCTCAACATTTTCAGGTTTTCCTATACCACGACCGGCACTTACAATAACCTCTGCCTTTGAAAGATCGACCCCACCTTTTTCGGCCTCTTCGTAGCCATGGAATGTCACTTTCTGGGTTATTTCCTGGTCACCAGAAATTTCAATGATATCTGCGGTACCACTTCCATCTTCTGGTGGATTAAAGGCACCCGCCTGAAGAGTAACAATAAATTTACTGCTGCTTGGTTTTACCGATCGGCGCAATTTAGCGTTGCACACCGGTACCACAGGGAGGCCGTTTTCTAAACCAACTACTTCTGAGATCTGAGGAAGTTGCAGTGCAGCAGCAACCCGTGGTGCAAGATCCCAACCATAGGAAGAGTGGCTGAAAACCACAATGTCCGGTTCTTCTTTTTCAATGACGGAGAGAATGAGTTTTTTATGTACAGCAGGGTTGAAATCGCCATATTCAGTTGCTGAAGCCAGGTATAGCTTTCCAGAGAAATCAGGCAGATCATCTGCCACTCCCACTGCAAACATTACACTTTCAGCTCCCAAAACCGAGGAAAATCCCATTAACTCTTGGTAATTCCCTAGCAAAACTCCATCTCGATATTCTGCGATAAGTAAGGTTTTCATAGCTCCTCTCCCTAGCTCATGACTGTTGTTTTTTCTTTGAGGATCTGGATGAGTTGATCTGCAATATCAGCTGGGTCTCCTTCAAGTACAAGCCCTCCGCCTTTTTTCTCAGGGAAGAAGAGTTTATCAGTTTCCTGGACCGGTGCAACATTGAGCAGTTCTGATGCTGCAACAGACAGAAGTTCCTTTTTTTTCGCCTTCATGATGTTTGGCAAAGTAGGATAGCGTGGGGTGTTCAGCCCCAGCTGGCAGGTAAAAAGAGCTGGTGCGGTGGTGGAAACCACTGATTTAATGCCCCCTTCAAGTTCTCTTTTCACATTATAGGTGTTGTCGGTAAGGGCGAAATCAACAATTGTAGAGATTCCTGGAATTCCAAGGATTTCCGCAACCAGTATACCAACCTGGGCGCTTGCCCGGTCCTGGGACTGCATTCCGCAGAATATTGCATCAAAACCTTTATCTGCAGCAAACTCGGCAATGATCGAAGCAATGGCAAAGGGATCGAGTTCTGCAACATTATCGTCTGCAATGTGTACTCCTCGGTCGCAGCCCATTGCCAAGGCTTTTTTCATGGTTTCCTTCACCCTGTCAGGACCAATGCAGAGTACAGTTAGATCGGCACTGCCAACCTGCTCTTTGAGTTGGACAGCCTGTTCAACACCGTATTCATCATACTCATTCATTCTCCAGGCAAGATCAGCCGTCGCATACCATTTACCATCTATTTTGAACTTTGATTCCATGTCTGGAACCTGTTTGATGCATACCAGAATTTTCATATACTCCTCCGTGCCTTCTCCAGCCTAATTGGCAGAAAATTGGTAACCACTTTTCATTGACAGCACCATTACCGCGTCAGTGCCGAACCGATAACTATACGCTGGACTTCACTGGTCCCCTCATAGATTTCAGTGATCTTGGCATCTCGCATCATCCTCTCAACAGGATACTCGCGGGTGTAACCGTATCCACCGAGGATTTGCACGGCCTGGGTGGTAACCCGCATTGCCGTTTCGCTCGCCATCAGTTTGGCCATCGCAGATTCCTGGGAATAGGAGAGACCAGCGCTGGCGCGATATGCAGCGTTGTAAACCAGAAAGCGTGCGGCATTTGTCTGAGTAGCCATGTCCGCAAGCTGAAATTGAATTCCTTGAAACCTGCCAATAGGAGTATCAAACTGTTTTCTCTCCTTGGCATATTTGACTGCTTCATCAAGTGCCCCCTGGGCAATGCCCAGAGCCTGAGAGGCAATACCAATCCTTCCACCATCAAGGGTTTTCATTGCGATCCTGAAACCTTCTCCCTCCTCACCCAGCAGGTTATCTTCAGGAATTCTGCAATTCTCGAAAACCAATTCCATGGTAGGCGAGCTGCGAATACCCATTTTCTGTTCCTTTTTCCCGAAAGAGAAACCCGGAGTGCCTTTTTCGACGATGAAGGCGCTGATGCCGTGATGCTTTTTAGCTTCCCTATCAGTTCTTGCCATAACCACATAGGTTTCAGCCTCACCAGCGTTGGTTATAAAAATCTTGGTGCCATTGAGAATCCACTCGCCACCCTCACGCATTGCGGTTGCTTTGGTACCACCGGCATCAGATCCGGCAGCAGGTTCAGTAAGCCCGAAAGCTCCCATTTTTTCTCCTGCTGCCATGGGAGCGAGGAATTTCTGTTTCTGCTCTT
>CAZWVC010000551.1:0-2444 GCA_964637245.1 uncultured Desulfocapsaceae bacterium
TCACCCTCGATGCCTTGGCCACAAACCTTTCAGACTCGTGGAATATCCGGTCTCGGTGAAACTAAAAAGGGAATTTCATTTAAACTCAGAGAGTTAGTGCCTGTTTCGAATGTTCTGGAAAGAGCTATTATTTACTTTCTTCTGGCGATGAGGGAGCGGGTTTGAGAAGAGGCTTGTAGTCATCAAATCTAACGTACTCTGTATCGAGAAAAAACTGGCCTGTTCCAGTAGGATCAACGCCTGTTATTTCAGCAGCAAGCCAAATCTTCTCGCCAGGTTTCTTCTGCAGTATCTCGGGATACTGCACGACATCTATTTGGGTGACCAGTACGACTCCAAAACCATCTTCTGAGGCATCAAGCATTACCTCTGCTTTTTCATCTTCAACTTTGACAACTGAGAAAAAGTAAGCAGGCCACATGATCCGCAGACCGGGGAGTTTCTTGGTTTCTTTGCGAAACTCCTGATAGTTCAAACTTTCCAACTTGGTGAGCAGTTCATCAGGACTTGGACGCAAGAAAAAAGAGGTTGTTTCGGGTTGCTCTGAGGTATTGGGGTTATCTGCGATGGAGCCCTGATCTTTGAGTGGCAATTCTATTTTAGCTTCCTCTTCTATTGTGAGCTCTTGTGGTAGTTCCTGGCCATTTTTACCAAAAAAGATGCTTGAGAGCACCAGAAGAATGCCAAAAAAACTAAAAACACCTAAGGTGATGAGCCAGTCTCTATTTTTTTTTATCCAATCCATTAATAAAAGATGTCCAAAAGAGAATGAGTAGTATATTTAATTCTTTGATATTATGATATAATTCTAACTAAGAATATGCAAGGAGAATTGGCTTTAAGCCTGACCATATGATTGCAAGAATTCATGGTCTTGGTAATTTTCAGTAAGTCGAATCCTTCAAATTGTAGAAAAAACCAGAGGCAATGGGATATAGTTAAACTGAACTGATTCATTGATTAGACTACCGAGGAGCCGGCAAGCCATCCGGTTGAAAAAGCTGCCTGAAGGTTGTAACCTCCTGTATCTCCGTGTATATCGAGAAGTTCGCCGACAATAAAAAGACCACTAATAATCCTGGATTCCATGGTATTGGGGTTGATCTCCCTTACTTTTACTCCACCTGCGGTAATAATTGCTTCTTGCAATGGCTTATAACCAGAGATGCGAAAACGAAAATCCTTAAGCCAGTGACGAAGCCTTTTACGCTCTACAGTACTGATTTGTCCGGCAAATTTTTGACTATCAAAAGAGCAGTAATGCAGGGCTGTTTCGATCATTTGGTGTGGTAGTAGTCCCCGCAACACAGAAGAGATGCTTTCACTGTGGCGTTTAGCCAAGTCGCGTTGGAGTCTCTTGTCGAGTTTTTGCTCATCAAGAGCGGGTTTGAGATCAAGAGAGATACTTACTTCTTTGTCTGCCTTGAGACTTTCAACGATGAAAAGGCTATGGGTAAGAGTAATTGGTCCACCAATACCATTAGGGGTAAAGCTAACCTCCCCAAAATCAGCTTTTTTTCTTTTGCCATCCACATACACACGAAAACCAGTGTTACGCAAATCCAGCCCAGCCAGTTTTCGTACCATGAGATCATCAACCAGCAGAGGTACAAGAGCGGGTCGCAAAGGAGTAATGGTGTGCCCTAGTTGTTCTGCCAGAGGATAGCCATCTCCGGTTGAACCTGTTGCCGGGTAGGTTGCTCCGCCAGTTGCAAGAATGACGGCATCGCAACTAAGGGATTGGTGATTACATCGTACACCACTGATTCGATTCTCTTGCGTAAGAATCTTCGTAACTCTGGAAGAGCATTGTAATCTAACTCCGCAGGATTGCAGCCAGGCAAGCAAGGCATCAACAACATCACTCGCCTTCCCACTTGCTGGAAATACCCTGCCACCTCTTTCAGTGATCAATTCAACGCCTATACTATGGAAAAATTCCTGTAGTTGCGGAGCAAAAAAGTGGGAAAAAGGTTGATGGAGGAATCGTCCATCTCGATTAAAATGTTGTATAAATTCAGAAATCTCAGAGTTATTTGTGAGATTGCAGCGACCTTTCCCGCTGATGTGCAGCTTATTCCCGGGGGCCTTCTTTTTTTCAAGTAGGAGAACCTCAGCCCCTTGCATAGCTGCTTGACCAGCTGCTAGCATTCCCGATGCACCAGCTCCAATGACGATTATTTTTTTAGACATGTTTCATGATAAGCTGCATTGAGTTTTTCATAAAGGGTTTATCTTTCATACCTTGACTATACAGGTTATAACCCATGAGCTAAATCAGAATCTACTGCTGAAAACGAAGTGGTGAAATGTAAAAAGTCACAATCTAGTGTCGTGTCATGTTTCAAATGTTGTAATAGGGCGCCGGGATTCTGGTTTCCTGCTAGACGACGCGCAGGAAGGAGCGTAGCAGCGCTACGTGACTGACTAAGCAACGACGTCAG
>CAZWVC010000552.1:0-2443 GCA_964637245.1 uncultured Desulfocapsaceae bacterium
AAAATTATTCTTGAAGATAAACGACTCATCCTGACAGCCTTGAGCTTGTAATATCACTGTCTGATTCTCTTCTTAGCTGTTTAACTCTTTCTCGCTATAACCTACAAAACACTCGTGTAATAACCAGAAACTGCACAATAACTCCTCGGTGTTTATCATATTTTTTACTGTATTGTTCAAATTTAACTTGTCTTCTTGGGTATTTCCAAATAACTATTGTTTAGCCTTTTCTATTATTTATACTAAATAACCCGCAACTCAATTTAACATACCCTTTCTCATAAGATAATGACCTTTACCGGTGAACTCATAGCATTGCTGACGGTGCTTTGCTGGACTCTTAGTGTCCAATTTTTTGAAGCTGCATCAAGAAGGGTCGGCCCCACACCTGTTAATATCATCCGAATCGCCATTGCTATCCTGTGTTTTAGTGTATTTCTATTGATCCGGGATGGGGTAATTGTCCCACTTGATTTTCCTCCCCATGCCTGGATTTATCTTTCTCTATCAGGGATAATTGGTTTCTTCATTGGTGATATTTTCCTGTTTAAGGCACTGGTAGAACTTGGCCCGCGAGTTGCCATGCTGCTGCATAGTCTGGCTGCTCCAACTGCTGCAGTTCTCGGTTGGATATTTCTCGACGAAGTCTACATCTTTCACCAGTGGTTAGGAATTGGAATAACCCTCTTTGGTGTGGCTTTAGTTATTCTTGAAAGAAACCCCAAAGCCACTACCTCAGCTAAACGAACTCCACGAAGAATTACAATTAGTGGCATAAGTTTTGGCTTGCTGGCCATGTTTGGTCAAGGAGCCGGCATGGTTCTAAGCAAAGCTGGAATGCAAACTACCGATGGTTACCTTGATGCTTTCAGTGCCACCCAGATAAGGGCTATTGCTGCTTTTATCTGTTTTATCCTGTTCTTTACAGCAACCCAGAGATGGGTCAGCGTACGCATTGCCCTCCAGGATAATAAAGCAGTTTTATATACTTCATTGGGTTCAATTATGGGGCCTTTCCTAGGTGTATCCCTGGCCTTGCTGGCTCTACATTATTTGTCATCAGGTGTTGCCTCTACAATCTTTTCACTTGTACCTATATTTATTATCCCATTTGCCATGTTTCTCCACAAAGAACATGTCTCTTTGCGTGCTGTTATCGGCGCCTTTATTGCGGTTGCAGGAATCTTCCTGTTAACTTCCTAATTAGCTGGTCATTCTCCGATATTCCCTGTATTCTAGTGGTGTACAATCAAGTTGGGTTCTACTTGTCTCAGGCAGCGCTTGTATATTTCTCTGTTATGCTGGTTCAATCAAGTAGCTCAACCAATAATTAAAACTTAAGCAATACCAAATCGAATCACTCCCAACTCGTTAGGGTGATATGAGTTGGTTGCCAATATTCAACAAACTTCAGCAATATGTGTTAGAGTTCGGAGTAATCCAGGAATAATAAATCATTATGTAGTCTCTTTCCAGAAAGCCAATTATTCTCGTCTACGTATTACAATGAAGAAATATCTTGTAAACACCATCTTCGCAATATTACTCGTCTTCTCCCAATTAAAAGGCAGCATCGCAACTGAGATTTATCCCGTGGTACCACAAGGCATATTCGACTATCAGGAGCGGGTTGGAAAAAAAGTAATCCCTTTTAACTGGCAAGCAGAAGAAAATGAAAATGGTGTAACTATAAATGTTTTTGAGGAGAAGAAGTCTTTCTACAATTTCTGCACTGCCGATGGAAAGACCCTAAAATGGAGGATTACCGAAGAAGGTCGACATGACATTTCTGCGGTACGCCTTGGTGATGAGTTGCATATTTCTGGAATCCGCGATGGCCAAGAGTATAAGGACACTATTTCCATTGACGAACGCCCCTGGTATCAGCCCCTTTCCTTTTCCTTAGGAAAGTTTCTCAACTCCACAGATCAAGAAACAGCTTTTTGGGTAATTCGGGCTGATACTATTGAAGTAATTGCCTTAACAGCGAGGAAGATAGGTGAAGAAGTATTACATGTAGAGGATATGGATGTTGTCTCCCAAATGATTGAAATCCGCGCTGAAGGCTTTTTCTCAAATTTCTGGTCGGCACGATACTGGTACAGGAAAAGTGATAAACTCTTCCTGCGTTACCAAAGTGTTCATGGACTGCCCGGAACCGATGAAACCATTGTTGAATTGATCAAATCTCCCTCTGACCAAATAGGCGGCTGATCTTCTTACTTTCTTCGGTTATTCATCTCAAAATATATTTACTATGTGATTGAAGAAAACCGTGTCGTTGATTAGGGAGCCCAGATTGTAATTGGCAAACAGCATTAGCCATTAAATCTAATATTCTTAAGAAGATCTCAGGGACCCAGACGTTTTAATATATGAACAATAAGATTTCTGATTACCACTAAAGCTCAGCAATGTGTCTGAGAGAGGTATTGGCCTTTTC
>CAZWVC010000553.1:0-2443 GCA_964637245.1 uncultured Desulfocapsaceae bacterium
CTCACGCGGAGTACGATAGCTGTTTACTAGGGCACCTCTATCTTCATATCCTAATGCCATCCCGCAAAGAAGAATGGTTTCTTTGGGGTATCCTAAAATTTCTTTTACAATTGTTGTATAACCACTGAGAGCTGCCTGGGGACAAGTGGCAAGTCCCTCATCAAGTGCAGTCAGCATAACCGACTGAATAAACATACCACTGTCCATATAAGATCCGATGGCCAAAGAGGGATCCAGAAAAAAGAAGAGGATTACAGGCGCATCAAAACCTCGATAATTCGCCTCCCATTGCCTCATCCTTCCTTCTCTATCCTTTCTCTCTATACCAAGAGTATCATATAGTTGCATACCGCAGGCTATACGCCTTTTCTTAAACGGTTCCTGCCACTTCACCGGATAATATTCGTAGTCACGATCCTCTGCTTGCCGGTTGTGAAAAGCCAAGAGTAGAGCTGAAGTTATTTTTTCCTTTGTCTTACCAGTAACAACAGCCACCTGCCATGGTTGTGAATTTGCGCCGGACGGGGAGTGCTTTGCTGTATCAAGTACTCGCTCAATCAGTTCTCGACTCACCTTTTTGTCCTGATAAGCACGTACAGATTTTCTTAGCCTTATTGCCTCAGAAGTTTTCATAGTTCCTATTTGACAAGGTTGAGTTAATAGATTTTATAACGGTAGAATGAACTCTACAAAGATGATTGGGAAGAAGTGTCAGCTCATTCTCTCTCAAATTAATTGTCATTTACATAATCATTGATTAAATACCTAATATCAGAATCATCACTACCGCCTGATTGAATCCCAGCATGCCTTGGATACACCATTTATCATAGCGGTATCTAATTCTACCAGTCCCTGGATTGCATCTCTTAAAACAAACACCAGAGGTCCCATTGTCAGGGAGGCGAGAATCCTCAGTGGATAGTTTTTTACTATTTCCTGCTGCCGCGCTTCGTTTAAAATGGAGTTGAGGGGATAAACAAGTGGTATCAACAATGGAATTTTATCTGATTTTTTTTCTTGATTCTTTTGTAATTCAAGGCCTTGTGGTGAATTACAAAACTGGTTGAGAAACTGATGTGGTAATGGATTTTCCGTGCCACCAAGGATAAAATCGCAGCAAAGACGCACATATTGAGTATAGACTGGGTATCCGGGATCATAGTTTTCCAAAAGGTCATCTGATATTCGTTGACAAGCTCTTACGGCAGCAGATTCAAAGAGTTCGTCCTTATTCCCAAAATACCTGTACAGTGTTCCCTCACCAATACTTGCCTTATGGGCTATCGCCGAGGTGGTGGCTTTCTGTAGCCCTTCGTTTGCGACGATTTCGATAACGGTATCAATTATCTCAGTTTTCTTCTCCTGCATAAATCTCTACCCCTTTTCCTTTTATTAATGTGGCGGAGTGATTACTCACTCCGATCGCCTTCATTGTATCCTATTGGAGCTTGGTTATACAAGAAATAAGCTACCTCAGATATCTCATGAATAATCAAATGACATCAGAAAAAACTATTTTACTTCGATACATTACGAGTGTTACTAAAGCAGAACCTGGTGGTACAAAATGGGCAATCCACTATTAACAACATTATCCACCCTTCGGTACCGAGGGTTCGCGCTTGCAAACTACAGCTTCGCCCTCAAGGTCTCAACCATAAACATTTCAGACTCGTGCAATATCCGGGCTAAGAACAGAATCATCTTCAAAACGGAATAATCTTTAGTCGGTTTGAAGCTTATTCATCACTGGATATGGCATTGCCAGGGGTGGAGATAGAATAGCGATTGATTTCGTTTATCCTCCCGTTATAATGCTAAAAGCTTCAGCAGTTAATTCTGAAATATAAAAACAATGTCATGAGTCTATTATGCTGGAAAGCCTTTTTTCTCCTAAAAGTGTCGCTATAATCGGAGCTTCAAAAACTCTCGGGAAGGTTGGCCATGATATCCTTGCCAATTTAGTAAAAGGCGGGTTTGGGGGGGCCATTATCCCAGTTAATCCAGCAGGTGGCGAAATGTTTGAATTGCCGGTTTGTAGAAACCTGCAGGATATAAATGGTGAAATTGATCAAGTCATCATAGCTGTTCCCAAAGATAATGTGCTGGATGCCGTTGGAGATGCTATTGCCAAGAAAGCCAAAGCCGTCATCCTGGTTACAGCAGGATTTAAAGAATCAGGTAAGGATGGGAAGCTACTTGAGGAAGAAATAACCAAGCTCTGCCAGGAAAATGGTGCCAGACTCCTCGGCCCTAACTGCCTCGGGCTACTCAACACAAAGATCAGCCTCAATAGTTCCTTTGCGGGTAGTATGCCAGCTCGGGGAAATATTGCTATCTTTTCGCAATCAGGTGCTTTGTGTACCTCAATGCTCGATTTGGCTGCAGGCCGTCACCTTGGGCTATCCAAATTGATAAGTATTGGAAATAAAGCAGATAT
>CAZWVC010000554.1:0-2439 GCA_964637245.1 uncultured Desulfocapsaceae bacterium
ATATGAATAACATATTTACGCATTTCTGCTGATTTTCATGAAATGTTCGGGCTAGCAGGTTTTTAGAAGAGGAATTTATAGTGAGATGAGTGTGCAGAAATAGCCTGATAAATTAATCTCTTCCCTAAACCTCGCCAAAACAAATAACCTCTGGTCACTTTCTGCATTAAACTTAAGACCAATGATTTGCGCAGAAATCTGTATTGGTTTTGATGGTTCCCGGTCAAAAAACAGAGTTAATTCTCTATCAGCAAATTCTTCTTTTTCCATGATTGGGGGCAGTTCAAAGCAAAAACAGATACCATGAGAAAATTGTTCGATAATCTGGATATCAGCGATATGATCGCCAATGTTGCCATTCAAGGCTACAGGCTCATCTTTGGCAGAAGAGCGCGATTCATTGGTTGTTGCTCTGTAAAGGCGGAGAATAATATCGTTATTTTTACAGTGCTCGAGTATTTTTTGACAGAGAAGAGGAAAGTTGGGTTGGAGACTTAGAAGTTGTTCCTGGTCAAAGATATATGCATCGACTTCATTGATGGCTTTTAAGGTAACTACCCACTCAGAACCGGTCATAAATATTTCATGACCAAATATGTCTCCAGAACCAAGGTTGCGTATGCTAATCTGGCTGCCATCCTGAGGGAATTCCAGAGAAACTTCTCCATCCTCGATAAAAAACAGATGGGAATGAATATCTCCTGCGGTTACGAGACATTCTCCCTTCTTGTACTTCTTGTGTTTGAGCAGTGCCGAAAATGCGAGAAATTCCTCATGACTAAGTAGCGAATAAAATTCCTGTCTTTCACTCAAATGCGCTTTAAGTGAATTAGGGGTAGAGTTATCTTGAAGCGTTTGGGCTAACCAATCCTGAGAGCTGCCGTTTGGTATTGTTGAATACTCTGTTGAAATATTTCTTTCGGCAAAGGGAACTATGCCAGAATCAGGACCGATTTCAATTTCAGGAATCTCCTCTTCGACATTTTGGCCTCTGCTGATGTTTTGCAGGGCAAGATAAGCATACTCAATAGCTTTAAAAGTATCTTCTTTGAAATGTTTGAATTCTTTATAATCGTCGAGCAGCGTTTCGATAACTTTTTCTGATCTCTCACCCGGATAATAGTGGATAAAACTGCATACTTCCTGGATTATGTCATCCTGGATATTTTCATCGAAGATGGCATAATTCTCTAAAATTCCTCTGAAGGTGTTCCCAATTTTATCTTTTTTTAGAGGACCTAGAAGTCTGATAAGGTTTGGCTTCAGTCGGTCATCGCAAACATTAAGCGCTTTCAGCAACCCATCACAATTTATTTTTCTGGCACACTCAATAACTTCATGTTGAACTCTGATATCCTTATGTTCCATAAATGGTTCAACATAGGTGAAAAGCTCAGGATCGCCAATTTTGGTGATAAGATGGATGATATTTCTGGCATAATACCAAGAGGGTGTATTGTTTAGCTCTTCGACCAAGGAAGGTATGGCGTCTTCTCCTGTTTCGGGGATAAGATTTAAGAGTCTGAGCCGCTGATCTTTATCCTGACACTGGGAGAGTGTTCCTAGCATCTGTGGAGCTGACTTATTACCCAGATGTACAAGTAAGGTTCCGGCAACATCGCTCTTATCATTACTTACATCAACGTATGTATTAATCAGTTGGTCAAGCAGATTATTTTTTGCAATATTTCCGTGGATACGTGTTATTACTCGAGATAGAAGTCTGTCTTTGTTTTCACCTTCTTTTTTAAGATTGTATAGGGATTCAACCAGGCTTTCTGCTTGATACCAGAGGTTGAGTTCGAGCATTCTTTGGAGTAATTTGCTCAGCTGCAAGCAGATATATTCAAAGCTGCCATTAAATTCAGTTTCCCACTTTAGCCAGCGCATAAGCGTATGGGCGATGGCTTCAAGCAGATCCTCGTTATCCTCATCCAGCACTTTTTCTGCGACTAGTGATAATATGATCAGAGAGCTTTCTTTGTGGGTTGGATCTTCACTAAGAGATGCCTCCCCAAGCTGCTCCAGAAGAATAAGGGCAGCACCCATATTTCCATCATGATATAGACTAATAAGGTATTGTGCTATTTGATCTATACGTCCAGGTTTATTGAGGATATCCGTATTTCCCTGGGTGAAATTATTCAGAATTTCATATAAATCGTCTGAGGCAGATTTTGAGATTGGCGCCATTGTCATTGACCCGTTGTGCCGATATGGTTGAAAAGATTCAGAATTCATGTACGAAAATCAGTTATTAACTGCTCTAAAAGGTAGATATTATATACTGGGAGTTTAGCCTGAAGTGGGCATGATCTACAGAGTGGCTGGTAACAATATGTAGCAATTGTAACCTGCCTGCGCATTGTTTCCCGGATTGATTTACACTGAAACAATACGCAGGGTCGGCCTGGTCATGAAACAGATCTCTTTCTGTTT
>CAZWVC010000555.1:0-2438 GCA_964637245.1 uncultured Desulfocapsaceae bacterium
GTTGTTTTTATAGCCACCTTTGCCGGTATCGCCTTTTCTTCCCCAATTCTTATTTTTCTTGGGATCTTTGGTATTGTCTACGTACTGGTCATCGAACATTCCCATCGGCAGCGAGCGTACATACTTGGCATGCCACATGTCAATGGTTTCGCCATCTGCTGCGGTATATTTTCTTCCCGCTGATTTATCACCCGGTTCATTTAAATGACAGGCAATCATACATCCATCATCGGCAAAACCCTTGGTACTGATATTCCACCACATGGCAAATTTATCTTCATAATAGGTGTTGTCATGTCCGGTACTATCCTTGTTAGCTAATTTCTTCCAAGAACCATCTGCCTGTTTGACCCAGGGAAAGCGCTCCAGGCTTTTAGTTGGGTCCTTATACGTGACAAAGAAATAGATATATTTGTCATCATAGAGAGATTTGATTTTAACATCAGTCTCTTGCATCCCTTTATAGCCGTTATTAGGCTCATAGGGAAGTTCGTCGACTGTCACTGTGATTTCTTTGGCACCAGCCCAAGCTTTGTCAGCCTTGCCATCGAGAACAATGGGCGACGTCGTCATACTACTAATGAGTGTTTGGTCTGCCCCAAATGCCAAGGTTGATAATGCAAAAACACTCATGACAGGCAGTATTACCATTCTTTTCATAATCTCCTCCTGTGATAATTTGGATTTTTTTCAGAAACGGGAAACTCTACTTTTACAGTGTAGATACTTTTATTTAAGAATTATAGATAAAACTTACTCACAAAGAGGTGGCTTTCTGTGAATTACTATTCACAGATTACGCTTATGACCCTTAAATCATTCAGATATTTTCTTGGATAATAAAGATAGACAATCAACCATTTTCTCACCTTGGGACGTGAGAATGTACTGCTTTTCTTTATCTTGCGAAACAAGTGTATTCTCTTTGAGATTTTTGAGATGGAAGTTAACTTTGGTGTGATCGTTTATTTTCAGTTGGCGGGTAATGTCCATAAATCGCATCCTACCATTGCTGCAGAGAATAGTTAGTATTCGTCTGCGAATTTGATTGGAAAGACATGCAAGTGCATCATCCATTCCTGGGCCTACCAATTGTTCATTAAATTTCAATTCTTCGAGATTGCTTCTTACAGCGACAATAAGCTCATCTCTTTTAAACGGCTTAGCAATATAGTCATCTGCACCGCTTTTCATCGCGTTCACAGCATTATCAACTGTCGAGAAAGCAGTAATCATAATAATTTTAACATCTGGGCACTCCATTTTGGCCATGGGGATGAAAGCCATGCCACCCATGCCAGGCATCATATTGTCTACTATCACAAGGGCAGGAACAGTGTGTTTAATTTTTTGCAAAGCCTGCTCCGCTGTTTCAAAAGCTAAAACATTGAAATCAACCATTTCTAGAATCTCAACGATACTTTCCCTTAAATCCTGGTCGTCATCTATTACAAAAATCGTCTCATTCATCGTTTACACCACTGGAAAGGTAACGGTTGCTACAGCACCACCCAGTTCACGGTTGGCCATGGTAATATCTCCCTTATGCTGTTTAATTATATTATAACAAATAGATAAGCCCAGACCTGTCCCTTTACCAACTTCCTTAGTGGTAAAAAAAGGATCTAAAACTTTGGTGAGATGTTCCTCAGAAATACCATGACCACTGTCAGTGATAGTCACTTTAACTTTTTCAGCCTCTATAATTGTTTCAACTTCAATAATATCATTTTCCTCACATGCATCGAGACTGTTCAGCAATATATTGACAAAAACTTCCTCAAGTTTGTGAGCAATTCCCTCGATATTAGGAAGCTTATTCAGCTTCAGGTGGATAATTGAGCTGTTTTTTTGATTTCTGAGTAAGTTTTTGCTGCTCCTGATCACATCGTTGAGATCGACCGCCTCGAATGACGTCTCTTGCTCTCTTGAAAAGTACAGAAGCTCTCTGGCTATCTTTGAGGCTCGGTCAATATTACGCTCAATAGATATCAATTTCTTATCTACTTTTTCTCTCCCTCCCACGAGATCCCTGATCATCTCAAGATTGAGTGCGGCATTGGTTAGCGGATTATTAATCTCATGAGCTATACCAGCAGCCAGGATACCCATTGATGTCAGTTTTTCAGACTGCGAAAAACGGTGGAGCTGTTCATTGATTAATTTACGTTGTTCAATACTAAAAACAGATAACCCTTTTATTGTAAAAAACATGATGAAAAAAGCACTTATTCCTCGAAATAATATAATCTTTATTTCTACGACAGGAACAATAACATTTGAGGGAATCAATCCGGTAAAAACCGAGTAGGCTATCATGAAACATCCGGCCAGGATAAAATTCCGAGCAACTTTTGTCGAAAATGTACGAACAGTGCGTGAATAGATAACCAATCCAACGCCGGACAACAGCCCACCTGGGAAAGCAACAATTCGTC
>CAZWVC010000556.1:0-2438 GCA_964637245.1 uncultured Desulfocapsaceae bacterium
CTCTAGCAAAACAGCGCACAGGTTTATTACCTCCCTATGGGTTTTACACGCTATCAGTTCGTCATAGGTAAATTTTTCTTCGTCTACATCTATTTCCATGTCAGTCTTCTCCTTCCACTAATTTATCCAGCTGTTTTAAACCGGCCACACCTGTAAGCCTGACCCTCTTAGGATGCTCAGCTTTGTTTTTTATGCTCTCTAGCTTTGTTACATTTTCTGGATTTCCGTTTTCCTCCTTTATCAGCTCATCAATTCGCGCTACCACTTTATTTGCTTTGCCGCTGGCTTGCTTCTGCCGCAGTTCCACCTCGATAATTGCAAGAAAATTCAGATCGTGGTTGGTAGCGACATAGCCCACATTAACGCGGCCCGCACCTCCATGAATGTATTTGAACATCCCATCCATACCTTCCTCTTTTGCTTTTTTGACAATATCCTTCGGTCCATCATCAAAAAATGCTTTAGAGACACCAGTGAGTTTTGCGTTAATTATCTCCTCTATCATCTCCTTTACAAAAATCCATTTAATCCCTCTGGCACCGAGATAACCTAGCTCGTAAAGGACTTGGGCTTTACTGAAGTAGTCGTCTTTGCGTAGATGCTCAACAGCTTTGTCCCTGATGGCTAAATGCATTGCACATTTACGCGCAGTTTTTCTGGTGAGGCGCTGAGGCATAGATGTAATGATCTTTGTTTTTTTCATGGTCGTACTCCTTTACGCTTTTTTCAGTTTAACGATTTTCGGCTTCTCTGCTTTTTCAAGCACCGATCTAATCTTTGCTGAACGCTTTTCTATCCATTCAAGCTCGCGACAAATCGAGCGAAGCCACGCTAAATTTTCCTCTGCGAGAACCGTCTTTTTACTTCTCACCATTCGCATAAGATCGGCAAGTTTCTGCCCACTGGCATCCGTAGCCAGCGTTTTTTCAAGCGTGCGTAGCAACCGCTTTGCCTGCTCGCTGAACTCCTGATTTTTTAAATCCTGGTTGTTTCTCAGGTACTCATTACGTGGGTTTGTCTCTCTGAAAACTCGGTCAATGTCCTTCTCTGCGACCTCACCAGAAGCGACAGCCTTTGCCACGTTCTCTACATTTTTATTCAACTTGGCTGTCATAACCGCTCGTTTTTGCGGTGACACTGTTGAAATATCTTTGTAGCTGTTTATGATTTTCAGCTCAGCAATATGGTGTTTAGTGAGCTTGTAAGCAGATCGAACATTCGCGCCATCGAGAGCTTCCCTGGTTAGCTTTCCTATAGAAATCAGGAAAAAAGCATTGCTGCAAGCCCTGGCAGACATGTTCATAACGGTATACTCTTTGCCCCTGGCTTTGTCTTTTTGAACATGCACCCAGCCTAAAACTGTAGCAATTTCAAGGTCTTCCGCCGGGGTCTCCCTTTTTCCACTGATAAAAATTGAAGTAGGCTCCACGTTAGTCTCCATATCTACTCGGTGATGCCTGACCCCAGCTTCCCAGGTATTGAGCAGCGATAAAAACTCGGCGCGGTAATCTTCGCCGTTTTCGCGGCCCATAAAACGCAGCATTTCTTCGTCATTGAGCGTGTCCACACTCAGCATCAAAGACTTCATCCCTAGCTTTTTTGCAGCCTCAAATCGGTGATGACCGAAAGCCAACTGGAATTTACTTTTCTTAGTGGGATGAGGTCTCGCAACCAACCCAGGCCAACACCCAACGTCCAGAAAAGACTTCATTAAAGCATCTATTTTCTTCTGGATAGTGGGGTAAGTCTTCAGCATCCGATGGGGATTTTCCTCGATATTTTTGAGAGGAACGGTATGTATTTTGTACGCCATTTTATGTTCTCCTTAACATCTGGTTTGACAGTTGCAGATCTTCGCAACAAACTCATGTTAAGTTTATCTCGGATATATGTCAACACCATTCGTCTAATTGCTCCTCAAATACGACGAAGTCTAGAGTCTGCTCATCGTCAACAACGTAGACTCGATGGCCGCGACTCCTTATTTCTTGATGGACGATCTCCTGCAACCGCCTGGGCTTCTCGCCTTTTCTCTTAAACTCTATAAAAAATATGTCCTTACCCGACAAAATCATGCGGTCTGGCCAGCCGCGACCCCTCAATTTGTGGCATATACAACCCAGCGATCTCAGGTAACCACAGGCGTTTTTCTCTAATTTGCTTTCCCTTTCCTTACGATGTACCATGTATTTTTGACTCCATGCAGGCGGTATAAACGATGAGAACACAGATTGCTGCATACGGTACACCAGAAGACCGAGAGAAGATAGAGGCGCTGGCGCGCTTGGAAGGTAACTCACTTTCTGCTACCGTGATCAGCCTAATACGAGAATCATACGACTTAAACTTCACAAACTGTGTATTTAAAAATATTTCAAACAATCCAATTGACCTGAACAATCCTATTTTTTTAGAAGTTACTGATTATAATAATCAGG
>CAZWVC010000557.1:0-2429 GCA_964637245.1 uncultured Desulfocapsaceae bacterium
GTTTGAAATGTAGTCCAAATTTTTCAGCTATTCGCTTTGCTGCCTTTTCTCTTGCAATGTCATCGTCATTTTGAGTTGCTATGAATTGCTGGCAACTCGTGCAAACAAGACCACAATATGCAATCATTTTTTTCATCTTTTATCCTCCTTTTATGATTTAGCTAAAGTTGGGTTTCTCTGGTACGTCGGAGCCTCGCCAGTATGAAAATAAAAGTTATGACTAATGTATCTGATCATGCGGAAGTACAGAAATTTCATCTTAATGGGTTTCTCTGGTATTCATGACAAGTAGTCTCACGACACATTTCTCTTTCGTAATAAAAAAATATGCAAAGTCTCTTGTAGATAAATCGGTTGACCATCAACGAACGATCCGCATAATCGGTGTAAAGTGTCAAGAATGCGGATACGATCACCTAACTCGCAGGTCGAGCGATCGAAGGGATAGTTGCATAATTCCTCATGATCATTAAAAGTAACATTGGTAAAAAACGTTTCATGGTATTCGAGTTCAAAATCACTCTGCTCAATTGCGTTCAACGCTAGTTTTAGTGCCTCAGTTTCATCATTAAATAAATGAAAAAACTGTTGAAACTCACCATCCACTGATGGTTCAACGATGACAACACACCCATCTTCAGTCAGTACTCGATAAGCTTCTTGAAGCGCAACACGGCTCTTCTGGTGGTGCAAAGACAGGGTAAATAAAACTCTACTAAATGTCCCTTTTGCAAAAGAGAGAGATTCTCCATTTCCGATCCTAAAATCTACTTTGGGGTTGGCTAATCTTGCTTTGCTGAGACGTTTTGGATCTGGATCTATGGCGATATATTTTCGGGCTTTGGGAGCCAACAGTGCTGAAATGGATCCCTCTCCGCAGCCAACTTCAAGAATATCTTGATCGGAGCCATCAAGATATCGATCTATCATTTGCATTTCTTTCTGCTCTTTATCATAATTCATATCAATACCTTTTAAGGTAGTACATGCTATAATAATTATAGATAATGGGGCTTGTAATAAGCCACAAGGATTGCGGTTAAAGTTTTTAATTTTAACCGCAACAACAGTCGGTTTAATCAGGAAGCTAAGTGGAGCGTTTAGTGCGAAACTTGCCCACACAATCCCTGGTTACAAGCACTGACAGGTTTTACTGTTGTTGTTTTTGACATTTCACGGATCAAACTTACCTCTTTTTCTATCATTCCTAACGACCCAAGAAATACTTGGTGGGCCTCCGGCGACATTCAATCCAATTCTATATGAAACTACATCAAATTACCTTCATCTAATCCTGCTGACTTCAGGGAATAAATCCATTGGATCTCTGTCATAATTCAAGGATTTCGGATAACCTTTTCATTTTTGCAATGTCATGATCTGATTAAAATCGGTAATTAGAGACACTTCTTTTACTTGGTTTAAATATAACTATTTAATCATAGTAAAGAAGTATGCTTGGGGAAACTCTATTTTTTTGCTATTACTTCGACCCTATAATATGTTAAACACCTGGCGGATTTTAAGATTCCTTTAAGTTGCCATGCTTTAAAAAATGCGCTAGCTCGGCTAAAAAAGGCGGCTCCTCATCTGGGAATGAGTCAATTAAGGTGTCGCCCTTTTCACTTATTGCAGTTGATGTGATCTCAAAAACTACTTTGCATGTTTCATTGCCATTATCAAACAAATGGATTTTAGTATACTCAATAAGATCGTTATCCTCATGAAAAACCACAAGCTCCAAATTGGTTTCGGGCTCCAATTTGGTAATCATCCAAAGACCTGGCCCAAATATGTTAGATGCGGGTGTACGGAATACACAAAGTGGTTCTACATATCCTGTTTTTGTGTATAGTAAATCCACTGTCCACCCATTAATCCAGTCAGCTTCTCGAGACGGGCAGAGCTGCTTAAATACCTCGTTTGGAGCAGCCGTCAAATCTTTTTCAAAAATCTGAAACTTCCTCTTACGATGTGAATCTCTTGCTAAGAATTCTTTAACAATTTTATCTGACCTTGTTGTATTTACCTTTTTCATATTCATTCCTCTATGTTAAGTTAAAGATGCAACAATTCATGACCAACAAGAGGAAGTATAAAGTGTGAAGCTATAGTCAGGTCAAGCTTTTTTCAATAACGAGGCTGCAGGATAAACCATTTAGCCTAGCCAACAGTAGTTTTATTCGATGCAGGTTTTTATGTCAATTGAGATAAAATAATCACTTCTCAAGATATATAGACTCTGATAAATCAGATAGTATCGTTGCCTGTAAGGAAGAGTATATCCATCATCTGCTGTTACCATAAAGGTATACAGTTCACCGCTCCAAGATATCCACTAAAGCTGCCAGTTTGGTGCAGCTTTTAGGACTTCGGTTTTTAACTCGTTAAGGTCTACCACCAAGGCAGGTATTCTTGAGGCAGTATTA
>CAZWVC010000558.1:0-2426 GCA_964637245.1 uncultured Desulfocapsaceae bacterium
ATATAATGATCCCCAAACTTTGGGGGTGAAGCCAGCTAAGAAACCAGGCCGAAGCAAATATCTCTTCCAGGTTGTCAAAGACACCAGCTCGACCAAGAAAAAAGAAGAGAATATATACAGGCACCATGAACGAAACGATCCTTTTCATTCTCTTCATCAAACGCAGCAGACTTTTCTCAAAAGCTGAGCGAAGGGTAAGCCTTTTTGATCTGTGTTGCGGGAGGTCAACTTTCTGCTCCGGTTTAGGCAAAAGAATCCTGCTGAAAACAACTATGGTAAGGGTCTGGAGTAATGCAGCGCAAAAGGTTATCCCCACATAAACAATTGCAGCTCCTTTAATGAGAGGGACTGTGAGGAAAAATACTGTTGGCAGGTGCAGGAAATAACGGGGCAGAGAATTAAAAAGATTGGCCAGAATCATCTCTTTTTTTTCCAATTGTCCTTTATCCAGGGCTTCTGCCAGCATGGTATTGGCTGAAACTCCAGAAACAAAAGCTAAGGTGAAACTTGCCCCGGTTATGGCGGAAAGATTACCCAACCTCACTAGAGGGCGTGCCAGGGCTGCAAGGCGATCTGTCCACTTCATTGATTCAATGAGGTTAGCTATGAGCAGCCCTATTGCAACGAAGATGAGAATTCGGCTAAGTGGCCAGAAGAGTTGCGACCAGATTTCAGCAAAAAACGAGTAATCCATAAATAAAAAAATCCCGGAGCGTTTAATAACGTTCCGGGATTACCCTGATTTATCCACGAAATGGAGTGCCACTCACCGTTCCAGGGTGAAATGGCCGGTTACCAGACAGGTCTTCTGACTCCCGGTTCATTCTACTTGCTGCGCCTTCCCATCTGTTGATCAGACAGTGACGTTATTGCAGCGTTCATCCCCGGTTACAGCGGCGGGTCCGTTCCTGACTTGCACAGGATTCCCTTTTAAGCTTCAGCATCTGGCAATTATTATTACTCTCACTTGTTAACAGAAATAGCTGGTGGCGTCAAGATGGGTCTGAACGGGCCCACCCATGAGTTAGTGCTAAAATATATCATAAGATAGTCATTATCTCGTCATATTCATGACAAAACTCCTTGTTATCCTGCTCAAAACATAAGGAGATGGGCATTATTTTACGCAGTAATAACGGAGATAAGATGGATGAAACAAAGTTTATTCTGATTACTCCTCTTCTTCAGCAAACGTAATCTAGTGAGATAGGTGTCGGTCTTTTTGGCACCTTGGGTGTGATGATGTACCTCACCAGAGGGGTTGACTACACTGCAGGCACCTGCCTCAGAGGCTGGCACACATATCTTGAAATAAGGTGTGAGTGGAAATCTTTCAGGCTAAGCAAGAGAGGAGTAAAGGGCGAGTGGAAAATGCGCAGAGGCTGTCTGCGCATTTCAATCAATACAGCATTCAAGACAAGCGTTTATGATTAACTACTTTTACTTTTGTATTACGGTTTCACTTTGCTATTTATCCTGTATCTCATTTATCTTGTTACTGTACAGGTAAGTCATGGTCTTTGGCTACATCCTTTATATGCTGGACAAAAATATCAGCAAAACCGTTGTTTGAACCCAGTCCCTGTAATACTGGTTCTACCGAATATCCCTTTGTTTCAAGAACCGATTTCCACGAGTCATCTTCCTCACCTGCCATATCGTTTACAGCATGATCACCTGCAACTATCATGAAGGGGCGCAAAATTATTCTTTTAGAACTGCTGTCTGCAATATCAGTAAGGAGCTGATCCAGAGATGGGGCACCCTCAACAACTCCAATGAATGTCTCGACTTCGGGGTAGACTGCTCTCATCTTCTGCTGGGTTTCACTGTATATGCCGGTTGACCAATGTTCATTTCCATGACCCATATAGATAAGCGTAGCACCTTTTTCCTTGGCTTCTTTTGCATCGGCTGCAAGTGTGGCAACCGCAGCAGCAACGTCTTCATGGTAATCGTACTTATCCCCAGGCATGCCTAGTGCGGGTCTGCCCATGACTACCTTGTTAAAAGGTCGCCAGCGATCTTTCATGGTGCGAATTGAACCAAGTGCCTGCACATAGGCATTCAGGTCATGGGATTGCTCCATATAAAACATATGAGTGGGTTGGACTATGATATTTTTATAGCCTTCTTCGCGGAGGTCGCCTATGGTTGAGATGATATTTTTTACATAGAGAATTTCCTTGGGGATACCTGCATCAAGCCATTTTTGTGGCTCGGCCTGTCGCTTTCGCCAAACTTTACGGATAATATTGGAGGTAAAGGTAATACGCACTTCAGTATTGGGAAAAGCCTTTTTTACCCTCTCTGTTATGTTGGTGATCGCCACCACCGCGCGAGGTACGGTGGTACCAAAACTGGCAAGCACTATAGCTGTCTTTTCTCCCTTGGCCTTTGGACTTGGGCTGCCCACGTTGGAGCCA
>CAZWVC010000559.1:0-2408 GCA_964637245.1 uncultured Desulfocapsaceae bacterium
ATAAGAGTTCCTCCTTGTCTGGATAAGTTGAGTTGTCTTTTCTGATAAGGCTTTGTTGAGATAATAGTACAACCTGAAATTCTACAATTTCGGTAAATCAAATATATATCATCTTCATTCCGAAGTCATTACAGCGAGAAACTCATTTATATTGGTGCCTGCGATTTTCATACTGGAAGTACTAAAAACGAGTTTCAGTATGTATCTGCAAGAATGGTTGCTGCAGTTTGAAGCGGATCTTTCTTCACCATTCTTTGATGAACTTGTAACTCAATGATTGAGTGTTACTTTACTCAACAAGTGGGACAATAGGCATCACAACAGTAAATATTATAATGCAGGAGCTTTATGAAAATACTCATAATAGGAGCAACTAGAGGCATTGGTAAAGCTTTGCTGGAGTGTGCACTTGATGATCAGTTTGAAGTTACTGCTCTGGTGCGAAAACCATCAAAAATAAGCATCTCACATCCACAGTTGCAGGTAGAACAGGGAGATGCACTGGTAGCCGATTCAATTGCTCAGATAGCACAAGGCCATGATGCTATCGTATCCTGTGTTGGCGTACCGATCACATTTAAACCGGTGGCGCTTTTCTCCACAGCTGCCCGCAATATTCTCACGGCAGTCAAACAAAATCCCGGACAAAAATACATCGCCGTTACAGGTATTGGTGCCGGTGATTCGAAGGGCCATGGTGGTTTTCTCTATGACAAAATATTCAACCCGCTTTTTCTAAAAACCATATATGCGGATAAAGACAAGGAAGAAGAAATTATTACAGGCGGTGGAGTTGACTGGCTGATTGTCAGGCCTGGCGCGCTGACCAATGGCAAGCGTACCGGAAAATACAGGATAATAGATAACTTGCAAGGTGTTGTTGCTAAACAGATATCTCGCAGAGATGTTGCCGATTTTATCCTCAAACAGCTGAAAAATCCAACGCATTTTGGTAAATCACCCTTGATTTGCTACTAGCCCGGATATTTCACGAGCCTGAAGGGTGAATAATGCTGGCAATAGTAGACAGCACACTTTGTATTGCCAGAAATTGCCCTTGTAATACACGTAATGTGTCTAAATAAAATGTTTTTATCTGTGATCATTAAATTGTTCATGCAATAACCGGGCTATCATGGATATTGCACAAGTCGAGATGATGCGTTAGCCCGAACATTTCATGAAAATCAGCAGAAATGCGTAAATATGTTATTCATATCAATTAACTATGTGCTGTATTGTCGGCTTTTTTCTGGTAACACTTTGTACCCTGAAGAATTCATTCGATTTTCACTCTTCGAGCGTATCTGCTGATTCCATACTCTTCGTTATCAAGGGCTAGCGGTAAATTACTACAGCGGTACCCTTGATGCCTTGATTATGAAACCAGCAGACACGTGAAATATTCGGGCTAGGCAGTTCAGCAAAATCTTAACTGTCCTGTTATTTTCTATTCTGGCAACAACACTTCTTTAGCTATCCATATCTGTTGTATAAATAATAAACAATTCTAAAGAGATTGTGCTTTCTTAAAAGAAACAAACGCATTGACTAGCCTGGATATTGGCCGAGCCAAAATGGTGAATAATGCCGTCAATAATAGATTATACACTTTGTACCCCCCAGGATTGCCTTTGAATTATTCATGAAATATCCGGGCTAATTTCTCATCTATGGGATTTAAACAAGCTCTTTCCTGGTAAAATCATTATTTCCTATTAAAACTAAATCAAGAAAGATGCAGGTATGCCATACTCGAAAAATCTCGGAAAACACAAGGAGACTTACCATGGATATTCCTCGAAAAATTTCTGAAACCACGATAAGCCAACCCACCTTAGAAGGAGCAGGTGTTCATTTGCACAGAGGGTTCGGTTTTTATACCCCTGAAAAATATGATCCCTTTTTGCTTTTTGATGATTTCCGCTCAGATACACCCGAAGAATATCTCAAGGGGTTTCCCTGGCATCCACACCGCGGAATTGAAACCATAACCTATGTTATTGCTGGTGAGGTAGAGCACGGTGACAGTCTGGGTAACAAAGGTATCATCTCCGCAGGTGATGTCCAGTGGATGACAGCTGGCAGCGGTATTGTGCATCAGGAGATGCCAAAAGGCAATAGAGAAGGTTCAATGCATGGTTTTCAGCTCTGGCTCAATCTCTCCTCTGACGAGAAAATGTGTCCCCCCCGCTACCGTGATATCAGCAGCAGCAGCATACCAAAACTTGAGCGAGAAGATGGCTCAACAATCCGTATTGTCTGCGGTGAACTGGATGGTATAAAGGGACCTGTTTCAGGAATCAGCACACAACCTCTTTATCTAGACATACACCTGCCGCCAAACATTTCCTTTACTCACAAAACAAAAACAGACCATACCGTAATTGCCTACATAATAGAAGGTG
>CAZWVC010000560.1:0-2395 GCA_964637245.1 uncultured Desulfocapsaceae bacterium
GTGACTGACTAAGCAACGACGTCAGGAGGCCAGAATAACAAGCTCTAAGCTACAGATGAGGCATGACAGGACACTAGGTTAGAACTGTTCCATGTCCACTGAAAGCTAAGGTTATGCGTCTATAAGTTTAATTTGCGCAGCCCTTGCCATATATCTACTTTCAACATCGAAAATATTTGATGTTGAAACAATTTTGAATCCGAATTTTTTATAGAAAAGTACATTTTCATCTAAATCTGTTTCTAAAAATGCCTTTGCTGAACACTTATCCACTTCCTGGCAGAAAAGCTCCATAAGTCTGGATCCGAGCCCTAATCCTCTATTAGAAGGAAGAACCCCTATAGGCCCCAAGTGCCAATGTTGTTCTCCAGGATCTCTAAGCGCCCATTCTCTATGCCAAAATGCAATTCGATATTTAACAGAGTTATCTTGCTTTTGCTTTTCAAAATTATCTTCAGGCGTTGAACCGCAACAAGACTTCATTCTCATCACACCGACAATTTTATTATCTTCTTTTGCGACGAATGTTATGCCAGGACGTTTATTAAATAAGTCGATAAACATTTTTTCGATTATCACTCTGTGACTCTCACCATTGCCTCTAAGAACTGCTACATGCAGCGGATTGTTCAGCATAGCTATACTGAGCACTCTTGCACATTCGTTAATGTCATGCAGTTCCATTAAACTGATGTTGAAGGTGTTCGTAATCATTATAATTCTATCAAAATTTTAAGTGTGTTTTATAAGAGATCAATGTTTAAGTATACTTGCAGAAGTGCTGTTCCCGCTGTCAATATTATGTGATTGGTTAATTCTTATTTTTGTTGATAAAGTTGGCTACTTCCTCCGCATGTGACATTGATATTAAGTGCCCACCACCTGGGATTATTTTCACATTTTTTTTAGGAGGAAAGATCACCAAGTCCTTCTCACCATGTATTTGACAAACATCTCCATCGAACTTGCCAATACCTTCCCATTTAAACAGAGCCTTACACATTGCTTTGATGAACTTACTATCTGAATCCTCAAACATATTTAGAAGTTCATTTTTCGAATATTTATTAACTTTTCCTGTAAGAACCTGAATGATTTTGATGGGAGTAATTTCTGCAAGATTGCTCAATTTCTGCAAAATTGGATTTATATAGTCAGGGTCGGTTGCGCTTCCAATTAGAATGACTTTATTAAGGCTCAAGATTTTTGCAATTTCGATTGCAACCATACCCCCTAAAGATGAACCTCCGACTATCATACCATTGTTTATTTGATATACTTCGATAATTTTTTTTGCAACTGCTTCAAGTGATGCATCTCCATTATATTTCGGCCAATTTGTAAATATAACATCTCGTAAATATGTGTATTTTTCTTGTGGGTACATGTTTGAATTGGCACCCATTCCTGGCAAGATGATAGTCTTCATAATTTATACAATAATAAATTCATTGGCCTAAGCCGAGTGTGGGTCAATCGGAATACTTTGTTGAGTTTAACTTGTTAATTTTATGTAAAAAAACCAAGGTTAATGATTCCGAAATTTTTTGTTGACGAATGACTTCGTAGCCACTTTTCCTATAAAGGTGGAGGTTTTTTTTACTTTTGTCTCCAGTAAAGAGTTCATATTTCTCGGCTTGGGGAAATTTGGTCTCGATTTCATTTAAGAGCCTTGAGCCATAACCTTGATTTTGATGTGATTGCATAACTATAAGTCTACCTATTTGGCAAACACCTTCCGTTTCGAAGGCTCTGACAGAACCCAAGACCGCACCACCACGCTCAATCTTTAAAAACAATTGATATGCAAAGGCTTTTTGAATTTCATCTAATGATTCAGTGAGAGGGGGAATGTTAAAATCGTTATAGATTTGAGCCTCACTAATGTATGCTTCTTTTTGCAAATCTAAGATTTTTCTAAGATCTGATTGTGCTGCAATCTCGATTGTTATGTCAGGCATATGCTATTTAGAGCACAAAATAGAGTTAATAGGCGCGCGTCACGCACATCCGGTTGAAGGCGTTTAGGGTTTTATTTGTTAATTATTTTGCCTCTAGTCTTTTTTAGCGTTTCTGTCACTTCAGCTACAATATCTTCCGCAATTTTAACATTTAAATAATTAATTGCAGTTTCATATTCTAAATACCTAAAATCTTGCTGCTTACTTTTATCAGCGGGATACAACTCCATAATTTGATTGAGAGAAATGTTTTTATACACAGCTACTTTTATCTCATATTCATAATCAGGAGAAGGATTACCAACATTATCCCATTGCCACCATTCCATTCCAATAACTTCATGAGCAATTATTTGTGGACCAAAATCACTGTATTTTAGTATTTTTATTTCTGATGCATAGACTGTGGTTTCAATAGAAAAGAGTAATATCAA
>CAZWVC010000561.1:0-2359 GCA_964637245.1 uncultured Desulfocapsaceae bacterium
AATTTCTTCATTTTCTGGTACAGCACGGGTTTTTTCCTCTCAGGAGACCGCCTGCGAAGCAATTTTGGCTGGCAGCATAAAAGCAGGCGATGTTGTTATTATTCGCTATGAAGGACCCAAAGGAGGTCCAGGAATGCAGGAGATGCTGTATCCCACTTCCTACCTCAAATCTATTCACTTGGGAAAAGAGTGCGCCTTAATTACCGATGGCAGATTCTCGGGCGGCACCTCTGGCTTGTCTATCGGGCATGTCTCTCCAGAAGCTGCAGCAGGCGGTGCTATTGCTTTAGTTGAGGATGGAGATGTTATTGAGATTGATATTCCTGAGCGGAAAATCCGTCTGGCAATCCCGGAATCCGAATTGGCAGAACGACGCGTTAATGAAGAAAAAATGGGAGATCAATCATTTACTCCAAGAGACCGCACCAGAGAGATCTCAACATCGCTGCGCGCTTACGCCCTGTTTGCCGCCTCAGCAGATAAAGGCGCTATACGACAACTGCCTTAACCCGAATATTTCATGAATAAATTAATGATCACAGAAAAACTACTTTGTTTCAAAATATTACGAGTATTGCAAAGGCGATCTCTGGAGGTACAATGTTTACTATTCACTATTGACAGCATTATTCACCCTTCGTGTTAGCCTGAAAGGCCCATGGCCCTCGTTCCCGAGAGTTTACGGTAGCAAACAACAGCTTCGCCCTCGATGCCTTGACCATAAACCTTTCAGACTCGTGCAATATTCGGTCTAAGGAGTGCTTGAAACGGTAGCTCTGCTAGAGTGCTGAGCTACCACTCATACGATGAAGGATCAACCCAACTCACCACCTAACGACTTTTATCCACCAGACAGGTCTATTCACTACGGCTGGATAATCATGTTTACAGGCACTCTGTGTATCTTTGCCTGTCTGGGATTAGGAAGATTTTCACTGGGTATGCTGTTACCTTCCATGGGTAAAAGCCTACAGCTCAGCTATGCTGAAATGGGGTTCATTTCCACGGCCAACTTTATAGGTTATCTCGGTGCTGTCCTTATCAGCAGCCGGATAATGCAGGTTGTTGGAGGTAGAAACTGCATTGCTGCAGCGCTTGTGCTCGTGGGTCTATCGATGATCCTGATCAGCAGAACAGATTCAAAATTATTGTTAACCCTGCTCTATTTCCTTACTGGCATGGGAAGCGGGCTTGCCAATGTACCGATCATGGCGCTGATCTCCATCTGGTTTGCCAAGTCTCAACGGGGCAAAGCTGCCGGCTTTGTCGTTATTGGCAGCGGTTTTGCCATTATACTCTGTGGCTGGCTCATTCCCTATCTGAATACCCTGCAGACAGATGGCTGGCGTCTTAATTGGTATATGCTGGGTTCAATCGTTTTGGGCTGTGCAGTGGTATGTTACCTTCTTTTACGCAATAATCCAGAAGAGAGGGGACTTCTGCCGGTTGGTGCAGATAGGGAGGGAATTTCGAGTGAGACAGCCACAATTACCGATGACATATCAGTTACTTCAAAGATTGTGCTGCATTGTGGAATTATCTATTTTTTATTTGGTTTCACCTATGTCATCTACGTTACCTTTGTGGTAACCTCTATGGTCGAAGACCGGGGCTATACGGAAAATGCTGCAGGTCTTTTCTGGTCATGTATTGGGCTTCTTAGCCTACTCTCAGGTCCCATACCCGGGGCATTCTCTGATAAGTTTGGCAGAAGAGCCGCACTCATTGCTGTTTTCTCTATCCAGGCATCTGCTTATCTTTTTGTTGCTCTTCCTTTGCCAAATTTTTTTCTCTTTCTTTCGGTAATATGCTATGGCGTTGTAGCCTGGAGCGTTCCCTCTATCATCTCTGCTCTTATTGCTGACCTTGCAGGGCAGCAAAGAGTTGCTGCTATATTTGGTTTTGTTACCTTTATCTTTGGTCTAGGTCAAATCAGTGGTCCATTCTTAGGTGGCCTAATTGCAGAGAATACCGGAAGCTTTTCCTGGAGTTTTTTCTTGGCTTTTTTGCTTGCCACGTCGGCTGTCTATTTTTCATTTTTACTCCCATCCAAAAACAGTTGAATTTTCATGCGTTAAAGCCATATGAGAAAAACTTTGACAGAGCAAAAAAAATGTTAACAAGTAGGTTGTAATGTGATTAAAATAGTCCTGATAACAACTCTATATGAGAAGGACCTGATTATTCAATTTTGGAGACCCCCTTGGAACCAACAGATATCAACAACCCTGAATATTTTCACAAAGTTATCAACTGCCAATATGGCTGTCCCGCACATACCCAAGTGGCAGAGTATATTCGTTTGATAGCAGCAAAACGATACGATGACGCCTATATGATAAACTGGCACTCCAACGTT
>CAZWVC010000562.1:0-2351 GCA_964637245.1 uncultured Desulfocapsaceae bacterium
TAAGTAATTGAGAGTGATACATTCGGGTTGAGCTGGTTGTCAGCTCGGCCCGGATTTCGATGCTTTCTTCAATAATTCTTCGAAGGAGAGTACCATGCCATTAAGTAAAGATGAGCTGAAAGCAGCAATTATTGAGAAAGCAACAAAGTCTCCAAAGCCACAGCTATACATTAAAGATTTTTACAAGTGTGATCCAGAGACGAAACCTCGTGCAATAAAGAATGTCGCAAACGAGATGGTTCGCGAAGGAAGCCTGATGTTCTGGTCTTCCGGTTCAACCACTATGTATGCAATACCCTCCCGCATCAAGAATGATGATGCAGAAGGTGGAATCTGATTAGTGTCTCGTATAAAGCTGTTTGTTAAGTGCTAAGTCGTCCAGGATGACTTGGCACTTTTTTTTATCAAAGCCATGTCCTCCAATATTCTCTATTTCAATACTCTTCCCTCAACCAACACCAAAGCATATGAACTGGCCCAGCTGGGAGCTGTTCATGGACAGGTCGTCTGGGCAAAAAGCCAATCTGCTGGAAAAGGACGTCTAGGTAAAAAATGGATGTCAACTACTGATAGAGGCCTTTATTTTACCATAATCCTTCGTCCTAACCTTGATTTGGAAGAGTATCCTAAACTTACAATGACTGCAGGGCATGCTATTGCAGAGGCTTTAGAGAGGATGTGTGGGGTTGAGGTTGGGCTCAAATGGCCAAATGACGTGTACATTTCTGGGAGGAAATGTTGCGGTATCCTTGCCGAGGCATCTCTTGGGTCAGGGTGGAGTGAGCCATTTGCGGTTATTGGTGTTGGTATAAATGTTTTATCCGAAAAAGATGATTTTCCAAAGGACCTTAGAGATACTGCTACTTCATTGCGCATTGAGACAGGAAAAAGTTTTTCAATGGAAGAGTTGCTTCACAAATGCCACAAGCAGATACTTGAATGCCTCAAGGAACATGAAGAACTAGGCTTTCCTTCTATTTTGCACAAGTGGAAGTTGCGTGACTTTTTAAGGGGGAAAACCATGCAGTGGCTAACAAGTGCAGGCAAGGTGGTTAGTGGTGTGGCATTAGGACCAGATGCCAAGGGCAGGATGTTGGTGCGTGACCAGGCTGGAGTGATTCATGAAGTTCTTTCTGGGGACATTTCCTTGATTGATAAATGAAGGGGGAACCAGCATAAGATACCCCCTTGAAGTGATATAGCGCTATTCGCCAAATTTAGTAGCGGTAATAATCAGGTTTGAATGGGCCTTCTACTTTTACCCCAATATAATCTGCCTGCTCTTGAGTAAGAGTTGTGAGATTTGCACCAATTTTTTTTAAATGCAGTTTAGCAACCATCTCGTCCAGCTGCTTAGGAAGAAAGTATACCCTGTTTTCGTATTTCTGGTTTTTATTCCAGAGTTCTATCTGGGCGAGTACCTGATTGGTAAATGAGTTACTCATGACGAAGCTTGGGTGGCCGGTTGCACAACCTAGATTAACCAAGCGTCCCTCTGCAAGAACAATGATTTTTTTACCGTCAGGAAAAGTGACATGGTCTACTTGGGGTTTTATATTATCCCACTGCAGCTCACGGATTCCAGCAATGTCAATCTCTGAATCAAAATGTCCAATATTACAGACAATAGCTTCATTAGTCATTGTTTCCATGTGTGCACGAGTAATTACTCTGAGATTACCGGTGCAGGTAACAAAAATATTACCAATAGGGGCTGCTTCTTCCATGGTAACTACTTTGTATCCTTCCATTGCTGCTTGTAGGGCGCAGATTGGGTCAATTTCGGTGACGAACACATTGGCTCCCATCCCTTTGAGTGCCTGAGCGCAACCTTTACCAACATCACCATAACCAACAACAACTGCATTCTTGCCAGCGATCATTACATCGGTGGCTCTTTTGATACCATCTATAAGTGATTCACGGCAGCCGTAAAGATTGTCGAACTTTGATTTTGTTACTGAGTCATTGACATTTATGGCAGGGCACATGAGCGTGCCTTGTTCTGCCATTTCATTGAGTCTCAACACGCCAGTGGTGGTTTCTTCACTTATACCTTTAACATTAGCCATGTCATCTTTATATTTTTCATGCATAACCAGGGTGAGGTCACCACCATCATCTAGAATCATATTGGGTCGCCAATTGTCTGGACCGAATATGGTTTGATCGATACACCACCAGAATTCCTCTTCACTTTCACCTTTCCAAGCAAATGTTGGGATACCCGCTGCAGCCATCGCTGCTGCTGCATGATCCTGAGTTGAGAATATATTGCAGGAGGACCAGCGGACTTCTGCGCCAAGTTCCACCAGGGTTTCCATTAGCACTGCTGTTTGAATGGTCATGTG
>CAZWVC010000563.1:0-2346 GCA_964637245.1 uncultured Desulfocapsaceae bacterium
GACAAACAGACACAGTATCGTGGAACTATCTTGTAGCACAAACAGAAAAAGGTGAGATGGCTATGTTAGGCGGATTGGCCGAAGAGATAGACAATGCTGTTGAAGGTATCCGCGAGTATCAACAAGAAGGCCGCAAAGGACCAATAAGTTTTAATATTCTAGACTCTAAGTTTGTGATAGTAGGCTCAGTTTTTGGCGCAATCTTTACGTTGGTTGGCATTACAATTGTTGGTTCATATGTGAAAGATCGTATTAGTTCATTGAAGAACGCCTGACGGTCAAAATCTTTTTATGCATGGAAAAGATCGGTTATTTTTAATCATCCTTGAAGTATTTTTTTAGTTTACCATATCTTCATGGTTCATTGGCAGTTGGGATTTCCTTGCATACCAAAACCGTACTCCTTTCCTGACACCCTCTTTTATTACATGGACTAATCGAAGTGGTTGTAAGATACAGTATGCTAATAGCTTGCTCCTCACAGAGGTTCCTTCGATCCAGCTCGTCAATTCACTGCTGCGAAGGTTTTTAATATGGGTCAAAGCAGTATTGAGATCAAAAGCTGGTGCAAAGGTTATTGTATATGACTCAACTGGATCATTTTTAAATGGATGATCACCAAGCGCTTCAGCTTCGTATAGCTCAGGTCGATTAGCTAAACTGCTTAGCAAGGCAATAATAATGCTTTTCATCTTGTTTGGATTTAGGGTGGAGAGGCTCTGCTCACCCATAGCAAGAAGAGCATCTAAAAAGGCATCCACTCCCCCTCGTAGGTCCAACAATCCCCACTGCAAAATATCAGTATTAACCTCTTCCTTTAAAAGTGGTCCCCACCTGCTGTTATCCTTACGCTCATAAGCAAGGGTCAGGCCGTGATCACCGGTGGTAAAGATTTCTAAAATTCGGGTGGCTGAGAAGCTGACTGGGCAATGCTTTTGCTGACAATCAGGGGCAAATAAATACCCAAACTTCTTTTTATATTTTCCGGTAATTTTACCAAAACGATTTACCCCAAAGTAAAAACCATACAACTCGTTTTCTCGGTCAGGCGAATACATTAATAAAATATCTTTGATGCAATCCTGTAAGGTTCCTTTGACACCCAAATCCACGACCCCATAAGGAATATCTTCAAATAAACCTTCCTGCTCCAGATAGTGCCTCGCATTAGCTCGCCATTCGGCAGCCCTATTTAAAATTTCTTTGCTAACCCGTGGAACTTTCAGTAAGCCTTTCAATAATTCAATTTCACGTGTGTTGAAATTGTAGTCTGCGCTGAAATAAGTACCTGATATTTTTTTAAGTTCAGTTTGCAGCAGTTCAACTGGCAAGCCTGTTCTATTTGCAATCATCGCCAGGGAGAGGAATTGTTTTCTAAGTAAAATCCAATTAATGATTTTATTATCAATTTGAGTTGTGGCAGGTAAATAGAGTGCCTGACGAGAAGCGTATAGATACCGCAATTCCCCGCTAAAGCCCGATAACTTGTATATCTTTCTGGCAACATGCAAAAGAATTTGACCATCGCGGGCCAAAAAGTATAAACGACGAAGATTATTGCGCTCAGCCTCTTGCAAAATCCATTGCACGTATAACAGGAGAATGGGGCCAGCGACATTGGCACCAATACGATGGAGGGTTTGTTGATGTTTTGAGCTTTCTTGACGACTGAACCTTGCTTGTCGTGCTGCACCACATAGCTTCTCGCTAAACAATGGGGACTGCTGAGCACTGTAATTGAGCAAAATCCTTTCATGACGATTTATATGCGATTCAGAGAATAAAATAGCGTGAACCCCACATTTCCTGGCAGAAGTATAGTCTGCCCTTTTATTATCACCAATGTGGAGCACTTGTCCAGCAGCACAGTTTTCATGATGCAAAACTACCGGATACAAATCCCCATGCTTTTTAGTCTTCCTAAAGTCATGGGACACATAAATTGCATCGTCTGCAGAATACGCCCCGACTTTCTTTAACATTTGTATCAACGCAGCTTTTGGGAGATACATATCAGTGATAAATATGATTCGCTTTTTCTTGCTACGAAGTATTCCCAGAATCCTGATTATGTCACTAATTGGGCGAGCATGTTCGATTTCGATATCGATTTCCAGAGAAATTAATTGTTCCACAGATTTATCTGTCAGATCATATAGATCCTGGATATAGCTATAGATATCATATATGTTACATTCTTTTTGGAGTTTATCACGAGCCTTCTTTGATGCGTTGTGGCGAACTCGATAAAAGTCTTCAGCTAAATCGGCAGGTATGTCTATCCCGGTCGCAACAATTCTATCCTGCATTATCTGAAAAATACCCATGGGTGTGCCTGTTGCACGA
>CAZWVC010000564.1:0-2339 GCA_964637245.1 uncultured Desulfocapsaceae bacterium
CCGTGAAGGTGGTCGTACCGTAGGTGCCGGCGTTATTAGTGAAATTGTTAAATAAGGCGCTGATTTAGCTATATTCACCCTGCTTCCTTTTCATCCATGAAGAGGGAGCCGGGTTCTTTTTTTATTGAGGGATACTAACGTAATGAGAGATATTATCACCCTTGCTTGTACAAAGTGTAAGCGCAGAAATTACACGACAACCAAAAACAAGCGGAATACTCCAAATAAGCTGGAGTTGAAAAAATATTGTCCTTTTGACCGGGTTCATACCTTACACAAAGAGACAAAATAGAGTTTGTGCAGGCCAGTAACTCTAATTGGTAGAGTGCCGGACTCCAAATCCGGAGGTTGGGGGTTCGAATCCCTCCTGGCCTGCCACCGTCGACTTTTATCGGAGAAGTCAGGCTTTTTCGACGAAAATGAGTTGTAACTGCTAACTACAAGGATTAACAGCGAGTATGGCAAAGAAAGCAAAGTCTAAAAAAGATGCTGTGGCTAAAAAAGAGGAGAAATCCCCATACTCACCAGCAGAAATTAAAAAGTTCATCAACGAGGTTCAGGTTGAGTTCACCAAAATTGTTTGGCCAGATAAAAAAGTTACATTAGGCCTAACAGGTATCGTTGTAGTGCTTACTATAGTTGTAGCAACTTATCTTGGTACTGTGGACCTGCTTCTTGGTAAACTGGTTTCCATGCTGTTGCGTTAATGTTTTTGAGTAATACGGAAATATGGCTGTACTCAAGAATTGTGGTGTAAAACAATAACTCAAGCAGGGTAGACAAATACAATGGCAAGACAATGGTACATACTTCAAGTTCATTCTGGCTTTGAAGACAAAGTTAAAGCCACTCTTGAGGAAAGAATCAGGAGAGATGGGCTGGAAGAGTACTTCGGCGAAATCCTTGTTCCCACTGAGCAGGTAGTTGAAATGATCAAGGGAACACGTAAAACTTCGTCTCGAAGATTTTTCCCAGGATATATGCTTGTCAGTATGGATCTCAATGATACTACCTGGCACTTGATTCATGAAAATATGCCGCGCGTAGTTGGTTTTGTCGGAGATGATAAAGATCCGATTCCACTTTCCGATGAAGATGCTGGTAAAATCATTGGTCGAATTCAGGATGGTTCCGAAAGGCCACGGCCTAAGGTTGTTTTTGATATTGGGGAAGTAGTACGCGTAATAGATGGGCCGTTCGCTAATTTTCAAGGAGTTGTCGATGAAGTGTTCCCAGAAAAAGGGCGCGTTCGGGTAATGGTATCTATATTTGGCAGGGAAACCCCGGTTGAGTTAGAATTTGTACAGGTATCAAATACTTAAGCTCGTATAGCTTAAATATATTGTATGGAGTGATTGTTTCTGCTTGCAGCTATCTGCAACAGAGCATTTTTTGTTTTTAACAAGTTGATAGTTGGAGTGAACAATGGCCAAAAAAGTAATGGCATACATTAAATTGCAGATTCCAGCCGGGAAAGCCAACCCGTCTCCTCCTGTAGGTCCAGCACTTGGGCAGCATGGAGTTAACATCATGGAGTTCTGCAAGGCATTTAATGCTAAAACCCAATCCATGGGTGACACCATTGTCCCGGTTGTAATTACTGTCTATCAGGACAGATCTTTTAGCTACATAACCAAGACTCCGCCAGCATCAGTACTGCTCCTCAAGGCAGCAGGAATTGACAAAGGCTCGAGTAATCCAAAACTTGAACGTGTTGCTGAAATTAAGCGGGATAAAATACGGGAAATTGCAGAAATTAAAATGCCGGATCTCAATGCTTATGACATTGAAAATGCAATGAAGATTGTCGAAGGTACAGCAAGAAGTGCTGGTATTACTGTAGTTGACTAATATATAAATTATTTTACTACTCTTAAGGACTAAATGTCACTTAACACAGTAGGAGGCTGATATGCCGAAACGTGGAAAAAATTATAAAAAATCGCTAGAAGCTGTTGATAAAAGTAAACTATATACTCTAGCAGAAAGTGTGGAACATGTGCTCAATGCATCATATGCCAAATTTGATGAAACATTTGATGTCGCTGTGAAGCTTGGTGTTGATCCACGACATGCCGATCAGATGATTCGATCCTCAGTGGTTCTACCAAATGGCACTGGGAAAGAAACCCGGGTTCTGGTCTTTGCCAAAGGTGAAAAAGAAACAGAGGCTAAGGAAGCTGGCGCTGATTATGTTGGCTCAGACGACCTGGTGGAAAAGATTAAGGATGGCTGGCTTGATTTTGACAAAACAGTTGCCACTCCAGATATGATGGGAACCGTAGGGAAGATTGGTCGTATTCTCGGTCCACGTAATCTTATGCCTAATGCCAAACTTG
>CAZWVC010000565.1:0-2338 GCA_964637245.1 uncultured Desulfocapsaceae bacterium
CGTCAGGAGACACAAAAACGGAAGACTCTTCTGCCCACCGCGCCATAATTTCTGCAGGAAGAGTTCCCCCTTCAAAATCTATCTCAAAAGGGAAGGTTGAGATTGGATGCGTAGTTCCTGTTCCTCCCGGGGCATTAATTACCATTGGATCATATGCGTTTCCCTCAGGGTCTGTTTCACTGTTATTCTGATTGATAAACTCCTGTAGATCAGAATAACCATCACCATCATAATCTGTTGTGTCATCAGCAGTGTTGAGATCGCCAAAATACAAAATTTCCCATTCATCATCGATATTGTCATCATCAGTTAAATAATAATGGGTAATAAGCAAGTCGTCTATCATTGTAATATCTCCTTCATTGTAATACTGGAAATAATATTTGTTAGAAGCTTGCAATGTGACCGATATACTCACATCCTGCAGATACGGTGTCAAGTCATACCGAAGTCTTTTCCAACCATCTGTATTTGTGACTGGTTGGTAATAGGCATTCCCGTTAACATCTTGAATGGGAGAACCGTTTACCAGGACTCGAAACCATGAATAATTGATATTGAAGGAATAGCCCTGACGAAAATCGAAGTCGAGATAGAGATAACCCGTGCTCCCATTGGGGGTAATTTCCATATTTAGATTAGAGATGTGGGAAGCCTTGGAACTATCAAATGCATCGGTAACGGAATAGGGAGTTGCGCCCCAACCGATAGAAGTGTTACCTTCCATCATGACGCCATAACCCGATTTATTGGCAGCATCAGAAGTCACATGAACACTAGAATCAGTACCTGACAGTGCTTCAATTTCAGCCGGGAGAACTCCTTGCTCAAAATCTTCAGAAAAGGGAAGGATTGTAATTGATGTTGGTGCTGCAACACCATGTTGGGGGCATCCTATACCAATGAGAACTACCGCAAACACCATAAAAAAAAACCTTTTTACCTTGTGCATCCTCTTCCTCTCCTACCAGTTATCATTGAAGAACATCATGGGCAAATTGATTTAACTTCATATTCCGTTACTTTAAATACACTGTGTTTTCAGGTTGTAATGCTGGGCTTAGCGAACCTAATTTCTTTTGCACTAAAACCCTATTGCAACATTGAATATTCGGGATAAACTCTGTATTTGAGACTATCCTGGTTTTCTTTGTAATTCGAGAATTGTTAGGATACGCTCGTATTGAGAAAATTATTACTCATGATAGACAATCGCTTGTTAAGATCAGTCTACTTTTTTACTCAATTAACAAAAAATATCAGTAACTTCCAAAAGCCTATCTTTTTTTAGCTGTTTTTTCCAGTTTTTTTTAGTAAATCATCAGAATCTTGCAGATTTACCTAAAAATGGCTCCGTTAATTTTCAATTTCATCCAATTTTAAAAGAGCCCCATATAACCTTTACAATTTTTGATCTTGCTCGATTTTGAATATGATCAAATATCAACTACAACCGGTTTACCTGGTTACGCCTCATCAACGGCCTTAAAACCCATTGTCATATTTATATAGCCCAATTTACCGAAAATATTTTGGATAGCTTGTTGACCAACACCCTTCGGAGTGTTTAAGAGTCAAACAATTAGCCCAGGTATTTCATGAACAAATCTATTTTATTTCGATATATTATGAATATTGCAGAGACACTCTCTTGCACTACAAAGTGTACTGTCCGCTATTGACAGCATTATTCACCCTTCGGGCGAGCCTGAAAGGCCCATGGTTTTCACTACCGAGGGTTCGCGGTAGAAAACTACAGCTTCACCTTCGATGCCTTGGCCATAAACCTTTCAGAAAAAAGGTGTAATATCCAGTTTAGTTATAAAAGCCCCTTAAGGAAATACCAAAAATACTGGTAAACTTATCACATCAAAGCTTGACGGAGTGAACTTTTATCTCAAATAATGGACGAGATCAGGAGCTGTATTCCTGCGGGTATAATCTTACATATATGGATGGCGCACCAATATCCTGTATACCACTTCACTTTCCTAGAGTTTATTTGATATTCAACCAGATTTCTAAGAGCACTCTGGCTATGCTTTTCCGAGAGTATGCGGTAAAGAAAAGAATCTTTGGAATAGAGTAGATATGAAATGGATGATCTGCTGAATTAAGGACTACCTTCTTTAGCTGATGACCAAGCTGGACATTTTTTGTTATGAAAACCAGAAAATAACCAATGAACGTGCTAAATCACCACTAAAAGATGCTTACACTTGAGAACTGCGAGGCGTGTACTTGAAGATAGTAGATTACAATTTGGGAACTACTCAGCACGTAGTGTGAAAGAGACCACCAACGGCTTTTCCCTGTCGGACAAGGGTGTTGTATTTTT
>CAZWVC010000566.1:0-2336 GCA_964637245.1 uncultured Desulfocapsaceae bacterium
ATCAACTTTTTAAAGACATTAACCGACCAAACGCTAATCACGGAAGCAAGATATAGCGATCCTTTTTAAGGAAGTTATTAATTTGATCTGGCAGGTCTTCTCAATTAAATTTGGGAAGACCTGTCTTTTATAGAAAATTGGTAAAATTGGAACATCGATATTAATCTGACTTTCGGCATCAATCTACGTATACCTATTATGGCTTTATATCTTTGCCGTATAAAGAAATAAATAGTGATTTATTATGATAAAAAAGGAGCTAAAACAGCTCCCCCACAAACGAAACAAATACTGTATCTCTAGCACTAGGCGAAATAACCAACAACTGCTGGCCATGTAACCCCGATGATACCTGCTCATACTCAAACACCGAAGAATACCGCCCACCAAACTGAAACCCAGCCACACTAGACTCAAAATCTGAACCACATACCATACCAACATCCCCTGCTCGATGCCGAACCAATGATGAACTAATAAAATGTAAAAACAATAAATCGAGTGACAAACACTCACTGACCTGCGCTGATAACTGTACCGTACCAGCTGATGATGAAGTAACCATAATAATGATATATAAAGTGAAAAGAAAACTGATGAGACTCATGCTCATACTATCGTATGCACACTCAGGGAAGATATACTTATATGCAAGGTGGATCGCCGACGCAGGAGGTGCAAGGGCGCGTAGCGACCAGACCTTGCAGATATGTAGATCTGGACCTAACTATGCAGAAGTATGTATGATAATGACCTACCGAATGTACTCAGTCATTGGCTCCAGGTGATATCGCCTGTTTGAATAAATAGCCTTTGAGATAGCGCTTATTAATACAGGAGAGTTGCATAGCCTAGAAGAAAGGTAGCCATGTCTAGAATTAATTTTATTATTTCCACTCCATGCGTTGCAGCCGCACTGCATTCAAAATCGCTAACAAAGCAACTCCCACATCTGCAAACACTGCTTCCCACATGGTAGCCAAACCACCTGCTCCCAATATCAAAATAATTATTTTTACACCAAATGCCAAAGTGATATTTTGCCATATAATACGTTGAGTAGATTTGCCAATTTTAATGCCTATTGCTATTTTGGAAGGTTGATCAGTTTGAATTATGACATCAGCTGTTTCGATAGCTACATCACTACCCAGGCCGCCCATAGCTATCCCTACATCGCTTGCAGCCAAGACAGGAGCATCATTGATACCATCTCCTACAAATGCCACTACTTTATTCGGATCTTTTTTAATCGCCTCGACTTCATTCAGTTTGTCTTCAGGTAGAAGTCCACCTTTAGCATTTTGTATACCCAATACAGTTGCCACTTTTTGAGTGATCGAATCTTTGTCACCTGAAAGCATCACCATATGATTGATTCCTACATTTTGAAGATTTTGAATGCTTTCTTTCGCGTCTTCCTTCAATTCATCCGCTATGGTAACATAGCCTGAAAATTGTCCATCAATGCCTACCAACACTATACTATCGACTATTTCATCAGTTTCAGCTGGAACTTGAACGCCAAACTGCTCCATCAGCTTTTTATTTCCGACTAAAATATATTTTCCTTCTACTTTGCCTTTCAAACCTTTTCCTGCAATTTCTTGAATTTCGGTAGCTTCCGGAAGATTGATATCAGAGGAGTATTCCATTATGGCTTTGGCGATTGGATGCGTAGATTTTGATTCGACAGCCATTAAGGTTCGCATAAATTCTTGCTCAGGTATGCCATTGGACAGTACAATATCTTTAATCTTAAAAACACCTTTTGTCACTGTTCCGGTTTTATCCATGACCAGGGTATTTACTTTTGTCAGCTGGTCGAGATAGGTTGCTCCTTTGAACAATAAACCATTTTTAGAAGCTGCCCCCAATCCTCCGAAATAACCTAATGGAATAGAAATCACCAAAGCGCATGGGCAGGAAATGACAAGAAATATTAGTGATCTGTACAACCAAGTTGAAAATTGATAATCAGAGACAAAAAAGTAAGGTAAGATACAAATGGCAATTGCCATGTAGACCACAATCGGCGTATAGATCTTTGCTAAACGCCTAATAAGTAATTCCGTTTTTGATTTCCGGGAAGTTGCATTTTGTACCAATTCCAAGATTCGGGCAATAGAACTATCATTGAACAATTTTTCAACTTTCAGTTCAACAACTCCATCCAGATTGATTGAGCCTGCCATGACCTTTTCTCCTTTGAGCACATTTTGTGGTTTACTTTCGCCAGTCAAAGCAGCGGTATTGAGAACTGCTTTTTCTGAAAGCAATATGCCATCTAATGGAATCTTTTCCCCAACTTTTACCTGAATGGATTCTCCAATTTG
>CAZWVC010000567.1:0-2326 GCA_964637245.1 uncultured Desulfocapsaceae bacterium
AAAATGCTACCATATTTGGAGTGGTTGGCTGGAATTTCCATTACAACCTTTTTTTTAAGCCTTCTGCTGATACCTTGGTATATAGGACGCCTGCCACAGAATCATTTTATACTCTTGAAAACCAAGCCACCCCTCTCAAGTTTTGGCCCATCGCTTATTGCACTAGCCATATTTCGTAATTTTATTGGCTTATTACTCATTTTTGCCGGTATAATCATGCTCTTTCTCCCAGGTCAGGGGATTCTTACAATCCTCATCGGTATCCTCTGTATGTCGTTTCCTGGGAAACATACATTAATACTTAATTTGCTGAACCTGCCAACAATCAAACGCAGTCTCAATTGGACAAGAAAGAAACTTTCACGACCACCTTTTCAATGGGAGTAATACATTAAATTTCGCATTTCTGGAAACTCACCTTCATCCTTTCCTATATTTACAGTATAATTCAACCATATTCCGGAAAACAGCACTCACCTCTTTTAGCGATTATTTTCTATGACTATTCCTGTCACGCGGCATGAAATAGAACGCTTAATTTCCAACCAGAGAGCTATTCTGCAGGCAATTCCTGAACCAGTAATGGTTATCAATGGGACCCAAAATATAGAGTTTATGAATAAAAGTGCTGTTTCTTTTTTCAATAAATTTAGTTACATAACTGGAAATAGCACTACAGATCTTAACACTTTCAGGCGCAGATTTCTCTCATCTATTAAAACCTCACATATAAAAAAAACTTACCAGCCAACCAACTATACTGATTTTGAAAATCATCACTTTGAATATGTTCTTGCACCTTTTCATGGATACCAAGGAGATGGCCTGCAATGGCTGATAATGAGAGATATCACTAACCAGAAAAAATACGAAGATGAATTGTCACTCTTCCATTCCAATGTTGATCTAATCCTCAATCAAAAAATTAAAAAACTTAAAGAAAGTGAAAAAATACGCAAAAAACTTACTGATCAGTTAATTTATCTTAAATCACAAATAGCCAATTTTACCGCTGATGATGCCATGATAGGCTCAAGCAGGCCCATGCGTGATCTCCGGGATATGGTAACTCAAGTCGCCAAATCAGATGCGACTATCCTTATAACCGGAGAGTCGGGCACCGGTAAGGAGCTTGTCGCTAATCTCATTCGTGAAACCAGCAATAGAGAGAAAAAACCTTTTCTGAAAATCAATTGCAACACCATTACAGATTCATTGTTGGAAAGTGACCTGTTTGGTTACGAAAAAGGAGCTTTTACCGGTGCCCATGCACGAAAGAAAGGAAAATTCGAGGTTGTCAATGGCGGTACTATTTTTCTCGATGAAATTGGTGATATTAGTCCACGCATGCAAGCTGCCCTGCTGAGAGTACTGCAAGACGGAGAAATTATCCGGGTAGGCGGAAATGTTCCCATTAATATCAATGTCAGAATTGTCGCCGCAACAAACAGAGATCTCGGCCTTGCTGTAAAAGATGGTAGCTTTCGCCTCGATCTTTACTATCGCCTTAATATTATAAATATATCGATACCACCTCTTCGGCAAAGAAAGGAAGATATAGAAGATCTTGTTTCCTATTTTATCCGCAAATACCGTTTAGCTTTTAATAAAGATATTAAATACATACCAAGGCCAATCATTGAAAAGCTGATACAGCATAACTGGCCTGGCAATGTCAGAGAACTTGAAAATGTTATCCAACGAGCTGTTCTTATGGCAAAAAGTAGTATTATAACCGAGGAAGATATAATTTTTGATATAGCACCAGAAAAAGACACCCAAAAGCAGCATATTTCCCTGGCCAAACAATCTTTTGGTATGCCACTCAAATCCATCCTCAAAGATGTCGAAAAAGGGGTTATAATTGAAACACTTAAACGACATCGCGGCAATGTTGCAAATGCAGCAAATGAGCTTACTGTCGGGAAAACAGCTTTTTATGACAAATTGAAGCGTTTCAATATCACATCAAAAGATTATCGCTAAATACTACCGGGTACATTCTTTGCGAAATTTCTCCAAATGTATGAGTAAAAAGCTCTAAGAGAAATAATGATGACCCGGTACGTTAGTTACTTCCAAAAAACATTGTCCCCCCATTGGATAGAGATATCACGAAGATGCTCAATCAATAAAAAAGGACTCTTCATACCTTCAGAGGATCATTTAAGACAATATTGCAGTACAGTAAGGTATCTGAAATGCAGTCAATTTATGGCTAATCGTTCTGGAGTAATTTCCAGTGCCAATTAATAAATAAGACACCGACAATCAGAACCACCTTTAATTGCCGCTCCGAGAAGGTCGAGCTGCTCCTTCCATTCTC
>CAZWVC010000568.1:0-2298 GCA_964637245.1 uncultured Desulfocapsaceae bacterium
ATAAGCAGGAAGAAGCAAATTACCTGCTTGAGAATTGAAAGCCGTTGGATGAATGCAAGTGACATAAGAAAGAGAAAAACCAGCATACCGGTTCTACCAGGAGCTATATAGAAGATATTTATCACCGAGAGGATAAATATAGCCATCCATAAATATTTGAAATATTTGTTCGTTGAATCGAAAAATTTATGGACAGAATAAAAAGCCAGAATAGCGATAAAAAAGCTATGGGTTATATGATAAACCGTCGAATAACCAATTTTAACTGAAGGGAGGAAGGAAAAATACATACCGTAAGAAAGCAATAAAAGAAATATACAACCGATTAAAAATCCATACTCACATCTATTTTTTAATAGAGGTTTATCCTGCAGAATAGAGATAACTACTGGAATAAAAATTAATTCTCTATATTTCTTCAGGTAACTTAAGGAATCATCAATAGTGGCGCTGCTATAGGCTAACCCAACTATAAACAGAAGAAACAACAATAATGAGAGAGAAACAACACTGTTGGTTTTTATAAGAGTTGGAATTTTTTTTATTTCACCTGACAACAACCAGAAAAGTAGGGTGAGTATTGAAAATAGAGATAAAAGTCCGGTTGAAATGGGAAGAACTGTACAGCATGCTATAAGCGATATAGCTGCTGCTGAGAGGAAGAATTTGCTCATAATCCAGGGCATTATAAATTTGGTAGAGGAGTTTGTGGGTGTTTAAAGAAACACAACAGGCTATGCCATAAATATAATGAACCAATCTCAATCAGCTTATTTATATTGCATATTATAGAGTAACTCATATTCTCCTCTATGTTCCAACAACTCAATATGTGTACCTTCCTCAACGATCATGCCGTCTTTTATGACGATAATACGATTGGCATTTTTTATGGTTGAGAGTCGGTGTGCTATCACTAATGTTGTCCGGTTTTTCATCAGATTTTCTAGTGCCTTTTGCACTTCTCTCTCTGATTCGGTGTCCAGGGCTGATGTAGCCTCATCCAGAATTAAGATAGGTGCATCTTTCAAAATAGCTCGGGCTATAGAAACTCGCTGACGTTCACCACCAGAAAGTCTACTTCCTCCCTCGCCAATTATCGTATCAAAACCTTGCGGGAGTCGCTCTATAAAATCTAGCGCATGAGCAGCCTTGGCGGCTTCAATTATCTTTTCCTCAGGGGCTTTAAGATCTCCATAAGCAATATTATTTTTGACACTATCATTGAAAAGAATGGTTTGCTGAGTAACCATTGCAATTTGAGATCTGAGTGATTCCAGGGTGCATTTTTTTATATTTGTGCCATCAATACGAATTTCACCCTGTTGGACATCTAGAAACCTGGGAATAAGATTGGTAAGTGTGGTTTTTCCACCTCCGCTTGGACCTACGATGGCTAGTGCTTCACCTGCTGGAACTTTGAGATTAATATTTGTGAGAACATCCTTTTCATCATTATAGTTAAAAGCGAGAGAGTCGAATTCGATTGTGGAGGTAAACGGTGGGAGTATTTTTGCTCCGGGTGCGTCTGTAATTTCAGGTTTAACGTCGAGAAGAGTGAAAACGCGGCTTGCAGCAGCAAGTCCCTGTTGGATCGTTGAATTTATCCTGCTTATACCCTTGACCGGATCATATGCTGATACGAGAGCAACTATAAAGGTTATGAATTCCCCTGGTGTTGTTTTGTTGGCTATGACATCTTTACCGCCATACCACACTATAAGAGCGATTGCTATTCCGCCTATGAACTCCATTAGCGGATGTTGAATGCTTCTAAATTTTGCATCACGAATAGTCACCGCAAAGAGTTTTCCTATTTGTTTTACAAACCTTTTAGCTTCGTACTCTTCTTTGCAAAAAGCTTTAACAATTCTATTACCTGTAATTGTCTCAAAAAGCATGTTAGAAACATGTGCGGTTTCTTCCTGGGTTCTTGTGCTAAGTTTCCTGAATAGCTTGCCGAAATATACTATTGGGATTCCCGCAATGGGGAGTATGATAAAGGAAATCATGGCCAACCGCCAATTCATATAGAAGACAAGCCCCATGAGAAATACAAATGTAAAACTGTCACGGATAATGTGTACAAAAGCATTAGAAACCGCTTGCTGCATCAAAGTAACATCTGATATTACCCGTGAAATCAGGGTACCTGTTGGGGTTGAATTAAAAAACGAAAGAGGTAAGGTATGAATATGTTTAAAGATATTAACTCGAAAATCACGAATTATTGACTGCCCTACAAATTCGAGAAGATACTGATAAACGTAATAAGATATGCATTTTATTGCAAAAACA
>CAZWVC010000569.1:0-2286 GCA_964637245.1 uncultured Desulfocapsaceae bacterium
AACATTGACGCAACAGGTAACGGTTCCAAATGGCCTGGTCGTCTTAATCGCGGTTGCTAATGTTTCACCACCTACAGTATCGATAACACCGGCCCAGGCAGCCTTGAGTATCGGCCTGCCGCTGGTATCCAGCACATCTTCCCGCCCCACCACTTTGCTTGCTCCCAAACGCTTTAAAAACCTTTTCCCTTCTGGTTTGCCAGTCACACCGACAACCTTATAGTCCAACTTAGCAAGCAGAGAAACGGCCAGACAGCCAACTCCTCCAGATGCACCGGTAACGAGTATCTCACCGTCGCCAGGTTTGACATCCATGGTAAGAGCATGGACAGACATGGCAGCAGTAAATCCTGCTGTACCATAGATCATTGCCTCCCCAAGTGATAGGCCTTCAGGCTTTCTTACCACCCACTCCGCCGGGACTCGGATATACTGTTCAAAACCTCCACAGGTATTCATCCCAAGATCGTACCCCGTTATAACGACCTCATCTCCTTCCGAAAACTGAGTTGTATCGCTCTCAGCGACAATTCCAGATGCATCAATGCCAGGTGTATGCGGATATTGCCTGGTAACTCCTTTATTTCCACTAGCCGATAGTGCATCTTTATAGTTGAGTGAAGAGTATTTCACCCGTACCAAAACATCACCTTTGGGTAAATCTTTAACTGCCTTTTTTTTGATGTTCAGGAGATATTTTCCATCAGGGCTTTCCTCGACAACCAAAGCTTTAAATATCTTATCGTTGGGTTTCACGATCATCCTGCTCCATATGTTTTTTTATTATCATTAGCCAGCTACTTTCAGCATAATTTAAAGAATAAGACGTGTATCAGGAACGATCAAAGACTGTGGTTTTGTGCACGCTCTTTTACTACCATAGTATAAAAACGAATTATTTTCCAGCATAAGTCCATAACTCTTGTGTTTTTTTATCAAAGCCAAAGTCTATATAATTTCATCCAACGCTTCAAGCAACTTAGCACACTGCTCTTCGGTACCTATTGTAATTCTTAGAAAATTATTAATTCTTGGCTTATTAAAATGCCTAACAAGAATATTTTTCTGCCTAAGCAAACCGCTCAATTCGGCGGCATCACGCTGTTTATTACGTGCAAATACAAAATTTGCCAGGGATGGTATTACCTCAAAATCTCGTTCAAGCAATCCTGCGACAAGTTTCTCTCTACTGCTGACTATCTTGTTGCACGTCGCTTCAAAATGTAATGTATCACGAAAAGCTGCCGCTGCGCCAACAATTGCAAATCGATCTAGAGGATAAGAATTAAAGCTGTTTTTTACTCTTTCCAAGGCGTCAATGAGGATTGGACTACCCAGAGCAAAACCAACCCGCAAACCGGCAAGAGCTCGAGACTTTGATAGTGTTTGAACAACCAGAAGATTTTCATAGCTATCAAGCAGTTTAACTGCTGATTTCCCCCCGAAATCGATATACGCCTCATCAACAACAACAACGGAATCTTTAGTGTTTTTTAATAATTGCTCTATTTTATCAAGCTCCACATATACACCTGTTGGGGCATTTGGATTCGCTATCAGAATTCCACCATTATCCTGCAAATAATCCTCAATGCGTAACTCAAAATCTTCACCTAAGGGAATTTCCTTGTAGCCAACTCTGTAAAGGTTGCAATACACTGGATAAAAACTATAAGTGATATCGGCAAAAAGTAGTGGAGCGTCCTGCTGAAAAAAAGCTTGATATGAATGGGCGAGGACCTCATCGGATCCATTACCAACAAAAACATTTGCTGTTGCTATGGAATAGTATTCGGCTATTGCCTCTTTTAAGTGATCAGCATTGGGATCGGGATAAAGTCGCAAGGAGTCAGCTGCCTGCATTTTCATTTCTGCAAGCGCAACTGGCGAGGGTCCATAAGGATTTTCATTGGTGTTCAACTTAATCAGATTGTCAACTTTAGGCTGTTCACCAGGGACATATGGTTCTAGTTTTTTGACTATCGGACTCCAGTATTTACTCATTCGTTATTTCCTTCTCTATTCTACCCTGGGTTACATGCGGTGGTATAATTCAAAGAGATGCATATTTACTGCAGAATTCAACCAATTCTCAATGCATCTAGGTTACTGAAAGATGCCATGAACATAACCAGGAATTATATTTTTGCCATCATTTTTAGTCGACATGAATTATGGTTCTTGATCTTTTTTGAGCATAAGATAATATTGATAATTAGTGTAAAAAAATAGCGTTAGACATCCTATCACCAATACTTAAATGAGGTTTGTCATGCACTGGAAACA
>CAZWVC010000570.1:0-2282 GCA_964637245.1 uncultured Desulfocapsaceae bacterium
ATCAGCCTGAGCAACAAGAGAGTTGAGTTTCGAAGACGGAGCCATTTGGCCATTTGCGAAGATAAGTATCAGCATCGTCAGTTTTTTCTTTTCAGGTAGTTAATCAGGGAAGCGTCCATTATCAAATGGATGATATGGTGCATTACACATACCACCAATGCTATACCATAGTCGGGAAACAAAGAAACCTGAAGGATAACGGAGAGAGGAAGTGTTTTTTGTCCGCCCATAAAGATGATACTCTCCCGTTTTCCCTTGGCAACCTTGAACAGCTTGACTAGTAAAATGGCCGACATTACAAGGAATAGATGGAAACTAAAGACAATGAGTATAACGGGGATGATTTCCGCAAGACCGGAAATAATCGCTTCTCTTCCTGCACATACAGCCATCCATACCATAATGAGGATACATATCTGGTTGCCCCGAGTGGTAAAAGGCAGAAGGTGGCGAATGATATTGGTTAAATAATTACGTAACAGAATACCTATGAATAATGGGAGGAGAACGCGTGAAGCCAGCTTTACCATTATAGTCAGCTGGTCTACTTCAATTACTTGTGTTGCCCCGATTGAGTTGAAGAGTAGAGTTAATACAAAAGGGATAGCGACTACTGCAAGTGAATTGGCAATAATAGTAATAAATAAAGCATGTGCCATATTCCCTCCAGAACTGCCGGTCATAACTACTCCGCTGCTCAGGGTAGTGGGCATCGCCGATACCAGCAGCAAGCCTATTATCAAACCGGTTTGCAAAGGCAGCAATGAAATAAAAGATGCTATTGCAGGAGCTATGATGAAGATTAAAAGAAGGGCCAACAGGGTACCCTTGATATCAGCTACACCATCTCGCAGCTGCCGTGTGTTGAGCGCCATACCGGAGAGAAGAAAGATAAGGATGATAACCAGATCCGGGCCGTGATGCGCTTTAAGCCAGATCCCTGGGTTAACTACCACGTTAGTTGCATCGAAAATGGTAATAAGAGGGATGATAATAAGTCCCAGCATAAACCAGTTAGCTTTGATGAATTGTGCAATCATCTCCATATTCAATCCATATTATTACTCATGGACCAACCTGGTTATTTCATAAAAAAACGACTTCATAGTGTTTTAACAAATAATAACTGTAACTTGTAACTCATATGAGATTGATTTTTCAGGGTAGAGTTTGTATCAGCACTTTATGTCGTCGAACTCTTTTTTTCACCTTTCAGGTCCGCTTAGAGTTTTACTTGGTTCACTTACCTTTCAGTATCTTTTCTGCGTTTCGCATATCTTTTTTAAAAGAAAAAGCGGAGATCCTCAATTGACAAACCATCTCGACCCGTAAAATATCCGGGCTAACTGTATATTCACTACAACTTAGCTATATACTCTCCAGCTTGAGCTTGCACAAGAAACCATTTGAATACGGGTTACTCTTCAAAAAAGTGGAGGGCCGCAGGAGAGATTGCCAATTCAACTGTATGGTTTTCTGCAGGTGGTTTGGGCATAAGCGGCAGGTCAAAACTTAATGTGACTGAATTGGCCTCCACCAATAGTCGATAACTGCTTCCTTGAAATATCCGACTAATGACCTTGCCTGTGATAGTATTGCCAGACTTTTCGGTGGAATGGCTCAATTTTGCTGCATCAGGGCGGATAAGAAGCATCACTTTATCAGTAACAGTCTGTGGCTTGCCGGGTAGGACGAAATTGCCAGGCTGTGAGACAAGAGTGCCATCTGGAGTAATTGTAGCTGCAATGATATTCTTGAAGCCTAGAAAACAAGCAACCGTGCGATTAGCAGGCTGGTGGTAGATATGTTCTGGGGTATCAAACTGCTGCATTATGCCATTATGGAGAATTGCTATTTTATCAGCTACACTGAATGCTTCAGCCTGATCATGGGTTACGAAAACAGCTGTGACCTCAAGCGATTTAAGGATACCTCTGATTTCAGCAGTCAGCCTGTCTCGCAAGGTTCGATCTAGAGACCCAAGGGGTTCGTCCAATAAAAGGAGTTGAGGTTCTGGAGCAAGACTCCTGGCAAGTGCTACTCTTTGACGCTCACCGCCGGAAAGCTCATTAATCCTGCGCTTGCCAAAACCTGCAAGCCCTACAAGATTCAGAACTTTTTCAATTCTATATTTCTGCTCTTGGCTTGTAAGCTTTTGCATTTCCAATCCAAAAGCTATATTTTGCCAGACGTTTTTATGGGGGAATAGGGCGTATTCCTGGAACATCATACCGATGTTACGTTTATGAGGCGGGATTGGCTTAATATCTCGGCCACGGATC
>CAZWVC010000571.1:0-2271 GCA_964637245.1 uncultured Desulfocapsaceae bacterium
AATTGCTATAATCATCCCGGTAAAAATGAGCTGACGCATCAAGGAAGCATGAAAACGGTCCGAACGCAACACCTGCTCAAACCATGTTGTGCCTTCCCAGAAAAAAACGTTGTTGCCAAAGGTTTCCTGAAAAGCATAATTGACCACTGTCATCAGTGGGATAAAAGCATTGAACGCAACCAATATCAAGACAGGAACAACCAGCCACCAGGCCTTATTATTTTGGGTTTTAGTCATGAGCGGCCTCCTCTACGACCCAGTCGTCACAGTACACCATGGTGTGCTCCGGATTAAATTGCACCCTTGGATTCTCCGATGGTATCTCCTGGTCTTCGCTAATTACCATTTTAATCTCTTCAGACTCATGTTTCATGGTAAGCACCTGGTAGCGACCCAGATCTTCAACCTTCTCGATATTAACAGGGATACCATCATCAGCAAAATCAACGAATTCAGGTCGAATACCAACTTCAAGTTTACCGTTGAGTTCCGTATTGAGAGGAGAAGATATTTTAAGTGGATTGTTGAGGAATACAGGCTGGCCCTTATCAATTGTACAGGGCAGAACGTTCATACCGGGAGAACCGATAAAATAACCGACAAATGTATGCTGGGGCCTGTTAAATAACTCAACAGGCGTTCCAACCTGGACCACGGTACCGTCATACATTACCACAACCTTGTCAGCGAAAGTCAAGGCCTCCACCTGGTCGTGCGTGACATAGATCATGGTCATACCAACCTGCTGGTGCAGCTCTTTTAGCTTCGAACGTAATTGCCATTTAAGGTGGGGATCAATTACCGTTAGTGGTTCGTCAAAAAGGATGGCGTTTACATCCGATCTTACCAGTCCGCGACCGAGGGAAATTTTCTGTTTACCATCTGCGGTCAAACCGGATGCACGTTTCTTGAGGTTTGCCGTCAAATCGAGCATATCTGCTATCTGATCAACGCGCTGTTTAACCTTTGATTCGTCCATTCCACGATTACGCAGAGGGAAGGCCAGGTTGTCATAAACAGTCATGGTGTCATAAACAACAGGGAACTGAAAAACCTGGGCAATCTGCCTCTCCGATGTGGCTAAATTGGTCACATCCACACCATCAAAGATAATTTCACCCTCGGAAGGAATCAGCAGCCCGGAAATAATATTTAATAGCGTTGTTTTGCCACAGCCAGAGGGTCCAAGGAGAGCATATGCGCCGCCATCTTCCCAAACCTGGTTAATTTCCTTGAGGGCATAAACCGGGTCCTGTCCCTTTGGAGGAGGATATGCATGTCGTACATTCTTAAATCTGATTCTTGCCATTTTGCAACCTGTCTAAGTTAAAGATCAATCAACCTGTCATCGCCTCCAAAGTACAGGCAGTTATTTGAATTGAAGTAAAATTCAGCCTTCTCTCCATATTCGAAGGAGTGGATTCCAGGTGTCTGACTGACCCAGATATTCCCATTCACCTTGAGGCGAATGATAGACTCCGAGCCACTGATTTCTGCAATCTGGACAATCCCTTTAACTTCCACATCCTCTCCTTGCGGTAATAAATGGTGTGGACGAAGTGCCACCTTATACTCACCGTCAGGAAGGGCAGCCAGCTTTTCAGGAGCAACCCATGTAGCAACCTTGCCCAAGACTACCTTGTCGCCCTTTTTGGTGATGGACGCTGTATTAATAGGGGGATCTGAAAAAACTTCAGCACTTTCAAGTGTTGCCGGCTTACGGTAAATAGAAGATGTCTTACCAAAATGTACCACTCTGCCCTCTTTGAGAGTCGCAGTATTTCCGCCCAGCATAAGGGCCTCTAATGGTTCACTGGTAGCATATACAACCGTAGATCCAGTGTCTGAGAACAGTTTTGGCAGTTCGTCACGCAACTCTTCGCGAAGCTTATAATCAAGATTGGCCAGAGGCTCATCAAGGAGAACCAGATCTGCACCTTTCACCAAGGCCCGCGCCAGAGCCGTTCTTTGCTGCTGACCGCCTTAGAGCTCCCTCTGCAGCCTATGAAGCATTGGGGTCAGACGCAGGAGTTCGGCAAACCTTTGAACCTTTTCATCAATTTCTTTCTTGCTCAGCCCTGCCACCTTTAATGGTGAGGCAATATTTTCGTAGACGCTGAAACTTGGATAATTTATAAAAGACTGATAGACCATGGCAACGCTACGCTGCTGTACTGGAAAACCGGTCACGTTTCTGCCACCTGCCCAGACCTCTCCTTTCGTTGGTTTTTCGAGCCCGGCCATCAATCGCATCAAGGTGGTCTTTCCACT
>CAZWVC010000572.1:0-2266 GCA_964637245.1 uncultured Desulfocapsaceae bacterium
TTGGCCAGATCATCCTCAAAGTTTCCCACCTCTATCTGGGATGCAAAATCCTTGAGGTAAAAAGGTGCTGGTTTCATCTTCAGCAAGCCCTGCAACCCACTTGAGGCAATGCGGTTTCTCACTGCGGGGCTCTCCAGGGTAAGTCCCTTCGCCTCCTCCTGGTCAGTCAACTCTTTCGGAACTATGTCAAGCATGAGAACATCCAGTCCTGCATTTGCCAGATGGGCGGCAATTGTTGCCCCCATCACACCGGCGCCGAGTACTGCTACTCGATTAATATGCCTCATTTTTTTCCTCCATCTTTAGATTCCGGCTTGCCTTTTGAGCTTTGCCGTTATTTCCATACATTTGTTCGATTTTGTCTCGATAGATTTTGTATATTTCTTTACGCTTAAGTTTAAGGGTAGGGGTCAACTCACCACCCTCTATGGTAAATTCACGGGGAAGAATGACGAATTTTTTAATGGTTTCATAGGATGGCAGCTTGGCATTGAAATCCTTTATTCTACCGTTGTAGAGTTCAATGATCTTACTGTTTGTCACCAGCTCCTCAATATCGATGTAGTCAATCTTCTCATCTCTGGCGAAATCGATGAGTCGCTCAATATTGGGGGTTAGAAGTGCCACCAGATAAGGTTTGGCATCGCCGAAAACAAAAGCCTGCGAGATATATTTATCAAGTTTAAGTTCATTTTCCAGGGGCTGGGGAGCAATGTTTTTCCCGCCGGCAGTAACGATTATTTCTTTCTTCCGATCAACTATATAGACAAATCCATGTTCATCCACCTTGGCAATATCCCCAGTAAGCAGCCAGCCGTCCTCAAAAGTCTCTTCAGTGGCTTTTTTGTTACGGTAATAGCCTTTCATGACCTGCGGCCCCTTGACCAGCAATTCGCCATCGGAGGCAACCTTGACTTCGGTTTGCTCCAGCGGTTTTCCTACCGAATCGAAGCGTACATTATCTATATTGGTTAAGGTCACAGCTGGACTGGTCTCGGTAAGACCGTAACCGGTGAATACCGGAATGCCGATCGCCCACATAAATTCATTGATGGTTTTATCCAACGGTGCGCCACCGCAGATAAAGAACCTGATCTTACCGCCAAAACGATCACGCAACTTCTTAAAGACGATTTTATCGAGAAGGCGATATTTAAGCCCCAGCATACCTGTTGGCTTTTTCTCCACATATCTGAGCTGCACATATTTTTTACCGACATCAACAGCATAATGAAAAAGATTCTGCTTAAGCTTGGATGTCTGATGCACGCTTTCATATACCCGCGAATGGATTTTTTCAAAAAGCCGTGGAACGCTGACCATGGCGGTGGGCTTTATCTCAATTACATTCTCCATCACCTTCTGCACGTTTTCAGCAAAAGCGATATGGTTGCCTCCGTAGATTGCGGCATAGTATCCACCGGTGCGCTCGAGTACATGAGAAAGCGGCAGAAAACTCAAAAATGTATCCTGCTGTTGTGCCATGCCGCCAAGCTGCTTGAGACCATAGACCGCATCAAACAATACGTTTTTCTGGGTTAGCATAACTCCCTTGGGGACCCCGGTGGTTCCTGACGTATAGATGATGGTTATAAGGTCCTTTGCGGTGATTGTGTCGATCTGTAACTCGATAGCTGCCTTTTCATCTTCGGACAAGGGATGTGAAACTTCAGACAGCTGATATTGGGTGTAAACAGGAAAGGCTCGGTCACCCAGAAACCGTTCATAAGAAATGATCAACTCAACATCGGGGATCTGGTCTTTTACCGCGAGTAATTTTTCATATTGCCCTTTGGTGGAAACAAAAACGATCTTTGCCGAGGAATGGTTGATTACATAGGCTGCCTGTTCACCTGTATTGGTGGCATAGATGGGCACTGTTACCGCCTGTGCACACTGTATACCAAAATCGGAGATTGCCCATCCTAGACGATTTTCTGAAAAAATAGCTACTCGGTCACCTGGTTCTACTCCAGCTTTACGTAATCCTCGAGCCAACATGAGGACTCTTTCATAAAACTGACCATACGTAAGGGATAAATAGGTGTCTCTCTTTTTGTAGCTGATTGCTGTTCGTTCCTTGTAAAGCTTTGAATTTTCTTTCAAAACAGCAGGCATCGATTGAAACAAAAGCTCGCTCATAACCTTTCCTCTTCCTGGTTAGAGAATGGTCTTCTCCTTTTAATATATACGTTCACGTAAAAAACAAAAGGGGTGCATTAGCATCTTTATACCTTACCTTTACGTTTAGGTCAACCATTAAAAT
>CAZWVC010000573.1:0-2262 GCA_964637245.1 uncultured Desulfocapsaceae bacterium
TCGGGTAAATGCCATTGCCCCATCGCTTATCCAAACCCCTCTGGCGGCAGATCTTCTGGCAAATGAGAAAACTGCGGAATCAATTGCTGCAACCCATGCCCTGAAGCGGTTGGGTGAGAGTGAAGATATAGCCGGGCTAACTGCATTTTTGCTCTCACCCGAGGCGGCCTGGATAACAGGCCAGATACTGAGTGTGGATGGCGGAAGGTCGACCTTGCGCACCGCAGGGTAGTAGAGAACTCTAATCCATAAATAGTCCACCATGACCGACTTTGATGTGATTATCGTAGGGGCTGGCATAGCCGGGATCTGTGCTGCCGGATTGCTCCACGGGAACGGTTATAATGTCGTGGTTATTGAAAAGAGTAAGGGTTTTGGCGGCCGCATGGCTTGTCGCCGTATCAAGGGAGCCTGTTGTGATCATGGTGCCCAGTTTATAACGGCGAGAGACGCCAGATTTAAAGCTTTAATGATTGAGTTGGAGAGCAAGGGAATGGTGCAGCGGTGGTTTGGCGGAGAATGCCAAGGCATCAAAACCCATGTACGCTGGCGTGGTGCTCCGGCAATGACATCTATTGCCAAACACCTCTCAGGAAGCATTGCAATTCAGTTGCAGAAGAAAGTAACACATATATCTTCTGATGAGAGTAGATGGGAGGTTCATCTACAGACTGGAGAAATATTAGGTGCACGTGGGCTCATCCTGACACCACCTGTACCCCAAAGCAGACAGTTGCTTAAAGCCCTCGAACCAATAATTATCCCCAGGTCACGCTCGCTGTTGAATAATTTTTCATATGCCAGGTGTCTTGCGGTAATGGCAGTTTTATCTACACCGAGCAACATAGATCCACCAGGGTATATTCGAGAACCTTCTGAAAGCATAGACTGGATTACTGACAATCAGCAAAAGGGCATATCTGAGAAACCGGCACTCACCATTCATGCTTCGGCGGAATTCAGCAGGCAAAACTGGGATAAAGACCGTAATTGGGCAGCAGAACGACTACTTGATGAGGTCAGGCGGTGGGTGAGTTTGGAGGCCGAAACATATCGAATACATGCATGGAAATACAGTAAACCGCTCTACGTACATGATCAACGTTTTTTAGAACTGGTTGCAGTGCCACCACTTATCATGGCAGGTGATGCTTTTGGTGGTCCCAGAGTTGAAGGAGCTGCTCTTTCTGGCTGGTCGTCCGCCGAGCACTTGGAGATGAGGCTGAGGTAAATTTATCAGATGAGCAACGATGTTTTTGTCCCTTTCATTGTAGGGATTTTATTTCCATGGGAGCTGGATATTGGTTCAGCTCCCATGGGTATAAGGTAAAGGGTATATTTACTAGAAATGATAACCGAGCCCGACACCTGCGACAATGGTATCTGTGTCAAAAAAGTCGATATTTTCATCCACTCGGTTATATCCGGCAAAAGTATACACAGAAGTTTGCGGGATACCTAAAGGTTCATAGTAGCTGATGAGCGCTGAGATATCGAGCTCCTTGGCATCACGTTCCCTGCTGTAGAGCGGATGATCAGCCAGGTATTTGGTTTTGGTATAGCCGGCACTGGCTTCGATTGAGAGATTGTTGCGGCTCCACATAACATCCATGGCCACCCCGTAACCGTTGCTTGAATTGGCCTCACCATCAAGCTCATGACGAGTGTAGGTAAATGATGGAATAACTTTAATGTTTTCTCCCAGTATAATTTCATAGCCTGCACCAATACTGCCTTTGTAACCGTCACGTTGTAGGAGTTTTTGTTGTTTGCCGATGAGATCATCATCCACTTTCACTTTAGCTAGATCCGCAGAAAGCAGAAAGCCGGTACCGAAAACGTTCTCAAAGTTAAAGGCCAGACCATAGGCAACTTCATCGGTGTCGCTGCGGGGGGTACCAACAAGATAGGGGTTTTTCCACACTTCCCTGTTAACATATGTTGCCTCACCCGTTACACTTCCCCATTCTCCCAGCGAGTGTTGTATTCCGGTTGAAAGAGCATTGCCGTCATGGCGAATAGTAGAAATGAATAGAGTGGTGGCTTCATTGGCGAAGGTATATCGAAGTTCACCACTGAGGTATGGATCGAAATCAGATTCAGAATCGCTTTTCTGATTGATGTTGGAAATGGTTTTACTGCTGTCAGCAGCATCTAACTGACTTGGTCGACCATTTTCCCAAACACCGCCAAGGATCACATCCCCGCCAAAACCTGATTCCTTAGCATTTACAAGTTGGCCGGATACCATGATAGAGAGAC
>CAZWVC010000574.1:0-2250 GCA_964637245.1 uncultured Desulfocapsaceae bacterium
AACGGTTCTTAAGATTACCAGTGTCCGCTTGAATTAGGCTCACTGGCGTAGATAACCCCGCCTCGGTTAAAAGCTGCGATTGCCTGCTCCACTGTACCAGAAACGTTGTTTATCACTTTTATGTCTGCCATGTTTAAGGTGCGGAAGGCATTGGGGCCACAGAAACCTGTCAGCAAGACATCCACATCTCTGTCTGCCAAAAGAGTTGCCGCCTGAATCCCAGCTCCTTTGAAAGCTTGTATATTGTTGGAATTATCAACAGCTTCAATATCCAAACTCTCCTGATCCACGAGCAGAATATAGCGTGCTCTACCAAAGCGAGGGTCAACGTTGTCCGATAGATTTCTCCCTGTTGCGCTTACTGCTATCTTCATAACTCCTCCTGTATAATTAGCTCACGTATTTGGCTCCACCATGGTTACATAGCTGAACCACCACAGACTTGATTGTCTAGTATTTCTGGGATTTTTCCAGCGACCAGGTCCTTAACCACTGGAAGAATTTCAACTCTTTCTGCTTCATGGTACACTCGTATTCCAGCCTGGCGAAATCCCATTAGTGGACGCATACCTATTCCGCCAACTAACAGAACATTCACCTTGTTTTGGGCCAGTAAATTCACTGGTACCATACAGCCTCCCTGACTATGGTCTTGATTCTGAACTGTTTCTACGTTGACAATCTCACCATTGTCGCAGTCTATCAGAGTAAAAACATCACAGTGGCCAAAGTGACCTGCACGAGTTCCATGCAACCCGCCTTCGCCATTCGAGGGGATTGCTATACGCATCGAATTCATTCTTTAATTCTCCTTAATTTACATGCTGTTGTAACTGTATTTTATTGGATAAAACCGTATTCTTAGATGAAACTATTGCTTCCCATATTTCTTGAATACACCGGGCTGCTATGGATACCGGGTTATATTCAAGAATGGTTTGGCCAACCACCATAGCATTGACAAAATCTGGGTCAAATGGGACCCTTGGTAGTATTTGTACACCTTCTGCTGCCCCAACCTTTTCTATTTCTGCTGTAATTTCTTCATTGATATCAAAACGATTTACACACAACATTGCTGACAGCCTGAAATGGCTGACTAGTGAAATCAGCCGTGTAATGTCATGAGCTCCAGAATAAGTGGGTTCAACTACGATTATTATCTTGTCTGCACCGCTCAGCGAAGCAATCACAGGACAACCGATTCCTGGAGGGCCATCAGTGAGGACCAGCTCATGTCCTCCTTGTTCTGCAATATGTCGGGCCTGCCTACGTACCAGGCTGACCAACTTGCCGGAGTTTTCTTCCGCAATTCCAAGACGCGCATGGACCATGGGTCCTATCTTGGAAGTAGAAACATACCATTCACCACTTTGTTGGACCGGAAAGGCAATCGCTTGCTCCGGGCATAAATCAACACAGACTCCGCAGCCTTCACAAAGGATGGAGTCAACGATGAAATCAGCCGAAATTGCCCCAAATTTACAGAGCTCTCGACATCTTCCACATGACGTACATCCTTCAGGGCCAATCTCAGCCAGACTTCCTCCAAGAAAAGCCTCTCTTTCTTGCACTTGAGGATGAAGCAGAAGATGCAGATCCGCAGCATCAACATCGGCATCACACAACACTGGATTATTAGCAAGTTGCGCAAATGATGCTGTTAGGCTGGTTTTTCCCGTCCCACCTTTGCCGCTAAGAATGACATACTCTTGCATGATTACTCCTTTGCCTATCTACTCTGTCTATCACATTCTCAAAGAGGGATTTAAATGCTGTTTTCCATTCTGCCATGGCATCGATTAGCAGTTCACCTCTTGAATACAAACGGGCAATATCTTTACTGTACGGAAGAGTCATTAGTATTGGAATATCATGAGCTTCCGCATAACTTTGCACCTTATCATCACCAAGGTCAGCTCTATTGATCACCAAGCCACAGGGAATACCCAACTCCTTGACCGTCTCATGGGCAAGAATGAGGTCATGGAGCCCGAAAGGAGTTGGTTCAGTGACTAAAATCACATAATCACTGCCATGTACAGCAGTAATGACTGGGCAAGAAGTTCCTGGTGGTGCATCAATGATGGAGTGTAGCTCTTTGGTCATACCATTCTTTACCTCACGGATAAGTGGCGGCGACATAGCTTCACCAATCCGCAGCACCCCATGTCTGAAGTAGATATTGCCTGCACGGCCAATCATCACCTGACCTAGCTCACGTTGCCCCTCACTTATTGCCAGTTGAGG
>CAZWVC010000575.1:0-2228 GCA_964637245.1 uncultured Desulfocapsaceae bacterium
ACCAAGAAAAGAACATCTACGTGACTACTGGCCGCAAAAGAAACATGAGGATTGGAGTGGAAAACGCCACCTCACCGACCGATTCACTCCATATAACTGGATCTTTGTACAAAATATCAAAGTAGGAAATAGGACAATCTCCATCCCACGAAGATGTATGCATTGCGATAATCCACCCTGCGCTAAGCTTTGTCCGTTTGGGATAAAACACAAGACCCCGGAAGGTCCTGTGTATATCAATCAGGATCTCTGTTTCGGTGGTGCCAAATGTCGGACCGTTTGCCCTTGGAGTGTACCCCAGAGGCAGGCTGGAGTTGGGATTTATACCTTGTGGCAGAAATATCTGCCGGTTGGTGGCGGGGTCATGTATAAATGTGATCTTTGTAGAGACCGTCTTTTGGCAGGACATCGGCCACACTGTATTGAAGCTTGCCCTCGCTCAGCCATGCTGATTGGTAGACGGGATGAAGTAATGGCAAAAGCAAAAAAGCTCAAGCAGGATTACAGAGGAGATCTTTATGGTGATGTCGAAAACGGCGGTACCTCAACTATCTATGTTTCTCCAATTGCTTTCGCAGATATTGATATGGCCTTGAAACATCAATCAAAATCGCAAAAATCGGGTAAAGAGGTTCAGTTTAGAATACCGAAAAACATGCTTGAAAAACAATCCCTCTGGTCAGCCCTGAGTGTGTTTTCACCACTGATTGGCTTTCTTGCTGCATTTGGTTTTGCAGGCAAAAACAAGGAGAAGGACCAAAGGGAGGTGGAATAATGGCGAAAATCACCAGGCATTCAGCTGTTGTAAGGTTTAATCACTGGCTTGTAGCCCTAAGTGGTATTCTTCTGCTCTTTTCTGGATTTGGCCAAATGCCGATGTACAAAAGGTATAATATCATCATGCTTCCCTTGCTATCCTGGTCAGGAAATTATGAAATAACGCTGTTTTTGCATTATCTGAGTGCAGCTGTTTTTTCTGCTGCGGTGTTTTTTCATATCACCTATCACTACCGCAGAAAAGAGTTTGGCCTCCTCCCCGTAAAAGGCGATGTGACTGACGCAATAAAGGGTATACTTGCCATGCTTGGGCTTACAGATCAGCCGAGACACCAAAAATTTCAGGCAAAACAAAAGATAATCTACCTTATCATAGGAATAAACGCGTTAATTCTCATTTTCACCGGGTTGGTAAAATCCTATAAAAACCTTGGTTCTATCATAATTGAACCAATGTTTTTGCAGGTCATCACTATTATTCATACTCTAACTGCGATGACTTTCTTATTCCTCTTTCTGGCTCATGTCGCGGCTTTGATGCTCAGGAACCATCGACCTTTAATTGGGTCAATGATCATTGGTGAACTTGATAGAGATTATGCTGATAAGCATCATCCCGAATGGAAAATAGAGCCCGGGAACTAATGAGTATCAATTACTTCTCTGATCCCTGGCATAGTATTTCGATAAGTTGGTCTGCGTCAAGTACACCCTGCTGTATATCCGGCAGTAGATTTTCATAGATTGCAAACATCCTTTGATACCTGCCGCTGAGTGGCATTTGTGAATTAATATCACGATCCTTGAAGTTTAGAAATCTCCTCAAATTATTGATCAGAAACGTTGTTATTCGTAGTTGTTCCGCTTCACTATTTTCATCGAAACCGCAGAATTGAGGGTTAGTGCCAAATGGGCTGGCCCGATGCTCTACTTTTTCTTTATCTTGAGATGTAAGCTTAGCAAAGCTTGTTTCCAGGGTTGTCCACATCTGTAGTATATTCATAACCCAGTCAACGCTGTTCGGTGTTGGTGTCTCTGAAAAGGGGATGCCGGGGTATTCCCATGATAATCCCCAGAGACAGTCATAATAGATCGCAGATTTGATAAACTCCGGCTCAACGCTCTTATTAATTCCTTGGGCTTCCATGATGTCACTAAGCATAACCAATATTAATTTCTCACCATCGCTTAATTGCATGTACAATCTCCTTTTTCGTAAGATTACTAGGCTTAAACCATAAGACGATGTTGTTAACTTTAAAGCAGGCTGACTTAAGCTCACTCTTTGAGTAATAAATGACCTTGGATTAAAAAAATCCTCGTATGCCATATCACACGAAACTGTAGCACTCCCTGCGCGAGAACAGAGCTATTATTTTTCTTGAAGGCTGGAGTAATCATCTATAGGCGCTATTAAATAGGGTATAGGGATTTCTCATAAAGCAAAAAAA
>CAZWVC010000576.1:0-2217 GCA_964637245.1 uncultured Desulfocapsaceae bacterium
AGCCAAATGATTTTCCAGCTTCTATCACGGCAGGTATTACCTCGTGCCACCTCTCAAGATCTATGAAAAGATTAACAAAGCCGGGACCTGCTATTTCAATCCGATCTATAAACCCTTTCTTCTCATCCAGGTACTTTTGAATAACTCCTGCAAGCTGACGGGGATTCTGTTTTTCTATGCCTGCCAGGACCATTGCCATATTGGTGGAAAAGTCACCCTGCCCATCCCGCTTTGGCACTTCTACTGTATATTTCCCTGCACCTGCAGGACTCCATTTTCCCTCCTCTACTCCCCTGGTAAAGGTGAAATCGAGTATTTCTTTAAGTTGTGATCGAATCATTTGAAATTAGATAAACTCTCTTTGGTTATTATTTCCTATCATGCATAATATTTCGTAGCTTATGGTCCCACAAAGCCTGGCTAAATCATCTGCAGTGATAGATTCATTTCCTTGTTTGCCAAGAAGCACAGCCTCATCGCCTGGTTTTACCCCATCTATTTCAGTTACATCCACCATGCAGAGATTCATGCATATTCTGCCACGTATAGGTGCTCTTTTGCCATGGAGCAATACCTCGCCACAATTTGAAAGTTTTCTGGGGTACCCGTCTTCATAACCCACTGGCAAAACGGCAATTTTAGTTGGCTTATCGGTTATAAAAGTATGTCCATAACTCACGCCTGCACCACTGGGTAAATCCTTGACTTGCAACACCCTGGTAGTAAATGACATAACGGGCTTCAAATCTCCTGAATCAGCAGACATACGCCCCTCAGGATAATACCCATAAAGTGCAATGCCGCATCTCACCATATCACATGAAGTCTGGGGAAAATAAAGAGTACCACCTGAATTAGCTATATGATTGACAAGCTTAGCATTTGATGCTGCCTTCTCCATGAATTCCTTAAAAAGTGCAAAATTCACCTCTGTAGTCGATGAATTACTATCATCAGCACAGGGAAAGTGACTGGCAATTCCACCGAGCTTTATGCCGGGTAGTCTGTCAACAACAGCAAGCATCTCATCGATTTCACTCAGCCCAATTCCCAGCCTGCTCATCCCGGTATCAACTTTTAGGTGTACAGTCACTTCACTGTTTGCTTGTTGTGCTGCTGCCGATAGGGCTTCTAAAGAGGAGTGATCGTAGACCACAGGAATCAGATCATACTCGACGAAAGCATGGGCTGCGGAGTTGTTAAAACCTATCATGGAGAAGATAGTAGCTTTACTTCCATTGCTGCGTAGAATAATAGCCTCTCCTACTTCTGCAACTCCAAAAATTTGACAACCTTCATTCTCCAAGGCACGAACACATTCAAGCATGCCATGACCGTAAGCATCAGCTTTGACCATCGCAAGGAAGGCTGCATCTCCTGCCCTACTGTGTAACAGCCTATAATTATGCTGAAGTGCCTCAATGTTAATAGCAACTCGGTTAAATGAAGGAATTTGCATGGTATACAGGAAAAACAGGTTTTATTTGGCTTGTTTCCAGGCCATCCAGCCTAATCTGCTGGAATAGAAAAGTGCCCAGCCAACAGTACAGTATAAAGATCCAATTAATGAGAGTGATAGGGATGATATTCGCAACAGGTAACCACCCAGCATCATCATCACTACGAGTGACCAGGTTTTCACAGAGTAAACTGCCCCAAGACATGAGCCATCGGCCATTTGTTGTAAGCGGTCTATACTCTTTTTAGCTGATTTATCAAGTATAAATAATGATTTTATACTTCCCAGCAATAATGCTGGAATAACAAATAATACACTATTCTCGTTTTCAAGCCATAAAACACCGCGTAAAAATAATGAACAACCGATAACCATCCACAGAATTGCCGCCATAAGTAGATGTGTCTGACGGGTCACACCGGGTTTGAGGTTGTGCAGAAGCTTATATAATTTTTCGTTCATTTGCGATGTGCTAAAACGCGATAAGCCCATCTCCAAAAGGAGATGGGCTTATCAGGAAAAATTCTTATCGAATTATTTAAATCTCGGTGATAGTGATCGCGTCGTCACCACAAACTTCAACACAGGTTTCACAACCGAGGCATTCTTCCGGCTCTACAACTTCTGACTTGCCATCTTCCATTTCAAATACTTGAGCAGGACATGCAGCAACACATTCTTCACAACCAGTACATTTTTCTTTATCAACTACTACCTCAAACATAATACACCTCCATAAAAAGGATTTAAAAATATTT
>CAZWVC010000577.1:0-2214 GCA_964637245.1 uncultured Desulfocapsaceae bacterium
CCGCTTACCATTTACGGTAATTCTTGCGTAAATTGATGCTTGGTTATTCTTTGCCCTGGAGAAGTCTGCCCAGAATAAAATACTGAAGGTGGAAGATGTTTTCATTATTTCGTCTTTTAATTAACAATAATTCGTTGTTATCAGACGAAAGTCAAATCACTTATAAAGATACATTTATTTATCGATTAACAGATCGATGGCCATAAATCTGGTCAACACTTTTTCAAATTTTGATTTGTTATCCGATTTGTTGACGTTTTTAATCAAAAGATATCAATTCTTATGATGTTCTTAAAAATAAAAAAACCTGATAATCATACGATTAACAGGTTTTTAGTATAGATTGATTCTATAATCTGTCGGGGTGGCAGACTTAAAATAACTGTCGTACCACTTTGATTATCAATATTTTACCCTGCTTATTTTAAGCTGCACACCTCTTTGCATTTTTTAATACAAATAAGCACAAAAGATATAATTCTTTATTTCATAAAGTTAAGAAAACAAATTGTCCAAATCAAAACTTACCAAATAGTAGTATCCAACTTTGATTAGTCCCAAAAATGGTTCGTGGCTGTTGCAGAACTCGGGTAAATAGCAATTTTCGCTTTTATAAACGTGCGGAAATCGGTAAATTAAAGGTATGCAAGGCAGAAAGAACTATACCGAAAAACTGTTCCTGAGCTTCCGGTTATCGGACCGGATTCCAAAGGACAATCTTTACAGAAGGCTCCGTGAAACGCTTGACCTGGGTTTTCTTTACAGAGATACGAAAGAACTTTATGGCAAGACCGGGAACCCCTCAATTGACCCCGTGGTCTTTTTCAAGCTGTTGATTACGGGATACCTTGAGAACATCACCTCCGACCGAAAACTGGTGGAACACTGCAGCATGCGGATGGACGTGCTCTACTTTCTGGGTTTTGACCTGGACGAAGACCTGCCATGGCATTCAACGATCAGCAGGACGAGGCAAATTTATCCGGCATCCCTTTTCGAAAAATTGTTCAACAAGGTATTCGCCCTGTGTGTCGACAGCGGGATGGTATCCGGCCATGCCCAGGCGGTGGATTCGGCCCCGATAAAGGCGAACGCGTCCATGGAAAGCGTAGCGCCGAAAGTGCCGTCCACCTCAATAGATGGCCACTTGAAGAAAGTGTCGGAAGAAAACGGGGGAACCGTATCCCCCGCACATATCTCCGCCCCGGCGCACGAGCTGAAGCGCGTAGAGAAACATCACAGAAATTTACGGGACAGTCCAGTGGGCCCTGTTGGTGCATCCCACAAAAAAGCACGCCTGCTGAGCAACAAGACGCACTACAGCCCCCACGATCTGGATGCCCGTATATCGGTAAAGCCGGGCAAGGCCAGAAAACTGAACTACCGTTGCAGTATGGCGGTGGATACCGCAGAAGGGGTCATCTCCCATATCCAGGCGGACTTGGCCGACGGTAGGGACAGCCAGTACCTGACCAATATCAGCCTGCGGGTCCAGGACCGTCTAAGGAAAAACGAGCTCATAATGACGGACCTCTTGGCGGACGCAGGGTATTCCAATGGCGCCAACTACCATTTTCTCGAACAAAGGAAGGTTACCGGATGGATACCCGTTTTCGGGAAATACAAACCTGAGATAGAAGGTTTTCCTTACAATAGGGAAAAGGACGAATATAATTGCTCAATGAACAGGCCCCTGCCCTTCAAGGGATTCCGTACCAACCGTGATGGTTCCGTACTGAAAAGCTACTGGGCAGCACCGAAGGACTGCAAGGCCTGTCCCATGAAATCCCAATGTGTGCCAAAAACCAAATCCAAAAAAATCACCAGAACAATCTATGATGAACAATACCTGAGGGCCTACGCCCGACAGCACAGCGAAAGGGGCAAACAGATGAAAGTACTGAGACAAAGTACAGTGGAGCCCGTATTCGGTAGTTTGACCCAGTTCTACGGCTTAAGAAAAATAGGAGTACTGGGCAAGGCCGGTGCACACAAGGTCATGCTCATGGCCGCGATTGCCTTCAACCTGAAAAAGTACCTTAAGAATGGGGGAAAGAGACCCTCCATTGGCATTTTCAAGACAATCATGAATGCCTTCCAAGGCTGCCTGACCATTTTTTGCCGGCAAATCCAATCAAGACCGGTTCTCCTGAAGGCTCCATAAAAACAGCCTACTCGGGTCGATATCTTGCGTGTAGATCTCTTCTGCAACAG
>CAZWVC010000578.1:0-2207 GCA_964637245.1 uncultured Desulfocapsaceae bacterium
CGGCAAGTTCAAAAAATACGGCCAGGGCGCTTCAGAAAATTTCAGCACTTGATGCTGAGGGGGGCACAGAAATGGCTGCAGCTTTGAATCTGGCCCTTGATGGTAGAGCTGACAGGGGACGAATTCGCCAGGTGGTTTTTTTAACTGATGGAGCGGTAGGTAATGAATTGGCATTGTTTCAACTCATAAACGACAAACTAGGTGATAACCGGCTCTTTACTGTTGGTATAGGCTCTGCTCCAAACGCATATTTTATGAGCAGGGCTGCAACCATGGGGCGTGGTACTTTTACTTTTATCGGGAAGGTTGAGGAAGTGAGCAGTAAAATGTCAGCTCTTTTTGAAAAACTTGAATATCCAGTGGTAACTAATTTATCAATCCAGGTCGACGCTGATGCAGCAGTTGAGCTATATCCCTCTCCACTCCCTGATCTTTATCATGGTGAGCCAGTGGTGGGGCTTATTAAATCATCATCGCCACTTGAACACCTTTCTCTCTCAGGAATGAGTCTTGGAAAAGGCTGGAGTGTAGAGATGAAATTTGACAAGAGACGACTGAGTCCAGGTATATCAACCCTCTGGGCAAGAAAAAAGATCAATTCACTTATGGGAGATCTTCACCAAGGTGTGGCAGAACCAGAAATTCGCAAAAAAATTATAGAAACAGCAGTAGATCATCACCTGGTGAGCAGATATACTTCTCTGGTTGCTGTTGAAGAGGAAATTTCGAGACCCTTTGATAAAGAAGTTAACAGTGGTCAGGTGAAAACCAATTTGCCTCAAGGTTGGCAACATAACAAGGTTTTTGGTACATCTTCACGTACAGCAACGCGTTCCCAGACAGTAATGGTCTTGGGGTGCATAGCCTTATTGCTGGGTAGTATATTGCTAAGGAATGTATCAATGAGGAGGGAGCAATGAGAGAGAAGCTGCAAAAATATACTGGCTATTTTCTTTTTGTTCTCGCCATTCTTTTTATTTCTGACGGATTATATATCAAAATCAAGGCGGTTCTTGCCCAGCACCTACTGAAACATGCCTGGGAGCAATCCGTGAGTATGCAAAGACCTGTCAAACCATGGCCCTGGTCAGATTCCCATCCCGTTGCCAGGTTGCAGGTTGAGCGTTTAGGGATCGACTGCATAGTCTTGGAGGGAGAGAGCGGTGAAGTACTTGCATTTGGTCCAGGCCATCTATCGGAGAGTGCAGATCCGGTAGCGGAAGGAAATTGTGCCTTGGTCGGTCATCGCGACACTTCATTTGGTTTTCTCAAAGAACTCGAAATAGGTGATGTATTGACCTTGCAGAATGTGTTTGAGCAGAAACGTTCATATGAGGTAATGTCAATGACGGTGAAGGAACACCAAAAACTTTTCCTTGAAGAAACCGTGACTCCCTGGCTCACACTGATTACCTGCTATCCCTTTGAAGGGCTGAAACCTGGTACCAACCTCAGATTTGTGGTTTTTGCTCGCGAAATGGCGATGATATCATCATTACTAGCCTCAACCAAAGATTGATTCAGCTTCAAATATTTCAGGAGGGCAAGTTACGCTGATGTATTAGCTAATCCCTCAATAATTTGGCCGAAGATGAACAACATTGCCATGAATATGTCTTTTCTTATTAGTACGTATTTATTGCAATAATGTTGCAACCGATTCCTCGTGTTGCTTAACCCAGTTAATAAAGTGTTCCTGGGGAAGAGGTGTGCATATATGGAAACCTTGAAGTAGATCGCATCCCATTTCACTGAGTTTTTCTAGGGTTACTTGATCCTCAACACCTTCGGCGACAACTTCAAGACCAAGATTGTGACCTAATTGAATGATGGCATTAACAATGGTGGCATCATTATCATCCTTCAGCATATCCATGACGAAGGACTTGTCTATTTTAAGCTCACCCACCGGTAGTCTTTTTAGATATGCAAGAGATGAGTAGCCGGTACCAAAATCATCAATGGAGAGTTTGACTCCCATACTTGTAATTCGATGAAGTATCTCAAGTGATCGTTCTGGATCAGCCATAATTGAGGTTTCAGTGATTTCCAGGATAAGTGATTCTGCAGGAAACTCATAGGCTGCTAATATGCCAGTAAGTAATTCGGGGAAATCGGGGTCGAGAAGACTCTGTGAGGAGACATTAATGGCCATATCAACATTAAGGTTGTTGGAACGCCATTGGGCGCAATCCTGCAGAGCCTTT
>CAZWVC010000579.1:0-2189 GCA_964637245.1 uncultured Desulfocapsaceae bacterium
TAATCTCTGTTACTCACGGGAAGAAAAAGGAACTAATTGCTCAGCGGGATATTTATGCATCTGAAATGAATGAGCAGGTATTTAAAGGATACGAACTTGAATTTACCATTTCAGATAGTGAAGATCTTGGATTTCCTGTGCTCTTCACAGGAAAAGCTAATATTCAGTTAGATAAGATTGAGATTGTGCGAGGTAATGATTAACAAAAGGAAAATTCTAAGTATATTGATATTATAATAATCAATGATGAGTGGATCTTCTGCGTTTTACACTGACAGTTTGGCACGATATATTTATTTCATTTATTACCTATTCCATATCTGGGTGAATACCGAACCAAAATTGATTTCCTGATAATATGATTTTTGTTGATTCCCATGTACATATCTACACGTGTTTTGATTTAGAGCTTTTTTTTAATTCAGCACAAAAGAATTTTCAGGAGGTGTCAAAAAGAAGTGGTTCTGCTTCGGGCAATATACATTTTGCTCTACTACTTACTGAAGATTCTTCCAGCAATTGGTTTAATGATATATCTGAAAAGATTAAGGAGAAAGGTGGAAAGTCCTTATCATCAGGCAGTTGGAATATAAACCTCGCAGGCGAAGACTCACTCTATGTGAAGGGAAACACTGAACCCTCGCTGTTAATTCAGGTGATAGCTGGTAGACAAATAGTCACTGCAGAGAAAATTGAAGTACTAGCCCTTCTCAGAAATTGTTCGATTCCCAATGCATTACCACTTGAAGATACAATTGAAAAGGTAATTGAAAATGATGCAATTCCTGTCATACCCTGGGGAGCAGGTAAGTGGCTGGGTAATCGCGGTAAGATTATTACTGATTATTTTCTTACCCTTCGTTCAAAACCTGTATTTCTTGGTGATAATGGAGGGAGGCCCAAATTTTGGCCCTCACCTCAATTATTTGAAGTCACCCGAAAGAGAGGAGACTACATATTACCCGGCTCGGATCCACTTCCCCTAAAACAAGAAGTTAATAGAGTTGGAAGTGTAGGTTTTTTCTTTGATAACCAAGATAGTGAGCCGGAAGACCTAGCCGAGTATTTGAGAGAGTATTTACGAAGCGGGAATCACAGTTTGCAATATTTCGGAGATCTACAAAAAAATTCTACTTTTTTCAAAAATCAACTGCTGTTGCGTTTGTTCCGATAATTACTTTTATTTTGTTAAGGTTTCTGGAAGTCTATCTACTTTAGAAATTGAGTGACACAGTTGACACTGTCACGTGCTTTCTTTTTTTCTAGTTCAACTATCGGTTGCATTTTATTCTTTAAAGCCTCTCTATTTTCCCAGGATTTCAGCATCAATGTTGATAAATTTTCAATCGAGAGTTCATCAAAGGTGATAGTCCAATCTTCCATACCTATAGTTTTGAGAAAACCAGCACTTTTCGGATAGGCGTTTATGTTTACCATCGGGGTATTCACTGCGGCACAAAAAATGAGTGTATGGGTCCTTAGACCAGCATGCAATTCCAGCTTATTTAGGAGCCCTGTTAGTTCCTGATAGGTATAATCGCAATTGCCGACTATTTTAATTCGATTTTGATAGCTGATATGACGGGTACACTCTTTGGTGATTTTCATATCCATAATCTGGCTGACAGTGAAGAGGATGTCAACATCAAGTTTCTCAATAATTAGGTCTGCCGTGCCCGCAATAATTTTACAAAACTGCTCACGATCCATACTCCCTTTTTGGTTAAAATCATCAATGTAGGCGTTAACATTAAGTCCTACAGTACCTTTTGGATTAGTAAAAAGGCTTTCTTTTTGAATGATTTCCTCCAATCGCGCAGGTGAAGGTGCGGTTGTGTTGAGAGCACAATCAGCATGAACTTTTATTTCAGGGTGACGAAGTTCCAATCTCTGTAAAAGATCTTTAGTACTTTGATCTCTTGTGATTACCAGGGGGCAAGCGTTTAAAACTTTCTGTAAGGCATTTTTTCCTACCTCACGGTCGATTGGCCCAACACTGGCATTGTAGAGTATAATGGGAATTTCCCTTTTTTGCGCAGAGGGTGTGAAGAGCGATATGGCGTTCAGGTTATTTACAAAAGGATTGTAGAATTTCCGATCAAAGAGAATATTGTCAACAATGAGTATCATTTGGGTGTTGGTCATGGCACTATACATTGGCCAGCCAAGATTTTTTAGAGCGAAATTCC
>CAZWVC010000580.1:0-2186 GCA_964637245.1 uncultured Desulfocapsaceae bacterium
CCATCTATAATCAACGGAACAATGTTGTAGTACAAGCTAGCGTGTCTTGCGACCTGAATTGATTTAGTTATCATGATTGAGATTACTTTTCTGTTCCATTTTGACAAAGCAGGGTAAAGTGTACCGTCAGGATCGAAGAGAATATTTGCAGCAGGAGTATTAAGACTGGTTACTGCAGCGAGTGCAGGGTTCAAGGAGGTTTCCTCAACTAACTTTTGATATTTTTCCACACTAAGCTTTGAATGAGACTCTTCTTCGCAAATGATTGAAGCCATGGTTCGCACCACATTGACAGGATCATTGCCAGTAGCTGTCTCCTGAGAGAGCATTACCGCGTCGGTGCCTTCAAATATAGCTACACTGACATCGGTAACTTCTGCACGGGTAGGCCGTGCATTGGTCGTCATCGAATCTAGCATTTGCGTAGCGGTGATAACCGGGGTATTTGCTTCCCAGCACAAATTAATAATTCTCTGCTGAATACGTGGTACTCTGGCTGCCGGCAGCTCAACTCCCATATCACCTCGGGCTATCATGATGGCATCTGCAGCCTCTATTATTTCACCGATGTGCTGTACTGCTTCAGGTTTTTCAATTTTGGCAATGACCCGAAGTCGGGGGTTTGCTGACTTGGCTATATACGCTTTAATTTCATTTATTTCTGCAGCAGAACGGACAAAAGATAGGGCAACATAATCTACCAAATGATCAAGCGACCAGTCAAGATCGCGCCAGTCTTTTTCGGTCACACTGGGTACCGACAAATCGGTTTCTGGAAGATTCATTCCTTTATTGGAACTCAGATTACCACCAACAATAATTTCACAAGTAACCATTGCCTTACCTTGCTCCATCACTCTGAGTTCTAATAGGCCATCGTCAAGTAAAATAGTGTCTCCTCTTTTTAAGTCAGTGAGTATCTCTGGACTATTCGTGGAAATACGCTCTGGTGTACCAAGAACTTGCTCTGCCTGAATAATAATTTGGTTATCCGGTTTGAGTTTGATACTGTCATTTTCCATCTTGCCTGTGCGAATTTTTGGACCGGATAGATCTGCAACGACAGCTATTGGTTTCTCCCATTGCTGTTCAGCTTCTCTGACCGCTTTCAGGGTATTCTCATGACTTTCATGGGTGCCATGAGAGAAATTGAGCCTGGCAACATCCATTCCCGCAAGGATCATTTTACCTAAAATAGCTGGATCAGATGACGATGGACCAATCGTAGCTACGATTCTTGCCATCTTGTTAAGTCTGGCATGCGATTGAGATGGCAGTGGTGAAAGGGTTTCCTGAAGGATAGAAAAGTCAATGGGTTTTTGCAGGATTTTCACAACATTTGGATAGCTCTCCAGTTGTTTTACGATTTCTGGTTTACTACCCATAGAGGAGATAATTATTATAGGAAGGTGTGGACAAGCTACCTGAACTGCCTCGACGAATTTGAAACCATCCCAGTGAGGCATGATAATATCGCTGATAATTACATCATAGGAGTTTGAAGTAGCTACAATAAAACCTTGGTGGCCATTATCAACAATATCGAGGTGATGTCCCTCTTTCTCCACATTTTTCTGCACAAGTAGTTGCAGAGTCTTATTGTCCTCAACGAGCAGGATTCGCAGCTGTTTCATTTTAGAAAACCAGTTGTATTTCGATCAATTTGCATTCACACACTGCACAATTATTAATTGGAATCAAGGTAATGAGCACGAGTTTAGCACTTCATTTTGTCTCTTTTAAGCTCGCCAAAAATCGAATCCGGTATAGTGGTACGTGTCGTAATATTACAGTTTGTGCTTATGATAATCACAGTAGTAAGCACAGCAAAAGCATAAATGAAGAGTAGAGATAATCATACATGGCAATTCTGTATACCCAGGCAATAACAAAGACCTATACAATTGGGGAAAGGGATATTGTAGTATTAGACGATATATCGTTGGCAATTGATGCAGGTGAATTTGTTGTCATCTCAGGCAGCAGCGGCAGCGGTAAAACAACTCTTCTCTCTATACTCTCTGGTCTTGACAGACCGAGTAATGGGACCATCACCTTGGTTGGTGAGGAAATAACCTTGCTGGATGAGGATCAACTTGCAGAAATCCGTAATCGTATTACTGGTTTTGTTTTTCAGGCGTTTCATCTTGTTCCGTCTTTGAATGCTATTGAAAACGTTATGTTTC
>CAZWVC010000581.1:0-2173 GCA_964637245.1 uncultured Desulfocapsaceae bacterium
ATTTCATTGCGTTCGTAATCTTTCTTGTTGCTCTTAGGGTTATCATCGTATGGGCTTATTCCCATACGAATAGCTTATTGCTATCGCAGATGATTCATGCCAGCTCATCAGGCTTTTTGTTAGTACTAACTCCCGATTATGTTGAACCAGTCAATTGGGCTATCTTTTACTCTGTTTACGCTGTTGTCTTGTGGGTGGTTGCTCTGGTTGCAATTCGTAAGATGGCGGGCTCCTCAATGTGAGGATAAATAATGTAAACACATTAAGGAGAAAAGTGAGAAAAGGGGCCAGGCTCAATTAATATGGTTGGGCAATGATAATGAATTATTCACAGTAGTTTCAGTACTCATTGATGACGAATGGACTGAAGATTCAAAACAATTTTGGTTCTGTCTTGGGGATCTGGAAATCATGTGGTATGAACGAAATGAGTACATTGAGGATATTTACTGTACTAATCCAAACCTTTCTAGATACCGAAAAAGGAGATTGTTTGTTGGCTAACAAGGCGCTCTCTCCATTACACACAAATCAAAGAGCAACACGGGCGACCTCAAGTGCATCAATATAATTCATCAATGCACGATAGCCACGCCAGATATTTTTAATACCTGGTTCACCATCACTTTTTCTCGCCAAGAAACCTCCTAGTTGTGCCAGCATACGTGTCATAGTACGTAGTGTCGGTGGTTTCTTGGGTGGCTTTTTCTTTTGCTGCATTAGATAAATTGTTTTCCATTCTTGATCAGAAAACAACACTTCACAACTGACTTCAGGCCATTCCCGACTTTGCATCGTGATCGTATGCACTCGCCAGGCCACTACCAAATAGATCCCTATACCATTCAATAACCGTTCGTCAGTCTCCAGCCGTAAGCGCTCAATACGACAGCCTTGCTTTAATACTCGGAAATATATTTCAATTTCCCAGCGGCATCGATACCAATCCACTATAGCTTGTGCCGTCTTATAATCTTCTACTGCCAGACTCGTCAGCAACATCCATTCAATTGGTTTTTCGCCTTTCGGCGGCCTGACTTCTTTGGCATACACCGCATAGATATTTACCGGTTGAATCACCTTGCCTTGGCGACCGCAGAACTCGATCTCTTTGGCGCGTATCTCCAACAATGCCGAACGTGAAGGTCTGTTCCCAGTTCGTGGTGTCTTGATTCTCCGCTGTCCCAGCTTCGAACATTCACTCAATTCATCCCATAGATAACTGTATTCGTCATCCTCTGTTCGCGTTCGTCGGTTACATTTGGCCCGGATAATATATTCTGCCTTCTCTTCCAAGGCCCGATTTTCTGCATCCATAAACCATTCGTGAATGTCACCTTCTCGGTCCGCAACGCTTACAACCAGTGTATCTGGACATTGCTCCTGCACTTGACAAGCCAACTCATAACTCTCAAGCCAGCGATAGCTCTCTTTCTCTTCTATGGGCTTTTTATCCCGTAAATGCGCTACCGGCTCATCTGGGCGTTGCCAGAACTTTGCACCTAATACTCCCAGGTTAACCCGCGAGGGTGTAAATACCACCGTCGGGTGCAGCAGGTAATGATCGCTTTGGGTACGTTTGAGTGTCCCTAATCCTACCGCCTCTTCCATGGCAAAATTAAGAAACGTCGTATCCTGCGTCAATAAGACCATCTGTTGTTGTTTTATTCTTTCGATGCTTGCAGCTTTATGACCCGCAAGAATTTCATCCAAACCCACCTTGTCATTATCCAGAAACCGGTAGACTCCCTGGGTCTCTGTCCAGCCCTGGCAGGCTGCAGGTATACTCTCCTCCGGATTCTCACTTAAACTCTCTAGAATCAAAGACAGACGTTTTTCCAATCGCTTATCTTCCATTTGGCTTGCCTTCATTTCGTTCTCTACCCAGCTTTTCATGTTATCCTCCTGTTCAAAGCTGGGATAATAGTTTAACTTTTATTTGTATCTGATTGAAATTTATCTTATAGTTGTGTGTAATGGAGAGTTTTGACCGTTAGGCATAAAAAAACATAGTGAAATACATACATGGGAAAACTTGGAAAATTACGTGAACGCATTCTCAGTGGCACATCGGATACCAACATTGATTTCAAGCCTCTGCGCAATCTTCTTGCAAAATTAGGATTTGATGAAAGAATTAAAGGTGGCCACTATATTTTCACAAAAACAGATG
>CAZWVC010000582.1:0-2169 GCA_964637245.1 uncultured Desulfocapsaceae bacterium
GGAGACAGCTACTGGCAATAATCCTGTCAATGTTGTGCGAACCATGGCTTCAATCATTTGCGAAGAAGAGTCTCATTTAAAGTTTAGTGTGGACAAGTATCAAAAGTTAGTCGAGGAAACCTCGCTGAACCCTGCACTTGCTGCAGTTACCAGCCTTAACACTACCGCGGCAACTATGCTCTTCGATCCAGATGGTACACTCTACCCTGCATTGTCAAAATGGAACAGAAAAGTCATCTCCATATTGATAACTAAATCAATTCAGGTCGCCAGACATGCCAGCTTATACTACAACATTGTTCCATTAATTATAGATGGTGAGCACAAACGGACAAAGCTGGTTTCCATGGCCATCGATAGAGCCTGCGAAGAGGGCTTTATAAAGAAGGCTGATATTGTCGCTATCATTGAGGGGGAATTCACCAGTTCCAGTGGTGTACGTCAGATCGGCACACTCCAGCTTATTGAAGTGTAATTTTACTAACCTGGCAACCTGCTAATTCATATTCACTTAACCGAGGATCATTGTCATAACACGACCATTGTATTGTATATCCTCCGTGCATTTATCAACATCACTTCTGCAGCAAATCTTGATAATGAATTTGAAACTCATCCAGATAATTACTTCTTTATATCTTCACTCTAGCCTTCATTTTCATTATTATTTCACAATTTGATAATATTCTTATAGAATAAACAAGTAGAGCAATTCTCCCTTTAAATATACAACTCATTGGACCAAAATAGTCATTCCCCCATAGGGTGCTTTTACTACGGTATGGATGATAAGATGCTATAATTATTCATCATAAATTGATACCATGTTGACCACAGAAACATTCCTGAAATTAGTCGATAATTTTATTGACATCATCTTTAAGGAAACTGGATTCCCGGTGGTTATCTATAACACTCAGGGTTATATAATCCAGGCAACAGATAAATCACGGATTGGCGATCTGCATGCAGGTGCAGAAAAAATTATGCAGAATAACCTGAGCGAATACGCCATTAATGCTGAAGAGGCAGCAGCTAATCCGCTGGTAAGGGAAGGCTTCAGTTGTCCCATCATCGTTGATAACACTATGCTTGGCGGTTTTGGTATCACTGGTGCACTGGAGCAGGTCACGCCACTTGCCAAGATTGCTACAAGTACCATTAAGGCGTGGATAAAAGAACAGGACTCACTGGAGAAGCTAGCCCGCTCAGAAAGAAAGTATCGCAATATCTTCAACCATTCATTACACGGTCTATATCAATCAGATACCAGGGGAAAATTTCTTGCAGCGAATCCAGCACTCGCAAATATTTTAGGGTATAACTCTCCAGATGAGCTGATTAATACAGTTACAGACATCTCCGTTCAGTTATATGTCGAGAAAAAGGATAGAGCTGCTTTTCTCCACCTTTTAAACAGCAATAAATTGGCTGAAGGCTTTAGGACCAAATTCAAGCGCAAAGATGGCAAAATCATAGATGTCAGGATCAACGCCAGAATGCTCTACGATCCAGAAACGAGTGAACCATACATAGAAGGTATTATTGAAGATGTTACCGAACTAGCCAAAGCAGATACCGCCCTTCGCAACTCTGAGGAGAAATTTTATAAGGCATTCAATAACTGCCCGCTATGGGTGGTATTAAGTTCACTGGAACTTGGCAGATATATTGACGTAAATGAAACTTTTCTGCGAACAATGGGGTATACCCGAAATGAGGTAATAAATAGAACTTCTCTTGATATAGGCAGCTGGTCGAATCCCTTAGAACGTTTTGATATTGTAAATACAATTAAATCGTCTGGCAGAGTAGAGGAAATTGAGGTAACCAGACGAACTCGAAATGGTGAACTACTAACTATGCTACTCTGGGGGGAGAAAATTGCAATTGACGGGGAGGAATGTTTGCTTTCGGTGTCATTGGATGTTTCGGCAAGCAAGCAGGCTGAACTGGAAAAATCTCAGCTAGAGCAAGCACTTGCCCATTCTCAGAAACTTGATGCAGTTGGTCAGCTTGCAGGTGGAATTGCCCATGACTTCAACAATATGCTTGGAGGGATAATGGGAGCAGCCGAGATGCTCACTCTCCATATACCAGATAATCCACAAGCCCAAAAACTCTCCAAAATGATACTGGATGCAGCAGGAAGAGCAGCCGACTTAACTG
>CAZWVC010000583.1:0-2168 GCA_964637245.1 uncultured Desulfocapsaceae bacterium
GTGAATGCAAAATTCATCAATTACCTAGACAATACCTTGTTATTTGGTTGTTTATCATTTCTCTCACATCCTGCGTGCAATATTTAGGTACTATTTAAATGACTATCGTTAAGTGCAGCATAACCTGAAGAATCTCCTGCCTTCAATAACACCCAAGACAGTGAAAGATGTAATCAGTATGTTTAATTGGTATTCCTCAATTTCCTGGGGCGGGGAGAATGTGTCTCTTGTACTGTGGTTTTTCGCAGAAAGTGTCTTTTGCTCAATTTGAGGTGTTTTTCAAGAAGTCACTTGCACTCATGAGATCAGCTTATTTCTTCTCGCAGAGCTGCAGAAAAAGATCACCGCGTCCTCTCTTCCCTTGTCTGCCTTTTCCCTTAAGTCGCATCTTTTGCCCATATCTGCTGCCAGGAGGTATTTTTACTTTGAGAACCTCTTTTCCATTGACTCCAAAGGTAACAACTTCAGTCCATTTTCCCTCTTCCAGTTCTTGACTGCTTACCGGGGTTTGATACACCACATTTAGATTCTCAGAAATTTCCTTGTCTTCATGCCGCATCCCCAGAAGATTACCAATGGAGTTGCCTATTGATTTTAGGACAGATTTAGAGCCAGGGAGGGCTTTCTTCCCCCCTTTTAAAAGTGCCGGACCCGCCAATGTGCCGAAAAGAAAAAGGCCACCAAAAAAGATACCACCTTTACCCCCAAAAAAAGATTGTCTGAGAAATTGTGGACTGGCCCGCAAACCAGAGCGTTGAAATTCACGTAATAAACCTTGAAACATCTGCTGAAAACGAGGATCCTTAAACAAATCACGAAGAATATCTTCCTGACTGTAGGAAAAGCCAGACTGGTAATTTTCCTGAGTGCCGCCGGAGGCTAAGTGGACATCATATTCTTTTCGCTTTGTTGGATCTGTAAGAACTCCATATGCCTCTGCTATCTCTTTGAACCGCTCCTCTGCCTGGGGATTGTCTGGATTGCGATCAGGATGAAACTCCATAGCAAGCTTTCGATATTGCTTGCGAATTTCTTCCTCTTCAGTGTTTTTCTCAACACCCAGTATTTCGTAATAGTTTTTCATAGCTTAAACAACGACATACTTTTTCGCATTTTCCTCTTTGATTATTGCAAACGTTTTTGAATCCATTGAGAAATATCACCTATCTGCTCAGCACAAACGGAGTGCTCCATGGGATAAGTACGATAAATAGCATAATATCCTTTTTCTTTCAGATGCTCAAACGCCTTTTTCCCCAGATTTTCCGGAACAACAGGGTCATGAAGACCATGGTGTATCTCGATGGGGATATCCCTATTTGCCTGACTCAACTCAATGGAATCCGCAGTAGCTAAATAGGTGGACATAACCAGCAGCCCGCCTAGGCTTTGGTTAAAACTAAGCGCAACCTGATACGCAACAGCACCTCCTTGCGAAAATCCTGCAAGGATAATACGTTCACTTTTAATCCCGCTTTCGAGCTCATTAACAACAAATGCTTCAATGGCTGAGGCAGACAGCATGAGCTGCTGAACATCAACCCGTCTGTCTATCTGCATTTCAAGTATATCATACCAGGCAGGCATGACGAATCCGCCGTTTATGGTAACAGGTATTGAGGGTGCATGCGGAAAAATAAACCGGATTCCCAACTCTGCTGGCAATCTCAGCTCAGGAACTATTGGTGCAAAATCATTACCATCCGCACCCAAACCATGCAGCCAGATTATGGCAGCATCCGGATTTTCTTTTGTCTCCATTACAATTGCAGGAAGCAGTGACATAGTTTTTTCCTGTAGTTTTTTATGTATTGTTGCAGATTCTCCATTGTAAGGCCATAGCAAGTCGATGCTACCCATCAACATTCCTGCAAAATATGATATCAATACAACCTTATTAATCATTTTCATCCTGATGAGAAAGGTGTAATGTAACTTGCAGTATGACACTAGCAATACACCAACGGAATGCATTATCCCTATCTAATCCAGTTTCACCCGACATGCAACTTATTGACACTCACAGTCACCTCGACACCCACCAATTTACTCATGACTATCAAGAAGTGCTGCAGCGCAGCAGGAAAGCGGGAGTGGTTGCTCAGGTACTGCCAGGTGTGTGTCAAAAATGGTGGGCCAACCTGCTGCACCTCACCACTATAGAGAAG
>CAZWVC010000584.1:0-2167 GCA_964637245.1 uncultured Desulfocapsaceae bacterium
AATATGGCTGTCCAGCACATACCCAAGTGGCAGAGTATATTCGCTTGATAGCGGCAAAACGATACGATGACGCCTATATGATAAACTGGCACTCCAACGTTTTCCCAGGAATATTAGGAAGGGTATGTGACCGACCCTGTGAGCCGGTATGCCGCAGAGGCCGGGTCGAAGAGAAGCCTGTGGCTATCTGCAGGTTGAAGAGGGTGTGTGCTGACAATAAAGGGGATGTTACTGCCAGGATGCCTAAGATTCCAAAAAAGAAAAACGGCAAGAAAATCGCTCTGATCGGAGGTGGTCCAGCATCACTTACAGTTGCGAGGGACTTAATGCCTCTTGGATATGAGGTCGATCTTTACGACGATCAGGAAGCTGCTGGCGGATTCATGCGAAGCCAGGTGCCATCTTTTCGCTTACCCATGGATGTTCTCAATGAGGAAGTAAATTATATCATCGATATGGGGGTGAAAACCTATTTTAACACCTACATTGAGAGTATGAAGGAATTCCTCAAGAAGGATTACGCCGCCATCTTTGTTGGCACTGGTGCACCACGAGGAAGAGACTTGGTTCTTCCTGGACGTAATGAAGGTTTTGATCAGATACATATCGGTATCAACTGGCTTGCCGGAGTACAGTACAGGCATGTTGAAAAAGCAGGAAAGACTACTTTAGTGATTGGGGGCGGCAATACTGCTATGGATTGCTGCAGAACAGCGCGCAGGCTTGGCGGTGATAACGTTAAGATTATCATTCGCGGTTCACAGCAGAACATGAAAGCATCGCCTTGGGAGATTGAAGACGCTTTGGAAGAAGACATTCCTATTCTCGAATTTCTTACTCCGCTGGAATATGTGGTAGAAAACAGCAAGCTAAAAGGTATGTTGTTTGCCCATTCAAAAGGTAGTCCCAAAGAAGCTCAGGAACCGGAATTCATCGCCTGTGAAGAAGTGCTGCTGGCCATTGGTCAGGATAATGCTTTTCCCTGGATTGAACAGAACATCGGTTTGAGATTTGATGATGGCGGTAGACCACATGTTGATAAAGTGACCTTTCAGTCGGATGTCGACAATATATTCTTTGGTGGTGACGCCGCATTTGGCCCGGAAAATGTTATTACAGCGGTAGCTCACGGCCATGAAGCGGCACTCTCAATTCATCTCTATTTGCAGGGCAAGGATTTACATAAACGGCCACAGCCCATTACATCCTTAGCCGGGCAAAAGCTTGGATTTCATGATTGGGTGTACCATAGTGAAGTCGTTGAAGAACAACGCCACGCCGTGCCGCATGCCCCCAAGGTCAGAACTATTAAAGATCGACTGATGGAAGTCGAGCTGGGCTTTGATGAACAAGTCGGCCTTAAAGAGGCATTGCGCTGCATCAACTGTGATATTCAAACGGTATTTGATTTACCGAAATGTATTGAATGTGACGCCTGCGTTGATATTTGTCCAACAACCTGTATTAATTTTCTACCAAACGGAGCTGAAGAGGATCTCCGCTCCCGTCTGCTTATTCCTGCTCGCAATACGACAGAGTCACTCTACGTTTCCGATATTTTACCTACAGGAAGAGTTATGGTGAAAGATGAAAATGTCTGCTTGCATTGCGGGCTGTGTGCCGAGAGATGCCCCACTGGAGCTTGGGATATGCAAAAATACTTATACGATCCAGCAAAGGTAGGTCAAAAATGAAAAGAATAAAATCTACCAACGATTTTGTGATTCGTTTTGCAAATGTTAACGGCTCTGGTTCTGCCAGTGCCAATAATCTTTTCGCCAAGGCAATTTTTCGCATGGGCATTCCTGTTAGCCCAAAAAATATTTTCCCCTCCAATATTCAGGGGCTCCCTACCTGGTATGAAGTACGGGTCAACGACAAGGGATATATGGGCAGACGCGGCGGCTATGATTTCGTTGTTGCTGTCAACGGTCAAACCACACGAAACGACTATGACGGTCTAAACACCGGCGGATATTTTTTCTATGATTCAACCAGGGTGCTGCCGGAAAATTTCAATCGCGACGATGTCACACTAATAGGAGTTCCTCTTACCGAAATATGCAACCGGGAAATTAGTAACCCACGATTACGGCAACTCCTCAAAAATATTATATATGTTGGTGCCCTCGCACACTTACTGGATATTGAATTTGCAGTTCTGACA
>CAZWVC010000585.1:0-2162 GCA_964637245.1 uncultured Desulfocapsaceae bacterium
TTAATAATGAGATCGGACAGAATTGTCGGTTCAACAAAGTGGTGGCTGATGTTAATTCAAGCTATGCACCAAATGTGGTTATTGGACCTGATATAGAGAGTAAAGCAGATAAGGTGACGATCATTGGCTGGAATAACCACATTCCTGTGCAAACCATCATAGAGGAAGGAGCGATTATCTATCCCAATATTAAAAAATCAAAGTGGCCCTCGATCTTAAGCGCCGGGGAGGTGCTGCAATGATGCGATCAAAAGAAGCACTAGTCCTTCTTCTGGCAGGTGGCGTTGGCAGCAGGCTAAATATACTGGTTAAAAGGCGGGCCAAGCCTGCGGTTCCCTTTGCCGGGATTTATCGTATAATCGATTTTAGCTTAAGCAATGTTATGAATTCCGGCCTAAAGAAGGTTGGGGTTTTAACTCAGTACAAACCTCTATCGCTCATGAGCCATCTAGGAACCGGAGAAGCCTGGGATTTTACAGGTAGAAGTAGAGGCGTGAAGATATTACCACCCCGTACGGGTGAAAAAGATTCGGACTGGTATAAAGGTACTGCAGATGCTGTACGCAGAAACATGGACTTCCTTGCTGATAATCCTGCAAGAGAAGTTATAATTCTATCAGGCGATCATATCTACCAGATGGATTTTGATGCAATGATTGAGTATCATCGCTCAAAAAATGCTGATGTTACCATAGGAATGATGGTTGTTCCAAAGAGTGAAATACATCAGTTTGGGGCAGGTATTACCGATCAACACAACAGAATCATCGATTGGGAAGAAAAGCCGCAAGAACCGCGAACCAATCTAGCGTCGATGGGAATCTATGTGTTTGATTATGGCTACCTCATGAATTCACTCAGCCGAAACCGTGATGATGTCGATTTTGGTATGCACATTCTCCCTCATGGGATTGCCGAGGATAATGTGTTTGCCTATCCATTTTATGGATATTGGCGAGATGTTGGTACCATCCAAGCCTATTGGCAGGCAAATATGGATGTAATTGATGAAAACAGTGGTATCTGGCCTCAAAATTGGCAGATCCGTACAAATGTAGAGGCAGACGGTCGACCAGCCGATAGAGCACCGGCAAGGTTTGGCAGCGGATGTACGATGAAAAACTCACTGATCTCTTCTGGCTCGAAAATATTTGGCACAGTAATAAACTCGGTACTTGCACCAGGTGTGGTCGTGGAGAAAGGGGCAATTGTAAGAGATTCAATTCTTTTTGCAGATTGTGTGGTGCGTAAAAACGCGGAGATCAATCTATGCATCCTGGATAAGAGGGTGAGAGTAGGTGAAAATACTGTGGTGGGATATGGTGATAACTTAGAAGTAAAGAACAAAATTCAACCCAAACATCTCTATTCAGGTATCAGTCTTATTGGTAAAGAAACAACTGTTCCCAATGATGTCAAGATTGGCAGAAACTGTGTTATCGATTCGGGAATAGAAGACTCTATGTTTCCTGCCAGGCGGATTGACGATGGTGAGTCCATTCTTCTGCAGGAGAAATAACTCGTCTCTTTGAAATATCAGGGTGTAAAAACGTAGATTGCACTAACACTGAATATCCACATGCCGGCCACAGCAACGGTTGCCTTGTTCAGGCTGATATTTTGACCGAATGACATGCTCTTTCTGATGAGCATAAATGACCAGAGAAAAGCAGGAACAAGAAGGACTAGTAGCAATGTCCTGATAGATCCCTCGGGAGAATAACGTAAAATATAATTGGTCAGAGGTGCAATAATCCAAAAAGGGATTGCTGCAAGGCCTATCAAGTCGAGAATCAAACCAAAACCACCATGTCCACCAAATGCCTTGGCGGCAGCCCAATAGACCAGGGTAAAGCCTATGAGCGCCGCGCAAATAGTTACCACACCAGCTGTAGAAAAGATAAGCGGGGTGATAATGGCAAATTTATCGGTCAAAGGCAGATCTGGAGTAGTTTTTAACGTACCCAGCAAATTGGAAATGCCAAAAAGTATCCCTACAATAGCGATGTTACTCAGAGCATATTTTCTGGCTTTACCATCAAGGGCTAGCTGAAAAATCTCATTATTGCCGATCAGCATGCCTCTATATATCTCTGCCATTGACATTTGAACCGATGTTAATCTTGTATTTCAACAAGTCCTGTTGGTACTATAGACAGGAC
>CAZWVC010000586.1:0-2159 GCA_964637245.1 uncultured Desulfocapsaceae bacterium
GACTATTTCAAGAATAAAATTACAGAATGGCTCAAGCCATTTCTGAACAACTTTAAAGTAGATAGCGACAACAAGGAACTTCGCAAGAAAATTCGCAATTCCCTAAAGTATTTACAAGAGGAAATTACGATTAAATATTCGGCAGTAACATCATGCGAAAAAGGATTTTCACCATCAGCTTATTTTCGCGCGATTTCATCTGCGGCGATAGAAGCGCAAAAGACAAAAAGAGAGAAAAAAGTAACGACAAAGACCATTACCTACAGCGAATCTGATATAACTCACCCAGAACTTTTTAACATTCTCAAGGAATGGAGGAAAAATAAGGCTAAGGAAGAAAACATAGCACATTTTCAAGTTCTTCATCAGAAAACGCTTGTGCAGATTGCTGTCAATTTACCTGAAACGATTGATGCTCTGCTAAAAATAAAAGGAATTGGTGAGAAGCTTGCTGAAAAATATGGCAATGAACTCGTTAAAATTGTCAGTGATTACCGGCTCAATCATAATATCGAAGCAGTTGAGCTTCCCATTACACAAGCTGCAGCGGAAACCACAAAGCCTCAAGCAGAAACTCAAGGTGACACAAGACAGCAAACTCTTGCACTGTTTACAGAGGGATTGACCGCATCCCAGATTGCCGAGAAACGAAGTTTAACACAACAGACTATAGAAAAGCACCTGGCCAAACTTATCGAATCAGGTGATATTTCAATTTCAGATTTTATCCCAGCGCAACACCTGGACATGCTTATTGCAGGTGTTGAGGATCTGACCGACAAATCACTCAAAGAGATTAGGCAAACGTTTGCAGATGACGTGAGTTATGCAGAAATCAATTATGTACTAGCACATCTCAGGTTCCTTGATTCCAAGATGAAATGAGTCAGCCTACCTTGACTGTCGTGTTCCAAGGCATAGTGCCCGGTTTGGCAATTGCTTCAGCCCGGATTTCTCATCAGTTCAGGCGATGACAGTTTCAAAGTTTTTGGTAGTAAACTATGGTCGGCTATGTTTACTGCCAAAACGCTGCAGAAAATGGCGTCGCCCGGGCTGACCTTTGGTGAACACTTTGTAAATTTGAGAAATTCCGTTACCTATCGAAAAGAACCAAAATAAAATAAACTCAGAAAAATTGACAAAATGTTCGTGAGAAATCCGAGCTAGTAATTGTTCCTAACTGCTTGCAAAATTACCTTCAATCCAGCTAGTATACAAATTGATGGCTCATGCTCAACAAGTAATATTACTTCATAATTTCGAGATGATACAAAAAATAAATTTCTTAAAATCTTCGCTGCTCAAAGCTTACATAACACTTTTAATTATTGTCGCTGCACCTGTTCATGCCCAGGATAGAATCAATCATGCCGGTAGAATACTAGGTAATCAACTCACGGTGACAACCCCCACCCTCTTTAACACCAGCAGTGCCGATGCAATTGTCTCTTCATTGCAGATTATGCCCCGCGATAATCCCTGGAATGAGGATATTTCAAACCTGCCACTGCTTCCTAATTCCAATGCAATGATGAATCAGATCAGTACTGATTTACCTGGTAGTCGTCAAGACCTTCGCCCCTTTTATGAGATGAACTATGTACTTATCCCTGCAGCTCAACCGAATGTTGCCATAAATTTCTTCAATTACCCCGATGAATCAGATCCGAGTCCTTACCCAATACCGTCAAATATGCCGGTAGAAGGCTGGCCCAGGGTAACTGGAGGACTAAGCAACAGCCAATGGCAGTAAGACATTAATGATACAGGCGGTGATCGTCACTCGATAATCCTGCAACCCTCCAGTGGCTTGCTCTGGGAAACCTGGCTTACCAAACGAGTCGGCAGTAACTGGCAGGCTTCCAATGGTGCTAAATTCGATATCAACTCCAATAGCCTGCGACCAGACGGCTGGACCTCAGCAGATGCGGCCGGTTTACCAATGTTTCCAGGTGTGGTGCGTTATGCTGAATGTCAACGGGGAGAGGTGGAACATGCTGTGCGAATGATCGTTGACCGCACCAGAAAAGAGTATATTTATCCGGCAACCCATTACGCATCTGTTCCTGAAACCTTTGATATTAATGTTCCTGCCATGGGCCAGAGACTAAGGCTAAAGGCGAGTTTCACCATACCCTCAAATTGGACCAAAGAAGCCA
>CAZWVC010000587.1:0-2154 GCA_964637245.1 uncultured Desulfocapsaceae bacterium
TCGTTACGATGGCATTTATAATTGTATGAATAGATCTTGGTAATACCCTATGTTATATTACTCCTGCAATTTTCAAGGCTTTTGCCATGTCCATATGTCCCGGCAATCGAGTGTTAAGAGAGTGCCAAGCACATGGGAATTTATGGGATTCCAGTTGACTTCGAGAATTCATCATACCGAAGAGGTCAAGCTGACCAATAAACTGTTTTACATTGGTGAATTGTTCAGGAAAACGGATTACTGCTCCAAGGGTAATGATCTGTAGATTTTTGGGAATTTTCTGGCGCTTCGTCTTACAAAGAGAGACAACTCTCTGCAATACATTTTCAATGACATAATTCCCTTTACTATGCCCAATCAATACCTTTATCTTGTCGCAAATGAAAAAGCAGAAGTAATAAGCTTGCCGCATCAGGGCTACCATAGACATACTTCTCCATCTGAAAACCGGTAAACTTATTCTCTTTGATGAGTGATTCATATGAACTATCATCCCAGACATGATCTTTCATCTCCAGAGCATCGAACCATTTAGCCAGGCTATCGCGAATTCTGTTTTTATATCCCAATACATACCAGCCGCCCATCGCCTCAGAAAACAGATCCGCAAGACCATAACCCGAAACAATACCTGCAACCCTGCACTTCATACAATCAGCTACATTCCTAGCAAGGGCGGCTGTTCCTAGAGCGGAGCTTCCTACTCCTGCAACAACAACCACATCAATTGGTTTGGCACCTCTCTTTCGCTGGCCAGTAATATATTCAAGTGGTGTCTGGTTGTTAATTTTCTCATTTTCGCTACCTGGAGAGACTATGACTACTGTACCTTCTGGATTGGTATGCGCTGAGAGCCCCTCTTTTTCTTTTACTGTCAATGAACTTACATCATAGAAAACCGAATCCATTGTGGAATTCAATTTTCTTGCTGTACTTATCAGAGTATTTCTGGAATTATTTGTGAAATCCGCAATGTTATTCATGTGTAATTCCCTCCTCTCACCAATATTAAATACTGCTAACCCTTTATATTTTCACAATTATTCTTAATGTTTATCCAATTCATTATACATATGGTGCGAGTAACAAGTAATGTCACTTGTTATGTATAATTATAATGCATTGAGGAGAAATACATGATCACCTTTTATTGTGGTCTTATCATTTTTTTTGCCACCCATTCCATCTCCATTGTGAATGTAGAGTGGCGTAATAATATGGTAGTTAAAGTTGGCGAGGGTGCCTGGCGAGGCCTATATTCCATAGCTGCAATTTTAGGTTTTGGCCTGATGATATGGGGTTATGGTCAAATTCGTTATGATTCTTCCGTGCTCTATACCTCACCAATTTGGCTGCAGCATATATCTATATTTCTACTAGTACCGGTCTTCCCTCTTTTGATTGCTACCTATTTTCCCGGGCGAATAAAAGCAGCAGTCAAACATCCCATGCTTTTAGCTGTTAAGATCTGGGCTTTTGCCCATCTGCTTGCCAATGGAGAGTTGATCAGCGTAGTTCTTTTCGGTTCATTCCTCTGCTGGGCAGTTGTAGATCGAATATCTCTGAAAAACCGTCCCCAGCGACCGATTCCCGAGGCTCCTCCAGCTGGATATAATGATATCATTGCGATAGCCGCAGGAGGAGGCCTTTATGTAGCTTTCCTCTACTGGCTGCATGAATTCCTTTTCGGGGTTGCACCGATGTAAAAATAGAGTCTCATCAAATAGTTAAATTTCATTTTCTAGGATTATTGACAACCCTAAGAGGCAAGCTTGGGATTCTCATGGTCAAACACCTCGACATTCTCTTGATAAAGCGATTCTGAACGGATACGCCCTGATTTTACCCGAGCTTTCTTCACACTCTTTTGCGGTATTTCGTTTGCTGTATACCACTTGTCAGGATCGATACAGAATTGCAGAAGCTCAGCAAGAGCATCATCGGCATTACCGCATGATTTAACCAGGTTGGGGACAAACTGGGGACCATAACCACTTTTCGCAATTTCTATAATCTGCTCCTGAGTATCGGCCCAGAGATTATCCGGATCCAGCAGAATTAATGGCGCCAAGGGATTTTCGTGGAGTTTCATTGAAGTAATGGTAATGGCCAACTCCTCTGCACTGCCATAACCACCTGTATTAACGATGGGCA
>CAZWVC010000588.1:0-2149 GCA_964637245.1 uncultured Desulfocapsaceae bacterium
CACCACCTAAAACGTGGCTGTCGCAGGTTCGATTCCTGCACCTTCGGGGTACCCCCCCATTAACAGGGAGTGCAACTCCCTTAAAAAGGAGAATGGTGAGAATGGGTTTTCGGCTAGCCTCCATAGTGATGACGGTAACTTTGTCGAACACCATGGCGCTGTCGATCCCGGCTAATGTCTTGCGGCATGTGGATACCGCAACGTTTCAATAATGATCCTACGATCTTTCCGTTGTTAAAGAAGAGATGTACGTCATTGTTAAACATTGCTCAAACTTTGCCCCACATTGGTAGCTGCAGAGATGATGTTAAGTTTAAGTTATCAAAACAGTTCAGCCGAGAAATAATCGATTCTCACCATTCGTAATTGAAGAAAGAGTTGAGGAGAACGTTATGAAACAGGTAGTTGGAACAGAAAAAATGCCCATAAAAATGTGGCTTGATGATATTGAACCAAGTGCTTTGAACCAGGCACGCAATCTTGCCAACCTGCCCTTTGTTTTCAAACATATAGCACTTATGCCGGATGCTCATTGCGGCTACGGTATGCCCATTGGCGGGGTTCTGGCAACCCGTGGAGTGGTTATCCCTAATGCGGTGGGTGTTGATATCGGTTGCGGTATGTGTGCTGTCAAAACCTCACTAACCGAGATTACCGTGGAGAATCTGAAAAATATTCTGGGATCTGAAAAACATGGTATGGGAATTCGAGCACGTGTTCCCGTGGGATTTAAACATCACGAAACAGCACAGGACAGCAGACTGCTTCCCGAACCAACTCCCCTGGAAAGAGTTAAAAACTCCGTAGCAGCTAAAAATCTACAGCCAGCTACCAAACAAGTGGGGACTTTGGGTGGTGGAAATCATTTTATCGAGATCCAGAAAGGTGACGATGGTCATATCTGGCTAATGGTCCACTCAGGTAGCAGAAACATCGGTCTGAAGGTAGCCAAACATTACAATAGTATGGCTATGAAGCTCAATGAACGATGGCATAGCAATGTTCCTCGGAAATGGGAGCTTGCCTTCCTGCCTTTGGATTCTAATGAAGGCTGGGATTACCTGATTGAGATGCAATACTGTGTCGACTTTGCTCTGGCAAATCGTAAGCTCATGATGCAACGGATCACCGAAGCTGTGAGTGAGATCATGGGAGAGGTTGAATTTGAGGCACCTATCAATATTGCTCATAACTATGCTGCCCAGGAAGTCCATTTTGGTGAAAAGGTTATTATCCATCGCAAAGGTGCAACCAGGGCTCGTTCCGATGAGCTCGGGATTATCCCCGGCTCTCAGGGTTCAAAGAGCTACATTGTAACCGGCAAAGGAAATCCTGAAAGCTTCAGTTCCTGTAGTCACGGTGCAGGTCGAGCAATGGGCCGTAAGCAGGCTCAACGTACCCTGGATTTAGCAGTTGAGAAAAAACACCTTGATGATCTGGGGGTTGTCCATGGCATGCGATCTGTGCATGACCTCGATGAAGCAGCCAGCGCATATAAGGATATCAATACGGTCATGGCAAACCAGCAAGATCTGGTTGATATAGCCGTAGCATTACGACCCCTTGCAGTAATGAAGGGGTGAGAAGGGAGAAATACAATGTATGTACGAAGAGTGAAAATACGGTCCTTTGAGAAGGGGCTTGTGTTCAAAGATAAGGAATTCAGTAAGATTTTAGCACCGGGTAAACACTGGGTCATAGACCCAACCGGTAAAACCAGGGTCGATGTTGCCTCGATGCGCGAACCATGGTTTGAGCATGTAGACAAGGATCTCATTATCGCATCAGATTTTCTGGAAAGCGATGCCATGGTGCTTGAGCTTACGGATATGGAACGCGGTCTGGTGTGGATTGACAAGCGTTTTGTCGGAATCATCAACTCAGGACAGCACATTTTCTGGCAAGGATTTAAAGATGTTAAGGTGGAGGTAGTAGATACCTCCAAAGCCAGATTTTTCCACACCAAACTCAGTGCAATACTTGACAGCGATAGCGCTCAAGCGGAGCTGATAGTCGAGCGTATTGAGGAAGGTTTTGTAGGTGTGCTGTTTCTTGACGGTAATATGACTGAGGTGTTAGGATCAGGTCGACATGTTTTTTGGCGCAACAGCATTGATGTACAGGTAAAACTTGTTGATAGCCGGGAAAA
>CAZWVC010000589.1:0-2146 GCA_964637245.1 uncultured Desulfocapsaceae bacterium
TGGCAAAATCCATGATCCAGGCCCATGATCTCATTGGTTTCGACGGCATCCTCGGACTGGTCGACCTGTCTGTTGAGGCAGCCGACCTTGGCCAGTCAATGGTCTATCCCGTTGAAGACACTGCTCATCCTGATTATGATGACCCTTATATCACAAGTCCTGATGACTATTCCAAAATCGAAAAAATAGATGTTGCAAAAGCTCCCCGCATGCAGGAAGTGCTCAAGTACATGGATATTCTATGTAATGAGAAGGCAGCCACCAATCCTATCATGGGCTTTGTCTATGGCCCCTTGGGCATCCTCAATATGATGCGCGGTGCGGAAAATCTTTTCAAAGATTGCTATAAACATCCCGAAGCTGTTATCGCTGCAGAAGAGGTTATTACCGAAGTTCTGATTGATTACATAAGGGCCATGGCCAAAACGGGAGTCCATGCTATCGTACTCGACACGCTTTTTGCCTCCCAATCAATCATGAGCAAAAAGATGTGGGTGAAAATGGAATCTGCATTCTGTAAACGTCTTGCCGATGAAATCCGCGCCAACGATATGATGGTTATGGTGCATAATTGTGGCAACGGCATTTACTTTGATGTTCAGATTGAAGCAATGGAGCCAGTAGCCATCTCATTTGCTTACGAGCCGGATGACTGTGAAACTATGGCAGATGCCAAAGAGAAATGGGGCAAAAAAACCTGCCTGTGCGGCTACGCCAGCCCTGCCACTTATGCCTTCCTGGGAACAAAGGAAGAAATGGTGATGGAATGTAAGAGAGAGATTGAGGAACTCGGCAAGGATGGTGGTTTTATTCTGGCAACAGGGTGTGAATTTCCACCGAATGGTTCCCTGCTTAATGCTATGGCCATGATGGAGGCCACGGAACTTTACGGTAAATATTAGCATTTATATGCAGGCCCAAGGAGCGTGAAAATCTTGGGCCTGATCTCCGTTTTCTGATCAGTCTATCTCAGAACAATCAAAGGATATAATAATACCTCATTCTACCCCGTTACAGCCGATTATTTACCCACTGCAAGGAAGTCTCAATAGAAAATTACGGATACTAAAAACTTAAAAAATTTTACCCTGGAGGCTCCGTGCCAAACGTTCGATCTGAGACAAAAAACCGCCAAAATCCCAATGGAATAGCCATTGAGGATTACCACATAACCTCAGAACCATTTTACGTATCCACTGCAGATGAGATTAGTCTCTTTGAGTCGGCCTACAATTTGAAGATACCAGTCCTGCTTAAAGGCCCAACAGGCTGCGGCAAGACGAGATTTTTAGAATACATGGCCTGGAAACTTTCACGGCCGCTTGTCACTATCGCCTGTCATGAGGATTTAACCGCCCCCGACCTGGTTGGCAGGTATCTACTGAAAGACAATGAAACGGTGTGGCAAAATGGTCCCTTGAGCCTGGCTGTCAAATACGGGGCGATATGTTATCTAGACGAGGCTGTGGAAGCGCGTAAGGATACTACTGTTGTCATTCACCCGCTAACTGATAACAGAAGAATACTGCCCCAGGAAAAACGTGGATTGCTGCTGGAGTCCCATCCTGACTTTCTTATAGTCATGTCCTACAACCCCGGCTACCAGAGTGTCATGAAAGATCTCAAACACTCAACCCGACAAAGATTTTTGGCAATTGATTTCACCTATCCGCCTAGCAATGAAGAAAAAGCCATAATAGTTGAAGAGGGCAAGGTCGATGAAGATACTGCCAAACGTCTGGTTAAGCTGGGCGAAATGGTTCGCAATCTGCGGCAGCAAGGTCTTGAAGAAGGTATCAGCACTCGTTTATTAGTCTATGCAGGCAGGCTCATTTCAGATGGTGTACCACCACGACTCGCTTGCCAGGCTGCGGTAACAAGGGCGATGACCGATGACCTTGAAATTCAGGAAGCGATTGCTGAGATAATAGCCGGGATTTTCTGAGAAATATGAACATTCAGGAGTCTAACCAGGGGGAAGTACGGGACACCAGTGGTGCTGAATTGATGTTCAAAACTGCCAAGGAGGCTGTTACCCATCTGCGATCCCGCACCTCCAAGAGTTTTTTGCTTGAAGTTGAACGAGAAATCCAGGAGACCGAGAGATTAGCCGAAAAAAAAATCATACTCTCTGAAGCTAAAAAAA
>CAZWVC010000590.1:0-2140 GCA_964637245.1 uncultured Desulfocapsaceae bacterium
TTTCACATGTGATTACCGACAGTACGCAGAATTTTTCGGTGGCAAAATCTTTGTGGATCATTTGGGGATGTGGTTTAATTGCGACCCTGTACAGTCAAATTCTCTTTACATTTAGAGATCATAGACCATTTATTTCATCATTTTCGGTTTGGATTTTTTTAGCATACCCACTCATCCTAGTTGCCATGTCATTGTTCCTGGCATCTCTTTTTCAGCGCCTGTTTTCAATTGAATACAGAAAAGCATTTACTCTTGAAGCCAAGTCACTTGCACCCATTTTCTTACTTATTCCTGTTTCTTTATCTGTAATATACGGGAAAGAGATAGACACGGATATACTCGTCATCTCGTTGTGTATTTCTGTCGTTATACTTAAAATCTTTTTCCTCAGAGACAAGTTGTTCTCACTCGGAAGAACAATTGGCAATGGCCTCATTGCTAATAGAGCAAATTTATGGCCAATTTTACCCCTAATTCTGGCCATGGGATACATACTTGTCTGGTTACCAATAAGTAAAGCAGGTAAGTTTGAATCAACGATTGCTGCAGCTGGCAGGACTTTGCACGATGTAAGGTTATATTCAGCAAAACTCAGCGATGTTATTTCTCCGGATAGTAATGTTTATATCGGTATTGTTTCTGCTTTAGTAATTGGAGTAATCTTTACGAATTCGCTCTACTCGGTTTTCAGAAAAAAAGAATATTCTGAGATAGTTAAGACCTCTAGTGTGCTTTCAAATTTCTATCTATTGGTTGCTTTTACCAGCTTTTTGCTTTCATTGGGGATGGCTTTTGGGAAATCATCCCTCTATCTGCTGTTATACTATTATTTACCCTATTTCAATTATCCCAGGGTTTCAGATAGAATTATAATCCTTGCACTGTTTGCTATTGCAGTTTTATCTGGTTATATCGTTAAAAAAATCCAAGAACAGTGTAGTAAGCCCTGGCTTTTTTTCTTTAACATTGTCGTGTTAATTTTTGCCCTTGGTCAGCTAAAGGATTTTAAATTTTTTCAACCTACCGGAATTAATATTCTAGATAAAGGGCAGGATATTTACACCCACATCAGCGATAATATTGGAGATGGCTTACTTTTAGAAATTCCTCTGTGGCCAGGTGATTCCCACCAGTCATCACTTTATCAGCACTATATCATGCAGGATAAAATCCCGCGAGTAAATGGATATAGCCCACTAGTACGCAATGACTACATAAATACTGTTTTTAAACCTCTGGCATCAATGAATAAAGGTAGGCTTGATAGGGATCAGTGGGAAATTTTGCATAAACTTGGTGTGAAATATATTACTGTTCACAATAATAATGATATTTTCCCCAAAAAAGTTAGTCCATTTGGTCCTATTACAACTTCAAGACGGTTTAAGAATTCCCCATATCTTGAATTTGTGGAGCTCGCCAACCATATGCATTTCAAAGATTTTAGTAAAAGAAATAGAAAGCTTTACCTGTTTAGGGTGAAAAGTGCTGCTGAGATATACAGAAGTGAAGATAAAGATTCTTGGTATGAGATGCCGTATTACTATTATGCCAGAAACCGTCTTCACCACCTGACCGGCGAAATCGTTGTTGACAACCTGACGGGAAAAAAGGTCTTCCAGGCCAAGGAAGGCAAACATAAATCCGGGTTTCTAGTCTATGGTCCATATGCCTATTATACACCTGGAAACTATCGTACTTATTTTGAGATGAGTATAGAGCAGACGAAATCAACTCAGATCGATAAATTAATCAGTAAATCAGAGGCTAAATCGGTTGATCGTCAGGTTGCCCGAATTGAGGTTGTTAAGGTCACTTCCGACGGCACTCTGACTGTTCTTTCCCAAAAAGATCTTGGGGTGGTAGGTCTGCCGGACAACCAAAAAAGAGTCTATCTTGATTTCACCCTGCAGGAGTTTGCCAAACTAGAATTTAGAGTTTTTTATTATGGCCACGGAGATGTTATGCTTGAGCAAGTTATGGTGTTTCAGCAAAACATGGATACGCCCCGATACTTTCTCGCTGCTGAAAACATGGTCGGTGAAACAGGAGAAGTGGTCGAAGCGCAGAGTTCCACAACAGGCAGGGTAATTGAATCAGTTATTCGTCAAAGTAAAAAAGGAGCTATGGTTTATGGACC
>CAZWVC010000591.1:0-2137 GCA_964637245.1 uncultured Desulfocapsaceae bacterium
TCATCATATCGACAAGCAAAGTTGTACCAACTCGACATGGAACACATTTACCACAGGATTCATGTTTAAAAAATTCCATTATATTCAAGGTCATATCAAAAAGTGATCGATCATCCCCCAATACTATTACTGCACCAGAGCCAAGAATACCGCCTTTTGCTTTGAGGTTATCGTAGGTCATTGGTTCATCAAGCAAGGTGCTATCCACAAAAGTTCCGGCTGCACCACCAATTAATGCTGCTTGAAAGGTTTTGCCTTCTACTACGCCACAACCGAAGTCATCTATTAAGGTGCGAAGGGTTTGCCCCATTTCCAGTTCATAGTATCCAGGTCTAGTGATATCCCCAGATAATGTGAAAATTTTAGTACCCGTTGAGTCTGCAGCACCTATCAGGGCATAATTTCCCGCACCATGCTCGATGATCCAGGGAATATGGGTAAATGTTTCAACGTTGTTGACCAGGGTTGGAGCACCCCAGAGTCCATTTTCAGCTGGAAATGGCGGTTTTATCCGTGGGTATCCTCTCTTGCCCTCTAGTGATTCGAGTAGGGTCAGCTCCTCTCCACAAAGATAAGATCCCGCCCCAAGTTTTACTGTGAGATCAAAGGAGAATCCGCTGTTGCAGATATTTGTTCCGAGCAATCCTTTGTCATAAAATGATTGAACAGCCTTTCTGACCATTGTGATCGAAGTTGTATATTCACCTCGAATATAGATAAAACCTTTTGTTGCCTCTATCGCAAATGCAGCGATAATCATCCCCTCAATCAATAGGTGCGGATCCTGTTCCATGATCACCCGGTCCTTAAAAGTGCCTGGTTCCCCCTCATCTGCATTACAAATTACATACCTTGGTGTAATTTCATGGTCAAAAGAATCACTTGTATAACGTTCTTTAAGTCCAGCAGGAAAACCGGCTCCACCGCGACCACGCAGATTTGCCTGAATTAGCTCTGTAATAATCTTGTCGGGCCCCATGGAAAGTGCTTTGTGCAGGGAAGCAAGCCCACCTTCCGCCTCATATTCTGAAATTGAGGCAGGGTCAATCCTGCCAATATTTTTCAGCGCTATCCTATACTCTACTGGTTTCAAACTTTTAGGCTCTCTTTAGATTTTTCCTCGAAGATTAGAGATAATTTCTTCGAGCTTTTGTGTCGTCACCTTTCCATATACTGCATCATTGATCATCAGTGACGGTGCCTTTTCGCACTGGCCAAGACATGCTACATTTTCAAACGAGAACAAACCATCACCACTAACTTGCCCTTCTTTTACCTGCAAGATCGACTCAAGTGCCACGCCAATATTATCCGCTTCAAATAGGCTGCAAACAGGGGATTGACATAAACGAATAAGATTGCGGCCGCGTGGTTTTGTACTCAACATTGAATAGTACTTCACGATGCCATAAACGGTTGCCAGGGTTATCCCAAGATAATCTGCAACCCAGGTTAAATCTTCCTTGCTGAGATAATTCTCCCTACTGCTGTTTTGGATATCGATGAGAATAAGTAGCAGGTTCTCAAGTTCAGGGCTGTATTTTTCCTGGATATCTTTTCTGGTCATATTGTGAGATTTGCTATGCTTTTTTTAGAAGGGTAAGGTGTCAATATTTGGTATACTCTATAAATATACTACCAACAAAGATATTAATCGAGGTGGGGGAGACCAGCTTTTTATTCTGTGTTGAAAGAACGAAAAAATTATCCTAAATATATCCAGAGCTGCAATGACAAAAGATGACTAAAAAATAAAGAGTTGTATTTTTATGTTTCTCCTGGAAAGTAGTGAGAAAACAATGTAACACTTTAAAATATGAGACATAAATAAACCCGAAAAGAACTAGGTGCAATCATTGTTAGATTAACCGGACCGATGAGCTAAGTAGTAACTTAGGGTAATTAATGCGATTTAATCTTGGAGGTGAAAGGATATGCTTGATAACGCTTTGAAAGTTCTTACTGAAATGAATATGTATTCTATTTCTCTAATTATAATTGTTGGTATGTTTCTTTTTTCTTTTTTCAGTGAACAGTTTAAACAGGGATTTAAGACTCCCCTGCAACTTTTTATAGTTATATGGGTTATCCTGTTTGGATATCAGGTCTATAAAGGGAACAGTTTATATTCTGATAT
>CAZWVC010000592.1:0-2136 GCA_964637245.1 uncultured Desulfocapsaceae bacterium
TAGGTTATTCAAATGAAACCAGTAGATAACTCAGAAATAGAGGCAAAGCTAAAAGCCCTGGACTGGCTGGAATCAGACAAGGCCAACGGGATAGACTTCTACAAGGGCCGGGACCGAGTGTATGCGGTTACTGGTGGCAAATCAATCAACGCGCCTACATGGGTGGAATTGGTGGAGATACTGAAATGAAAGAAGTGACGATAGTAATAAAAATACCTGAAGGATCAGAATTTAAGCCTGTAACGTTTGGAGATGAGGTTTGCGGAGGTGAGGTTACTGGATTAGCCGCATACAATCTAATGGAGACTATGGAGATAGCTGAAGAAGCTTTAGAAACCCATGATAATGAGTTTTGTATGGATGCTATGCATGAGATTAACAAAGTTATAAAGCGTAATATGGAATGAAAGACGAAACATTCCACGCAGCCATGCTTGTCAAATGCTCCAGGTGTACTAATTCAAAAAGAAACTGGCGCAATGTGTATATTTGCAAGCAATCCCTGTGCCCTAAGACCTGCATAAAGTTCAAGCCAAGGAAGCTTATTTAGATTATAATCAAGACTCATTGTAGAAGCCCTATTGCCCCGGCTATCTCCTCCGTGCCGGGGCTTTTTTAGGTTAGATCTTCTCCTTGAGTTGTTCTGATAGCGCTAATAGGGATTTAGGCTCGATTTCTATTCCCAAATCTAAAGGGGTCGGGGAATGCTTCCAAAGCAATATATAATCAGCCGATGAAATAGAATCAATCTCATATTTATCCATAAGAGCCGCGAGTTCAGCTAGAAAAGTGATTGTGTTATTCATCATTTACACCCCTTAGCCGGTACATAATCGGCTACTGTTTGAGAAGAAAACCGACCAATCTGGTTATCTGATCCTAATGGAAGCCAATCATGTATAAAAGCGCTGCCAAGCATCTGTCCTAAGATTATCAAGGCAACAAAGAATATCAGCCAAAATAGAGTTTCAAGTTTCATTGTTTTGCTCCTTTTCGAGTATGTAATTCAACAGCTTCACGGCTATATCCGGGCATCTTCGGTTAATCTTGGATGTCTCAGGTGCAAGCCAGTTGTTAAGGGTAGGTAAAGGCACTGACAAAGCCTCAGCCGTCTGTTTACGGGTGTATCCGAGTTGCTTTATCAGGGTTTTTAGTTGGTCACGGTTATTGGTCATAGCCTTGCCTTGCTTTTAGCATCGCGTAAATCCGAACCGTTACAATGCGACAGATCACCGTTTATGTATTCTTCTCGTAAGGCTGTTTTTTTGATACCGCGATAATCAATACCCGGCCTAAGCAGGTTAAGTATTAATGCTGTTTGCCAAGCCGTTAAACCCTTCATGGCAGCATCAAAAGTTGCTTTTCGATAAGGTAAAGTACTTTCGTTCATTGCATCCTACCGTTAAAATGTGAATTCAATGAATACAGTATACTTATCTATTCAAAGAATGCAACATGCTCAGTGTAAATAGATGTAAAAGTTGATACAGATCAAGATAGACTCACATCCATAGTCGGGTTATTATCTATAACACGTTGATAAAAATCAGGAATCTATGCAATTTCTAACAAGGTTGAATGCGAAAGCTGGGATATCTGAGGGATTCGGCGGAGTTCCAGAGCTGACTGTATCTGATATAGCTGCGGCGCTAGCTGGAGCAGATCCGGCGGGATTATCCCTGCTTTTGTGTCAGGTGTGTGGGGAGAGCGATTTTAAGGCCCTCTACGCGACTTTCTACCCGGAGGCTATCAAGCTATCAAAAAGACTCAAATGGCGCTCTGCGGGGTCCATACAGGCCCGTACAGGCAAGTTACTGGAGGTTGTTCTGTTTGAGGCCATGTGTGATAAGAAATGCCCTTCCTGCCGGGGAACGCAATATTCCCTGCTAGACCCATCAAAACCGTGCAGAACCTGCAAGGGAACTGGCTCCTGGATGGTTCCTGATTACGTAAAAGCCGAGTATATCGGTGTCAGCAAGGGTGCATTTTCACGAGTATGGCTAGGAAGGGAGGATGAGCTGAGATATTTACTTGATAGGCGGCTTTATCGAGCAGAAACCAAGATATTTGATAATTTATATGGGGAATAACTGCGAATAATCATTGACTTAGGTGAACGAAAAAAGGTAATATTTT
>CAZWVC010000593.1:0-2129 GCA_964637245.1 uncultured Desulfocapsaceae bacterium
ACAATAAAGCAGAATCCTCTGCACCTTATCGAGATAATTGTTGGCTTGTGGTGTTCCTTTGGAGTGTTCCTCTACTTTAGCTCTCATCATTATCTTATTGGCCACTTTATGCTGCTGTATGCTACTGGTTTTCTCAGTATTGGTATTGTTTCCTGGTGGCATACGCGCAGGGAGCTTTCTCTTTGAGCCATTTTGCACTCTATAGCAGTTTGTGGCTGCTTGATATGTTTATCCTTTCACAGCTGGGTCCTGCGGGAAGATTACCTATTCCCTTTGTCTCGTGCTATCTCGTAGGCTTCTTGCTCATGTTCCAGATGATACGCAATTGCCCACGTCAGTGGTCGGATGGACGTATAATCCTTGTAGTGGTTGGAATTGGCATACTGGGACGAGTTTTTTTTCTTACCAATTACCCGGTGAGTAACGATGTTTTTCGCTACATTTGGGAAGGATATATTCAAAACCATGGAATCAATCCTTATCTCCAGGCGCCAGACCATTCAGAACTTGCATTCCTCAGGAGTGGTAATCTGGCTGGAATTTGGGAGGGCATCAACCATAAGGATTTAAGCGGAGCATATCCACCTGTAGTGATGCTGCTTTTTCGTGGAGTTTCAGCCATTTCAGCCACACCGTTTTTTTATCAATGCACCATGCTGTTATTCGACATGGTGGTCATTTTTTTTCTTGTACTTTTTTGTAGAAACCAGAGATTGTCGCCAGTATGCTTACTTTTTTATACAGCCAATCCTTTTATTCTTGTTTATGCAGTGGGTGAAGCACACCTGGATATTATACAGGCAGCTTTTGTCACAGGAGGACTGTACTGTATTATTACCAAAAAAAACTTTCGTGGTTTTCTGTTGCTAGGTGCTGCGATCTTTTCAAAATATCTGGCAATTATTGCTCTGCCTTTTGTCATAAAGCGATCAAATCTATATGCATTACCGCTTGCAGCCTTACCTGGGCTTGCAGTCTTGCCGTTTTTTCATGATTTTAATGCCATCTTCGAATCCCTGATGGTATTCGGAACAACGATGCACTATAACGACGGTGTCGCTGAGCTTTTCCGGTATTTTACAGGTGGTTTAAGTGTCCCTGTTCTAGTGGTATTGCTACTGGTAATTCTGGTAATCATCTATCTTCTGGAACATGAATATATACGCTCAGTGTATCTGGCTATCGGCACACTTCTGCTGCTCCTCCCCACAATGCATCCATGGTATTTGCTGCTGATTGCCCCTTTTTTGGTTATTTATCCATCCCGAGCGTGGGTGTATCTAATGATTTCTGTGATTGCTACTGTTCCTGTCATGGCAATTGAATACCAAACCGGTATCTTTCAAGAAATAAAAGTGCTCAAACTCATCGAGTATCTTCCGTTTTTTGGGTTGCTGGTCTATGATTTTTGGAATCGAAAACCATATCAGGTTACCAAAATATCACCTTATCCCAAGGTTCAATCGGTGTCAGTCGTTATACCGACACTTAATGAAGCTGAGCATATCGGGCAGTTGCTTTCTTTGTTAAAGCAACAAACAGAGGTGAGCGAAATTATTGTGGTTGATGGCGAATCAGGCGATTCCACTAGAGAAATTGCAAGAGCTTGTGGTGCTGTAGTAATAACCAGCAGTCCTGGAAGAGGTTTACAGGTGGAAAAAGGAGTACTGCAGGCCACCGGAGATGTGATAATCGTATTACATGCTGATACCACATTGCACAATGGAGCAATCAGCCGAATGGTGAATTGTCTTAATGGATATCCGTCGATACCCGGTGGGGCATTTGCAATGGAATTTTCCGGTAAGTCATTGAAACTTAAACTAATCAGTATGCTCAACAATTTGCGGGCCAAATGGTGCGGTATCTCTTTTGGTGATCAAGCCCAGTTTTTTCGAAGGGCAGCACTGTTGCACTTAGACGGATTTCCCTCTGTCATGTTGATGGAGGATGTGGAATTGTCAATGCGCTTAAAAAAATATGGCAGGCCCTTGTTCATATCGCAGGGTGTTAAGGTTTCTGAGAGAGGATGGGTCAAAAAAGGGTTTGCTGGCAATTTCGCTCTTGTTCTCTCTCTCTTTCTCAGATTCCTGTTGGAACGCCGCTTTTACGGGACAACTCGGCAGAAT
>CAZWVC010000594.1:0-2112 GCA_964637245.1 uncultured Desulfocapsaceae bacterium
ACTTTGTGCAAAACCTGTCCAATGCGCTGGGTTTCTCATATATCCCCAACACAAAGATTACTTTTCCATACGCCGATATTCAGGTTCAAGCATATGCCAATCTGATTTCAACAAATACTGACCGGGAGGTAGTGGTAGATTTTGGCGACCTATACGGTGACGCAGTCACTGCCATCAAGAAAACCGGCCTGAATGTCGTGCAAATCAAACCCATAGACAGTTATGATACCATCGCAGAAAAAGTATTATCCGCTTTGTCTATTAATTTTAAACACCGTCCCACACTGCTTGCCGCCCACCGTCCTGCCAAGTACAACACTGCTATAACAATCGATGGGTTACTATGTGACAACGATTATAACCGACGCACATTGCTCACCAGCGCCTCACTCCACTCCGCCGTGACGGACATGTTGAATAATCATGGCATCGATGTGGTTGTGTGGTGACAATACAAGCTGACCTAAAGTTTTTTGTAGCCATACATACATCAGTTTTGGTCTGATTGGAGATAGGTTTCGAGCATCCCAACCAAATCAGTCTGATTCATTCGTGCGATACCATACTAACTATATCAAAGGTTATTTCATTTTTGTGAGTCTTACGAATCAGGTATGGCAACATGCTGCAGGTTGGCATCTTTGTGTGGTATCTGGTGGTTATATTGGATTGTTACCGTGGTGGCTTACCGGCGAGGCCCGCTCAGCGGCCCGAGTCGGCTTGTAAAGGCACATGTTAGGCCACATTGACCTTTATTTACAGTTTATGCGCTTATCTCTTATTAATTCAATTAACAACTTTGTCTTTTCCCAATCAACTTTAACAATCTCTCTGAGTTGATTGATTTTTCTTAGTCGATATTTATTATGCCATCGTTTAAACCAATTTATGGCTTTTTGATGCTCTATATGTTCTGTGATAATTTTCTTAAGGCTATCTTTGCTAAAAGAGCCCCAAACACCGGCCGGAACTGTAAAATTCCAACATAGTACTGGATGAACTTCTTTGTAAAAGATTTGATCCATTTCTTCAATTGATAGATTAGAGTTCGCCAATTCAATTGCCACAATCATCAAGTCTGAATTGTCAATTTCATCATCCAAATATAAATGAGACATCGAATGCCAGATATTTTCTCTATTCATGGCTTCTCATTAATCATATCGGCCTAATGTCATGCTCATCGGCGCGGCGAAGACGTGTCGGTAGAAGTTGCAGATTAAAACAACTTTTATACTATGAGCCAAAGATAAAATCCAAAGACACTGTTAGATTGTCTTTTTCATCTAATACCTCTAAGTCATATATCTCGGAGTATCCACAGTTTCTACAAGTCACAACAATGAACTCGTTAAGCTGAAGATCCATTAGTCGAGAAATACCATCGCCAGTGGTCGCTATGGACTTAACATTCGCCTCATTAGTTTTGCACTTCACACATTTGAATTTTTCTTTGAACTCTTCTTCAATGTGGTACCTTGTTCTCACTGGCTTATAAGTTGGATCATTTTTATTCTTTTCGTAGCGTGCTACGCACATAGTGCAGGCCAAATTACCTTTCAACATTTGAAGGTTATTTTCCTTGGTTCTGCAATAATAGCATTTTCCAGTATTCATGACTTATCCGTTTGGCGCTATGCTCACCTAACCCCAGGGCCACCAGGCCCTTGGGTCAGGTGAAGTGATTGGTTATGTAAGATTTTGTGTATCCTTTTCGTACGGCTTTAGCCTTGGTGCAAAATAACACATGAGAATCAAACCAACTATTGCCCATGTGTAAATTGGCCATGCTTTACCAGAAATTAGATAAAGGAAAATTCCAGTCGCGGTAAAAATATCTATAACAACCCAAAATATGATAGATAATAAAGCAAGGCGAACAATGCCTCTTAATGTGAATGGGCTATAAGTACCCTTCTTTGAGGGCTTTTTTAATGCAAAATATTGGAGGGTTAAAACGACAGCCAATAGCAGCAGACTCCAAATTAGTGAGCATCCAACCAAAATATAAAACTGATTATGGTTGAAATCTGAGGTGCTCAGCCCCCATGACGGAATTTGCATATATATAAGCATGGTGGAAAAAATAAATGCCCATATCGCCCAGGATGC
>CAZWVC010000595.1:0-2097 GCA_964637245.1 uncultured Desulfocapsaceae bacterium
AAAATATCGACTTGATCCGTAAGTGTTTCGGTGAGGCTATTACAGATGTAGTGCCAGAAGATGATGCTGAGTTTCTCAAAAAAAAGCTGCTTTTGCTGGCACATGATGCTGATATAGTTCTTGATCTGCATTGTGATAATGAAGCACTACTTCATCTCTACATCGGTACGCCGTTGTGGCCAAATGCCACCGACCTGGCAGCATTTTTTGGTGCAGAAATCACCCTCCTGGCCAAAAACTCTGGAGATAATCCATTCGATGAGGCGTGTAGCAGAATCTGGTGGGAACTGGCAGCTGCTTACCCAAACTTTCCTATACCGCCAAGCTGTCTGTCTGCCACGGTTGAGCTGCGTGGAGCAGCTGATACAGACCCCGAAATCGCCCAAAAAGATGCCTTGAATATTATCAGATTCCTGCAACATAGAGGATACTTAGGCGGACTTGCTCCCCATGTTCCACCACTAAAAAAAGATGCCACACCACTAACGGGAGTGGATTATGTATCAGCACCAGAGTCCGGCATAGTTGTGTATTTGAAAAAACTAGGGGAGCAGGTAGATGAAGGCGATGTAATCGCCGAAATAGTTAACCCTCTGGCAGAGCATGGTAGCCGAGGCAGGCATCCAGTCAGAAGCAGGACAACTGGTATCCTATTTACCAGAAACAGTGACAGATTTGCCTATCCGGGAAGAATAATTGCCAAGGTTGCCGGTACAACTCCACTTCGCAATGAGACCGAGAATCTCCTTACCCAGTAATTATTCACCACCTGTTTGTATTTCATACCTCACCAGGAGCGTAAAGTAGAACGTGAAGGCAATAAAGAGGGATGAGAACCCAAATAACATCTTGTAGGATGCTGCCCCCATATAGTTAAAGTAGTCAAGCAAACGGCCAAACAGTAAGGGAAACCCAAACCCCACTGGTAAAGTGAGAATGGGAGCGAAGGCAAAGTATGGAGTTGCATCGATTTTCCCTGAAAGTTTCTTCACAATGGGAGTATACACCATATTCCGTATGGCCCTTACACACCCCAGCATATAGCTAATCAGGAAAAAGCTCCAATTTCCCGGTACTGTGATAAGCAAAATTATAGTAATGAAGGTAGTACATTTAGACAGAATAAATTTTTGTCTCAAATTCAGCAAATTCATGGTGCCGAGCAAGATATTCACAGTTATTGAGCCCGCATAGATAAATGCAACAAAAACTCCTGCGGCTATGGCCTGCTTAACTGCGAAGAATTCGTTAGCGTAATTCGCATAAAAAGAAAGAATCGTAATGATCACATAAAAATCGAGATCAGCCACAAGGAAGATTAAAAAGGGCCGATTATTACATATCTCAACCAGTGATGATTTTACATGGCTGATAAAGCTCTGTGTATCAGGCGGAGGATCATTTCGGTCAGTTATCTCCTTGGTAAAAGCAAAGCAGAGAGAACCAGCGATAAAAACTGCTCCCGTTACTATGAAAATTACACTACAGGAAGGAATGGAAAAGGCATATTTCTCAACAACTTTAAGTATGAAAAAACTCGAAATAATTTTGCCTAAATTCTGAAAAAGCATCATATAACCTATGCCTGGCACGGTCTTTCGCTCTGAGAAAATCCTTACTATATAATTTAGCCATACCGGTATCGTGAGCCCCATACACAAAGAGAAAATGCAATATGAGATAAAAAAAAGTGGCAGGATCAGCGACTCTTGAAACAGTAATAGAGTCCAGCCATAGATGAATATTGAGAGAGCAGAAAGGAGGTGAAGATAGAGAACTATATTCTTCTTAAGCTGAATATTTCGGCTGAAATAACTGGCAAACAAGGGAAAACAGGATATGCCGACAATAAATATAGAAGGAACGGTACCTATGGCAAAACTTGATGCACCGAGATTTTTTAAAAAAAGTTGCAAAAAAGTTGATTCTAGAACGATGGGAAATCCAAGCCCCCAGAGGAACTCTACAGCGGCAACTCCACAGACATTACGCTTGAAATAGCTATCTTTGTCTTTTTGCATCACCTTATATCCTAAAACAATTCCATAAAAACCTGCCAGCTTGGTAGATTCATCTTGATCAAAGATCAATACATAC
>CAZWVC010000596.1:0-2082 GCA_964637245.1 uncultured Desulfocapsaceae bacterium
TCCAGTAATTACCATTTCACTGATAGCAATGGGTAACTGGGTCGGCAGGTAGGCTGCATAAATAACGGTCAAATAGCCTATGAATGAATATTGCGGGGTGGGGGCATGGGCCAATTGACCTGCCAGGATGAGACCAGAAGCACCGTAAACAGCCACATCGCCTATCAGACCGCCAGCAAAGCCGGCAGCCCAGAGGGGAAATCCAATTTTCCTCAATAAGGTAAAAGCAGTCCAGCCTGCAACACAACCAAAAAAACCGAGCGCCACCACATTAGCTCCCCAGGTTCCAAAACCACCGTGGGCAAAAAAAGCGGCCTGTAGCAAAAGACTGCCGCCTGTCAAGGCAATCGCAATAGCTGGTCCAAAAAGTATAGCTATAAATGGAGTGCCACAGGGGTGAGAACACGTTCCGGTAAATGCTGGAAGAGGAAGTAAAGAGATAAAGAAAATCAATGCACCAGCCATGCCGAGAAGTGGGCGTTTCTCGGGAAACTGTATTACGAATTTTTTCATTCTCGTTGTGCCATAACCCACCATTGCTATTCCGGCTGCAGTATATAAAACCGCAGGTGCACCGGTTATTATGCCTTCTGTTATGTGCATGACTTGCCTCTTCCTAGATAATTATCGGCTGGCACTCGAAACTGAATTTCCTCCATGGTAACTAGTTAAATCAAAGTCGCTTAGCAGTGTGCCTCAGTATTTGTTTGTGAACCGTTGAAAATTGCATATGGAGACAACTCTGGCTGCCTTTCTCAATGTATTTATAACGCCAATATAATTAATAAGAAGAATTGAAGGAACCGTCTTTTGGACGATTTACAGAAGTATTGGATTTTCTATAATAGCACTCTAAGTTCAGCAAACCATGTGGTTTTACAGATTTTTAAATATTGAATTTTCGCATTGTTTCTATCGTTTCAGGAATGATCCTAAGGAGAACATGGAGGTTATGATGTTTGATATTAACACAGATGTGGAACAGAAGGTTTGTGAAGTTGGCTGCGTAAAGTTTGGTGGTTTACCGGGAGAATATCCGACCGTCGTCTGTAATTCTATCTTTCAAAAAGGCGACAACATTTTCAGTGGAAAACGTAAAGGTGGTTTTGACGAAAAAATAGCCACCGATTTGTTGAAGGCTCAAGACAAACTGTGGGAAGAGACCGGTATACCCGGGATGGCTGATATCGTGGCTAACACTGGTGATGAATTCAAGACCTTTATTGACTTTGTCACATCTGTAAGCACCATGCCTTTTTGTATTGATGCATGGGTAATGAAACCCAAACTAGCTGGAGCCGCCTATTGTGCAGAGAAAGGGTTGCTGGACCGTATGTTCTATAACAGTCTTACTGTCTGGGAAAAGGATTTAGAGACTGAAATCAAAGAAATTGCTGACATTGGGGTGAAACATGTGCTGTTGGTTGCCTTTGATGAAACTGACCAGACGGCAAATGGGCGTGTTACTGGAACCCAAAGACTATTCGATGCAATCGACAAGGTAGGCGCAAAATTCGAAAGCATTTTTGTCGACTCATCGGTCATGAACGGACCAGCAACAGCTCTTTGCAGCGTTGCAAATAAAATGATCAAGGAAAAATGGGGTGTACCCACCAGCAGCGCACCAAGTAACGGTTCCTATATGTGGAAAGAGGCCAGGGAGAAATGGGGATTCAAAGGCTGGGCAGCTGCTGATGCTGCTGTTGAAGCACTCTCTGCCTGTAATTATCATGACATGATTTTCTCAGGCCCCATGGCGGGTGCTCCACGTATCATGCCTGCCATTGCCATGGCGGATGCTTTCCTGGCTACTGCTATTTTTAATAATACTGGTCGATTGCCGAAGGATCCAAACCATCCGTTGCTAAAACTATTCCCTGATTTTGTTGAGAACCTCAAGTCTTCAGCCAAATGATGAAATAGTTTTCTATTTCTTTGGGAGTTCCTCTATGTCGAACAAGGGTTTTGAAAAAAAAGAAAGGGATCAAACAGTAGTGGGCTGCAAAATGCCTATCGACATGGAAGAACAGTTCGAACCTCTTAAGCCACGCATTGCAGGCGGCAATGCACCAGTTCTGATCG
>CAZWVC010000597.1:0-2067 GCA_964637245.1 uncultured Desulfocapsaceae bacterium
AGACACTGATTGCCTTTTGCCGCAAATTCTTTATAGGTATAACTTTTACTTTCCTGGGTCAGTATGTCAGCCCAGATTAGTGCAGTTTTGTCTCCTCTCTCTTTGACATGCATGCCTTCAAAGATTTCTTCTGCCCAGTTGAAGTATTCCGGAAGTTCAGCGAAGTTGAGCCGCTTGAAAAATGCCTTTGCTGCAGCATCCTTGCGGTCGTCATCTTCCATCATGTTGATATCCATAACTTCCTTATACAGACTATCCATTCCCATTTGAGACTCCTTCAAGTTCGGATTACATAAGATCAATCACCTGGGCGGTACGATCACACCCTTCACTCAGTTGGCAACCGAGCGCTCGCTCGGTTTATTTAGAATTAAAAATATATTGCCAATTTTGTCAAAACATTTTTTTGTTTTTCTAAACTTTTTCTCCACGAGAATACGTTGTTTTTCGTCTGTTTGATCAGCTAATGCATTGATAAAATAGAACTCCTTAGTGTTCCCTGGTCTGGCTATATATTCAGCTTAAATTTTTTTCATGTCAGGAATTAAAGGCGTTGTACCTGAATTTTACGGTATCCTTCGGAGAGTTTGTTGTTTTTTAGAGGCGAATTATCGAGAAATTGATTGACAAAACCATTGCGAAAGGGAATCATCAGAAGAAGTTGACCGAGCGCTTGCTCGGATTTATTAAGAACTATAGTTTACAAGAGATGATTAAAAATATAAGTAGATAGTGAAAAGTCTTTCTGGCAAAACGCATTTATAGAAAAATCAGCAAGAGAGGAACGATATGAATACTGCCGTTATCGTGAGTGCTGTACGAACCCCATTAGGAAGCTTTGGAGGGACCCTCAGTCAAGTGGGAGGAACTGACCTTGGAGCTCATGTCATTAGGGAAGCTGTAAATCGTGCCGGCATTGACAAGAAAGAGGTCAATGAGTGTATCATGGGAATGGTCCTGCCCTGTGGGTACGGCCAAAATCCTGCCAAACAGGCGGCTATTAAGGCTGATTTACCTCAGGAAGTAGAGGCGATAACCGTCAACAAAGTCTGCGGCTCCTCACTCAAAACAGTTATGCTTGCTGCTCAGGCGATTCAATGCGGCGATGCCGATGTGGTGGTAGCAGGAGGCATGGAAAATATGAGCATGGCTCCGTATTATATGGAGAAGGCACGGTGGGGACATCGCATGGGGCCAGGGAAAATTGAAGATCATATGGTTCACGACGGCTTGTGGGATATCGTCAACGATTTCCATATGGGTATGTCGAATGAGTTGATTTGTGAAAAATGGGATGTTACCCGTGAACAGCAGGACAAGTTTGCGGCTGAATCGTATAATAGAACACTCGCAGCAATCAGTAGTGGAAAATTTAGAGAGCAGATTGCCCCGATCACCATTCCGAATCGAAAAGGTGACATTTTTTTTGATACCGATGAATGTCCGGTTGAATCAACTTTCGAGAGTCTTTCCAGAATGAGACCGGCTTTCCAAAAAAATGGCGTCGGTACTGCCGGTAATGCATCAATTATCAGTGATGGTGGCGCTGCTGTGGTGGTTATGAATAAGACCAAGGCTGAGGAGTTGGGTTGTACAATAATTGCAGAGATTGGTGCCCAGGCTTCGGCGGGTATTGAGTTGAAATATGTTCTAATGGCACCTATTTATGCAATTCCCAAGGTCCTACGCAAAGAGGGAATCACTCTGCAGGATGTCGATCTATTTGAGATAAACGAAGCTTTCAGCGGTACATCTGTTGCCATAAATAAGGTATTGGAGCTTGATTCTGCTAAGGTAAATGTTAATGGCGGCAGCGTAGCATTGGGACATCCCATTGGTGCCAGCGGTGCCAGGGTACTGACTACTCTGCTCCACGAAATGCAGGCGCAGGATCTCAAAACCGGAGTTGCGTCACTCTGTCTGGGAGGCGGAGAGGCAGTTGCCCTGGTCTTGAAGCGCTGATTAAGACTAAGCACCATCGGCAAAAATAAGTATTGAACACAGCAAGTAAGCTCAACAGAGATAAGGACAAGATCATGGAAATCAGGAAATTTGGAGTGATCGGTG
>CAZWVC010000598.1:0-2058 GCA_964637245.1 uncultured Desulfocapsaceae bacterium
CACTGGTGAGGCTTGAGTAATCGTGAAATATCAGGGCTAGAACGTCAGCCGGATTAGCGATCAAGTTTGGTGCGCAATTCGCTGGTGCGACCTCGCAAAAAATTGCAGTATGTGCCGTATGTACCACCGAATTTTCCAACTAAAGTACCACCACCAGCTCCTTTCCAGATTAACCTGCAGTGTGTTGAAAATGGCATCAGCGCAAAGCTAGTGTCCTGTCATGCCTCACCTGTAGCTTAGAGCTTGTTATTCTGGTCTCCTGACGTTGTTGCTTAGTCAGTCACGTAGCGCCGCTACGCTTCTTCCTGCGCGTCTAGCAGGAAACCAGAATTCCGGCGCATATTGCAACATTTGAAACTTGACATGACATTAGTAGTTGGTTATTGGGTGATTAATAGGCTGTCGATTCGATATTCTGGTTGTGATGTGCTACTCACTCCTGGAGGAAGGCCAAGAAACTGCATGCGTAAAACTAGCTTTGATGGGTCAAAATTATTCATTGAAAAATCGCCACAAGCTACATTAGGAAATACGCATGGATCAGTATTGTTAGGCGGAGTGACAAGTCCGGCTGCGGCAACTTGGACTCCATAGGTTCCATCGTTTGGTGATACGCGAATAAATATAGAGTGGGCGGTTCCAAAGTCATTAAATATAATTTTTTCCAAGCTGGTTCCTTCGAAAACCTCAAGCCGGTCTTGACTAATGAGCAGCCTGATCTTGGAAAAAAACACATCCGCTTCACGTATGGCTACCTCCAATTTCGTGTCATCGAGGGTATCAGAAATTTTACCATTCCATAAAAATCGTATGGGGCTTCCATCTTCGATAGGCGAAACCGGATCGAAATTCAATACGGCAAGTTCCTCACAGAAACTACAATCATCAACACAATGGGGTAATCTGGCATACTGCAATACCAGGCTTTTCTGACCAGCAATTGCATCGTCGGTGCTTACAGAATACGTAGTACCGTTGCAGACCGGGTTTACAGGGATGATTTTGTCGCCGTCTGGTTCTCCTGGGAGAGGTGCCCCCGGCTCCAGCAGATTACCATCGATGCCTACAGGTGTACCATCATCATATCCTTCAAAATCGGCTTGAAGCAGAGTGCTGCTGCAACCTCCAACGCTAAGAGCTAGAGCAAGAGACACAATTAGCCTTATTTGCCAACCTCCAAGTTGTTTCGCAGGTTTCTTGTTACGAGCTGATTGGTGATCAAATTTGTCTTTCTGACTATGGGCTATTAAATTTATTTGAGGTGTGTGTATAGAATTCATGTTCCCTCCACTTGTTTGTATCTACCGTGTTTTTTTTGATGCAGAAGCCAGATATATATGGTGGTGAAACGAGATAATTGCTCAGAAATGATATGATTGGACTTTCGTTAATTATTCTTAGAAAGTAACGCTAATTAAATGAAATAGGCATCCCAGCTCGTTTACTTAAAGCCAGAAATAGGACAACAGGTTATATTGTTGATTGCAGTTGCATTGTCTGATTTTAACATCATTAACCCACTCTGGCAGAGAGTTGCTCGTTCTTTCGTACAAAGATAGCTTTTTTCTTTTTTCCTATCCGAATCAATCCTACTACTCCAGTGCCGAAAAAAAACAATAGCAGTGATTCATGCATAGGGGTGTTGTACTTGGAATGGTTCGCAGTTTTGCTAGCTGCGTATTTCACCGAGTCTGAGGATGAGTTATAGGCTCGTTTTTGGTGTTTTGACAACTCATCGTTATATAAGAATAGGTCATTACTTTCCAACTGGTAAACAGAGACTGTATACTCTGAGGAAAATGAGTGCAAGTCTTCTGCTAAAAACTGCCAATCGGGTTCATCTATTTCCACAGCAGCTGCTAACAGTTGAGAAATCATAAGGAATACGAGAACTACAGACAGAGCATATATTCTGAACATTCCAACCCTCCATTGCTATCGTTCCAATTGAATATTTCTAAATATAAAGCTGTCAAAGCAAGGGCAATGCCAGAACCGAAGTGAGTATTCTTGTAATCGTAAGTGGAGAGTTATCTACACGAAATAACATGTCAATCT
>CAZWVC010000599.1:0-2047 GCA_964637245.1 uncultured Desulfocapsaceae bacterium
AGCTGGGCAGATTGGACTTACCAGAACGCTTGCCAAAGAAACTGCGAGAAAGAAGATCACAGTCAACTGTGTCTCCCCTGGTTTTATTCAGACAGATTTTTTAGATGATCTTTCAGAAGATCAAATAGCCAATTATAAGAGAATGGTACCAATGCGACGTTTTGGCAAAGTAGAAGAAGTAGCTGATGCTGTACTTTTCCTCTCTTCAAAATCCGCTGCATATATTACAGGCTCAGTTCTCGAAATAAATGGGGGGTTGTAACTTAAGGATATTTCCACGTATTGTTTTGGTAGTCTAGCACTTCAATAAGATATCTTCTGTAGATAACATTCTGCGTTCTTACTATTAGGATTAATCCTTATTCGGTTTACTTTTTTCATCACTAAGAACTCATTCATTTTCAACCATTTTTAAGATTTAAAAAACTCATTATATTGATCTTTTACAGAAAAAGATTACAATGGGTCCAATCATAATTGCAATATTAATTAAACATTGATATTCCAACCATTTTTCAACTTTTTAACAGGAAAATAACTCGTGCAACTATCCATCACAAACATGATTCTCAGCGCTGGCCCGGTTGGCCAGTTTGTTATGGTTACCCTACTTCTCTTCTCAATAATTTCGTGGTCTATTGTCTTTATGAAAGCCAGACACTTTCGCAGGGTACGTAACGAAAGCAGTGAGTTTTTAAATGAATTCTGGGCATCTAGTAATCTATCAGAGGCAAGCAGTATCACAGATGATTTTCCATATTGTCCTGAGGCAGCAGTGTTTACTGCAGGTTATAATGAGCTTCAGAAAATTAATAGAATACGAACACGAAAAGAGGCCTCCGGACAAGAATCTCTTGATATGCAACTTGCCACAATTGATAATCTGCAGCGAGCAATGAGAAAAGCAGAATCTCAGGAGCTCTCAAAGATTTCCAAATCTTTATCATTTTTGGCAACAACAGGTAGTGCTGCTCCATTTATTGGTCTCTTTGGCACGGTATGGGGTATAATGGCTTCTTTTCATGATATAGGTGTCCGAGGCTCCGCTTCACTTGCGGTAGTAGCCCCTGGCATTTCAGAAGCGCTTGTTGCAACTGCAGCAGGACTCGCCGTTGCCATCCCTGCTGTTATTTTCTACAATCATTACTCAAGCAAATTAGAAGACGTTGACAGTAACATTCAGAATTTCACTACTGATTTACTTAATCTTGTAGAAAGAGATCTTCTTGGGAGAGTTTAAATTAACTCCTACATGATTGATTGCTAATTCTACACTAAGCGCATAGCTGGATCACAAAACAATATGGGACCAATACGAGGAAACGGCCGCAAAAGATTAGTATCTGATATAAACGTCACTCCTCTTGTTGACGTTATGTTGGTTCTGCTCATTATTTTCATGATAACTGCTCCAATGATGAATCAGGGATTGGATGTTGACCTTCCTGAAACGACAACAAAAGCATTACGTCAAAAAGAAGACCCTATAGTCGTCTCAATTGACAAAGAAGGCACCATAATGCTTGATAAAATTCAAGTTACCAGGGTACTTTTAAAACAGCAGCTCGAAAAGTCCCCTGTGGAGAAAAAAGCCCATCCAATTTACTTAAAGGCTGATAAAAACGTCGCTTATGGTATTGTTGTCGCGGTTATGGCAGATATAAAAGATGCTGGTTTTGAAAAACTAGGAATGATAACCCAACCACCAATGAAAGAAGAATAAATCGCCGTGTTTCGGGAAGTTAGAGTAACATTTATGGACACTAATGACTGGAAGATGCCATTTAATTTTGCTTTGGCACTTCACCTCATTGTGCTTGGAGGTGCTGTTTTTATGCCTCACATTTTTGAAAACAAACCATTGTTCCCAGATATTTACACGGTTGATCTTATAAATGTTGCTGAACCGCTGCCGGAAACGTTACCACCTGCTGCCAAACCTGAATCGCCACCCAAAGTTGAGGCTAAGCAGAAGATACCAAAACCACCTCTTCCAGAAAAAGCTGTGTCAATAGCTGAAGAAAAACCGGTAGTAGAAAAGCCAGCA
>CAZWVC010000600.1:0-2043 GCA_964637245.1 uncultured Desulfocapsaceae bacterium
ATGGCATAGGCAGAGTTGAGTGTTGCAGCTGTCAGTGCCTCTACTGGAGACATATGCATATTCAGTACGGCAAGACCAATTATAAAGGGCATTGATTCTGTAAAACTGGAGCCTGGGTTACAATCCGTTGCCAGAGCAACGGGAACATTTCTCTCAATCATCAAGCGAGCCTCAGCATAAGGTTTTCTGAGACTATACGCCGTTGCCGGAAGTAGCGTAGCTACCACACCAGCCTCACCCATGGCCGTAACATTTTTTTCCGATGCAGCAAGCAAATGGTCTGCAGATAAGGCGTGCAATTCAGCTGCTAAACCTGCACCTCCTAAATCGTTAACTTCATCGGCATGAAGCTTGATATTAAAACCCAACGCTTGCGCTGCCTGCAAGAGTCTTCTGCCTTGAGCAATGGAAAAGACCCCCTCTTCACAGAAAATATCGCACTGAGTCGCAATTCCCTGTTGTTTTACTGCAGGCAGCATCTCCTCAATAATCAAGGTAATAAAACCATCAGAATCATTTCTATATTCCGGGGGGATGGCATGTGCACCCAGAAAGGTAGGGACAACGTCTAGAGGCAATGAGGTTGCTGCCATACTGATTGCTTCAAGCATTTTCAGCTCATTTTCAGTGTCGAGCCCATAGCCGCTTTTGATCTCCATGGTTGTCGTGCCCATGGTCATTGCCCGCTGCATATGTTGTCTACAATTAGAAGCAAGCTGCTCCGCATCTATCTCTGCTACCGATCTTACTGAGGAAAGAATGCCACCGCCGCGAGCAAGGATTTCAAGATAGGGAACGCCTTCTATTCTCAAAGCAAACTCATCTTCACGGAGCTTGGCAAAACACATATGGGTATGGGGATCAACAAAACCGGGAATCAGACATCTGGAACCGCAATCTACCAGCCTATCTTTTACCTTATTTTTATGCCTATCCCTTAATGTCGTCTCATTGCCGATGTCACTGATTCTGCCTTCCTCTACCAGTACTGCACCTTTTTCAATGTGGTATAGGCGGCCCTGTTCAACACCATGTAAAGGTGTGCCATTATCAACTGGTGTATAGATTCTGGCATTGTAAAACAACGTTGCACTCATAGCATCACCAAGTAGGGGTAAATAATTAGGAGTCTTGTCCGGAAAAAAATTTGCTTACTTCCCCGCTAACCAGCTCATCATCGGCAAGAAACGGCAGGGTTATCTGATCCCCACTATCATTTTCCAGATTATATTCAGCTGCCACCTTCATGGCGTTGAGGTTTCTACTCCAGGTTCTTCTGGCTACTCCACCCATAACATCCCAGAGCATCGCTTTGCGGATAATCTCATCTACTCGAGTTGAGCCATCCAGCAACAGACCGAAACCACCGTTTATTGCCTTGCCTATCCCGGTACCCCCGCCATTGTGCAGAGCAACCAAGGACATGCCTCGAGCAGCGTTACCGGCAAAACAGTGAGTTGCCATATCGGCGCAGACATTACTACCATCTTTAATATTCGCCGTTTCTCGAAAAGGTGAGTCGGTTCCACCAGGATCATGATGATCTCTGCCCAGCATTATCGGACCAACTACGCCATCACGCACCATTTCATTGAATTTAAGAGCAATATCTCGTCGCCCTTTCGCATCAGAATAGAGAATACGGGCCTGACTGCCCACCACCAAGTTATTTTGGGCTGCATCGCGAATCCAGACATAATTGTCGCGATCTTCTGCCCGCCGCCCAGGATCAATACATGCCATAGCCGCCCTGTCGGTCTTTTCCAGATCACCCGGATCACAGCTCAGGCAAACCCAGCGAAAAGGACCATAGCCATAGTCAAATATCGGACCCATTATTTCTTCAAAATAGGAGGGATAGATAAACCCATCCTTGGCATCCACCCCATTTTTTGATACTCCTGTTACCCCTGCGTCAAAAACAGCTTTAAGAAAGGCATTGCCATAATCAAAAAAGTAGCTGCCTCTTTCGGTGAGTTGAGTCACTGCGTTAATATGCCGCTTCAAACTCAGGTTAACCCGTTTGATGAATTCTTCCCTGTC
>CAZWVC010000601.1:0-2042 GCA_964637245.1 uncultured Desulfocapsaceae bacterium
GTAATTGGATAGATGGTAATAATTTCACTTGTGGCATAGGCTACATGAGTACACGCCTGATTGCCGTCAATAGTGACCATTTTCCGAGACATGAGTTTTTCTCCTTGGTTAGTAATGGTAATTACACTGTTACAGACTGTAACGTAATTGTATAGTTCTATTAAATACTGGACAAAATGGATTCTTAAGAGAATGAGATGACAAAAAGGTATATCTATCTCCTCTCATTAATTTGTTACTTTGCTGACTACTGCACTCAATCACACACAATGGAATTAAAGACAAAATGATTACTCTCCCGTTTTATTTAGCTTAATTGATTTAACCTGATCAGCAGGTATAACTTTTACAGTTATTATCTTTATTTTCAAATCGATTAAATTCATTGTGTAGGTAACTCATTGCGTACGTGTTCAGAAAAGAATGTTGGGTGAAAAGGCGGTGAATGATGTGAATAATAAAAATTCCGACATATATTCAATGTTTTACCTTAAATTTAAAAGAAATCCAAAAAGGTAACGGTGTCGGTCCCTCCATTATTTTCATATTTTCCTACCATATGGCAATTATGACATAAATAGCGCTCCTTTTCGCAGCTGCGATCAGGTGGATTTAGAAAAAATCTTTCACCTTTTTTGCAGTTGTGCTAAAGACCACTGGTTACAAACTATATAGATTTCAAGAGAAGGGTCAGCTACTATAGAATATTTTACTTTTGTGCGCAAGATTCTCTATGATCTTCTCAGACAAGGGCTGGGGAGAAATATCGGCATATGATATTTTTTTTTAATATTATCATTTAATTGTGAATCCCTCAGACGGACAAATATGTCTCCTCAATAATATTGATGAAAATCATTACCAATAATATATTACGAAAATTATTCCAGCTGCTGGGTGAAACTGAGAATTTCATTTTTCTCGATACATCCAAACCGGATTCGCTCAATACGCGCTCTCTGCTGTTTATTAACCCACGTGAACGTCTTCAGTATTTCGAAGGTGATGACTATCCCCAATTCATTGAAACTATAGAGAAAAAACAGCGTGAAGGGTTCTGCCTTTCCGGTTGGTTCAGTTACGAGTTTGGTTATCTTTTAGAACCAACTTTACGCAATCGCTTGCAAAGAAATGAAGATAAGGGTGTGTTACTTGCCGATCTTGGAGTCTTTGAATCCTATTATACATTTAATCATCAAGATGGAGAATCGGACTTTCCCCTGGAGGATCTCCCTGATAACAGCATTTCTGAAGATTTTGCAGAAGATGCATTTGAGGTAAAAAGACTCCATGCCTCACTCGATGAGGAGGAGTATGTCGATGCACTTGAAAAGATCCTCAAGTATATCGAAGCTGGCGATACTTATCAGGTAAATTATACACTTAAACTGCTCTTCGATTTTGAGGGTTCGGCTGATCAATTTTATACAGTGTTGCGTCGCAATCAATCGGTCAGCTACGGAGCCTATATTCGCTGGGGCGAGCAACGAGTTATGTCTTTTTCCCCGGAATTGTTTTTTTGGAAAAACAATTCCAATGTGATGGTTCGGCCTATGAAAGGCACCCACAAAAGAGGGAATACCCTTGAGGAAGATTTTCTCAACAGGAGGTTTCTCCAAACTGACATCAAGAATCAAAGTGAGAATGTGATGATAGTAGACCTGTTAAGAAATGATTTAGGTCGGCTCATGCACCACATTAGTGATGGTAAGGTTGAGGTGGATTCTCTCTTTGATGTAGAAACCTATGAAACACTTCTCCAAATGACCTCCACCATCACTGGCAGGACTCAACCTGAGGCCCTCAAGCAACTTTCTCTAAATACTTTCATGAAGGCAATCTTCCCCTGTGGGTCAGTTACTGGTGCTCCTAAAATCCGTACTATGGAAATTATTGATGAATTGGAGAGAGATAGGCGGGGAGTGTATACCGGGGCGATCGGTTATATGTTGCCAAATGGCGAGGCCGTCTTCAATGTGCCCATACGAACAGTGGTACTCAATGGTAATCAAGGAGAAATGGGAATTGGTTCTGGTATCGTT
>CAZWVC010000602.1:0-2016 GCA_964637245.1 uncultured Desulfocapsaceae bacterium
CGTCAATAATGGCTTTGTTGAAAGTGAGTCCTTGGCTTTTGTGAATGGTAATCGCCCATGCCAGTCTCAAGGGATATTGGCGAAAAATTCCAATAATTTTGGAATCGATCTCCTGAGTATCCTCGTTGAGCGAATATTCAACATTCTCCCAGGCAGAAGGTTCAACTTCAATTGTTTCAGCATCTTCTGGACATTTCACTCGAATTATTTCATCTGAAATGTGGGTAATGGTACCTATCTTGCCATTGAAAAAGCGTTTGTCTGCTGAGAGGTCATTGCGGATAAACATGACCTGAGCACCTTTTTTTAGTTGTAGATTATAGGCTGCGGGAAAGGAATTATCGCTGAATTCACCCTCTATCTCAGCCTCAAACTCGAATTGGTCTTCTTCAAGCTCCTCTAACTTTCTGTGATTGATGAGATCGGCATTGTTATTATGGGTACAGAGGGTGATGTAACCATCTTTTTCATTTGGGGAGAAATCCGGAATTACCCGTGAATTCAGAGCATCAAGAGCTTTATGATCGAGCTTATTGTCTCTCACCTTATTGAGAAGGTTGATAAAATGCGGGTCTGACTGACGATAGATGTTCTTCAACTCAATTGTGACCAACTCGGTTTGTGCCAGACAATTACTGCTGAAAAAGTAGGGAGAGTGGTAATGTGCTGCTAACAGTTGTGTCTCTTCATGTTTTACTACCGGAGGCAGCTGAAAAAGATCACCAATCATCAATAGTTGAACTCCGCCGAAGGGCTGGGTATTGCTGCGAAACCGGCGCAACACACTATCAACGGCATCAAGGAGATCTGCTCTAACCATGCTGATTTCATCAATAACCAGCAAGTCAAGGCTTTTGATAATTGATATTTTGTCACGGCTGTATCGAAATTGCGATCTGGAAGTCTCTCTGCCAGGGATAAAAGGTCCAAAGGGCAGCTGAAAGAAAGAGTGGAGAGTTACGCCGCCGGCATTTATTGCGGCTACCCCGGTGGGGGCTGTCACAATCATGCGTTTGGGACTATCCTTTTTTAATGAGTGCAGAAATGTAGTTTTTCCGGTTCCTGCCTTACCGGTGAGATAAATATTGCAGCCGGTTTCCTTGACATAATCGTGGGCAAGTTGCAGTTCTGGGTTTCTGGTCTGCATGTTAAACCTTACACATATATTATTTACCTTAGAGCCACTTGCAAAACTGTATTTTAGCCCAAACTCTGCGTTATGATGAAAAATATAATCCTCGGAATATTAACTATATACCTGTGGTTATATTCCTCCTCATGCTTTGATTTTGAACAAAAATCTTACTTTTGCAAAAGGCTCCTTATTTACCGTATTTTTGCTTACTGGACATGGATGTTGTGATAGTGTCCTGACTCTTAATCTGCCAGGAAAATAAGCTCATAAAGTAAAGCAGGTTTCAACTCCAAGGTCATTTAGGACACATCACAATAATTGGCTGGGTAGAATATCACATTTTATACTTTTACAACACCTGAAAACATTGGGAGCTCTGTAAGCCGAGGCTTTAAACCTAAGTTTGTCTTCTGAAACGTAAAGCATCATGATGATCATTTCAGAAGAGGAGTGGACTACAATGTGAGTAAATTATCACAGAGCAGTATGTTAATGTTTAATTTATAAATTAAATATTGAAACTATGTTTATAGCGCGATATATTTGCCTGCAGAAACTTTCAGGAGATAAAATGAAACTTAGTCGCAGGTCATTTATTACCGGTAGTGCAGCTGCAGGATTAGTAACTTTGCTTCCTCATGCTCAAGCTGATGCAGCAGTCAAACCCGATTCATTTGCAACCCTTATTGATCTGAATAAATGTGACGGATGCGAGGGAGAAGCTCAGCCACTATGTGTTACAGCATGCCGAAATAAAAGATCAGCTTCATTTCCCAATCCAAGAAAAGAACATCTTCGTGATTACTGGCCGCAAAAGAAACATGAGGATTGGAGTGGAAAGCGCCACCTCATCGACCGATTCACTCCATATAACTGGATCT
>CAZWVC010000603.1:0-2010 GCA_964637245.1 uncultured Desulfocapsaceae bacterium
AATTGTTTATGAAATATCCGGGTTAGGAAGACTATGGACTATCAGTGGTTAGATTACATGAATTTTAAGTGTTAATTGTGTTGAATATTGGTCAAAGATTACTACTTCAAACCCCTTATTTTTTCCTGGAGGTGGCAAATGGACAAGATTTTAAGAATTGATGTTGGATCTTCTGAAGGGCCTACGTTTACAATAGAGCCAATTGGAGAATTTGCAGGACTCGGAGGGCGAGCATTGACTTCTGCATTGGTCAGCAAAGAAGTACCTCCTGACTGCCACCCACTGGGGCCAGAAAACAAGTTAGTAATATCACCTGGGCTACTCAGTGGCACCGCTGCAGTGACTTCAGGTCGGTTATCGGTGGGGTGCAAAAGTCCACTTACCGGAGGAATTAAAGAGGCCAATGCCGGTGGCCAGGGTGCCCAGATACTCGCCCGTCTTGGATATGCTGCAATTGTTCTTGAGGGAGAGTGGAACGGCCAGGATCTCTATAAAATATTTATTTCCACGAATGGTGTCATCATTGAGGCTGCAAATGATCTCAAAATGATGACAAACTATCAGCTCATGGAAAAGTTTAAAAACAGATATGAAAAAGGCGCTATGCTCTCGATAGGCACAGCAGGTGAGATGCGTCTGTCAAATTCTACAATAGCTGTAACCGATAAAGAACAACGACCAACCCGTCATGCCGGCAGAGGTGGTGTCGGTGCGGTAATGGGAGCAAAGGGAATAAAGGTTATCTTGCTTGACGGTGACGGAGCTAAGATGCGCGAGCCACATAACAAAAAAGCTTTTAGCGAAGCAAATAAAATTTTTAATAAAGGTCTTAAGGAACACGCAGTTACCGGTGAGGGTTTACCGACCTATGGTACAAATGTGCTGACCAACGTTCTCAATGAAGCTGGTGGTTATCCGACGTATAACTTTAAGCAGGGTAACTATCCCGATGCTGATAAAATCAGCGGAGAAACACAGGCAGAAATGGAAATTAATCGTGGAGGGGTTGCTACCCATGGCTGCCATCGTGGTTGTAGCATTCAGTGTTCTGGTACCTTTGTAGATAAAGATGGTAATTTTGTTACTAAACAACCAGAGTATGAGACGGTTTGGTCTCATGGTGGCAACTGCGGAATTTGTGATCTTGATGCCATCGCCAAGCTCGACTATCTTGATGATGATTATGGTCTTGATACGATTGAAATGGGAGTCACCATTGGGGTTGCAATGGAAGCTGGTTTGCTCAATTTTGGTGATGCAGAAGGAGCAATTAGCCTGGTAAAAGAAGTAGGCTCTGGTACCCCACTAGGCCGGATTCTTGGTAGCGGTGCCGCCACAACCGCACGTGCCTATGGTATTGAAAAAGCCCCGGTGGTTAAAGGACAGGGAATGCCAGCCTATGATCCACGAGCTGTAAAGGGTATAGGGGTAACCTATGCAACGAGTCCAATGGGAGCAGATCATACTGCAGGATATGCTGTTGCGACAAATATACTCAAGGTTGGCGGGGATGTCGATCCATTAAGCCCTGATGGTCAGGCAGAATTGTCGCAAAACCTGCAAATCGCTACAGCAGCAGTCGATTCAACCGGTATGTGCCTCTTTATTGCTTTTGCAGTGCTTGATCAGCCCGAAACTTTTCAGGCACTTATCGATTTACTCAATGGTTTTTATAATCTCGAACTTACCGGAGATGATGTGGCAGCTCTTGGCAAATCAATCCTGGAAAAAGAACGAGATTTTAATGCACGTGCCGGATTTACCGCTGAAGATGACAGGCTTCCCAGGTATTTTAAACGCGATAAATTACCTCCTCATGACGTTGTTTTTGATGTTGCCGATGAGGACTTGGATAAAGTTTTTCAATGGTAATCACGTTGCCAGGCCGAATATTTCACGTGTCTGCTGGTTTCAAAATCGAGGCATCAAGGGTACCGCTGTAGTAATTTACCGCTAGCCCTTGATAACGAAGAGTATGGAATCAGCAGGCACGCTCGAAGAGTGAAAACC
>CAZWVC010000604.1:0-1993 GCA_964637245.1 uncultured Desulfocapsaceae bacterium
AATGCTAATTAAACGGGTTTATGACTAGCTTTGCTTCATAAGCGTAAGATGACAGCTTACCTTGTAAGTTCAGTTGTTAAACGAACAAGAAAGAAAGGTTGTGGATGGATAATTGAAATTGTCTGAGAGAAACTTCTATTGCAAGTATATAGCAAGGGAATTTCGAATTTCCGTGCTGAAATAAGGGTTTATGAGAGCTGTACCTAGCTTTTTTCGGCTGTGTTCCATCTGCAGCAGCAGATAGAGATCTTCGCTGAATTTAGCCCCAAAACAATCCTCTTTGAGTTGTTCAATTGTGGTGAAAGATAGATGTTTTTTGCTTCTGGCTTGAGCTTTTGGCAAAATTTCCCAAAAATTCGCTTTAGCAAGTTCAGAGAAGGGTATCGCCATGTTCGGTGGATCATGATCCGGGTAGATCTTAGTGAAACATAGCTCATATGTTTCCTGCAACTCAGGAGTTGGAGATATAAAATTTCGTAATATTTCACCATGAGCAATATGGTTGAGTACCGCAAGAAGAAACACAGGCTTTTCGGGCGAGCGATAATGGCTTACGCCCGCCCAGCGTGCCTTATCCTTGGTTGTCTGCAGATGGGAAAAAGAAAGTATGTATGAATCCAGTCTACCGCACATAGGCACTAACACATTGAAAAGTAATCAATACCCCTCGGCAAGAGAGGTGGATCTGCGGGGGTCTGCTCCACCATACATGGTTCCGTCCTTAACCATGATTGACTGAATGGCTCCCATGGAAGATTTTTGCACTACTTTATGGCCCATATCTTCTAGCATTTTCTTTGTATCAGGGCTGATTCCTTCTTCAATGCGTAGCTCATCGGGTAACCATTGGTGGTGGATTCGGGATGAATTCACAGCACTCTGAACATTGAGACCATGATCGATAACATTCATAATCACTTGCAGGGTTGTAGTGATAATCCGGGACCCTCCTGGACTGCCGGTAACCAGGAAGTTCTTGCCATCCTCCTTCACAATGGTAGGTGACATGGAAGATAGCATTCTTTTCTCCGGTTCAACTTTATTAGCCTCTCCCCCGATGAGGCCATAAGCATTCGGTACCCCCGGTTTGGCGGAGAAATCATCCATTTCATTATTGAGGAGAAAGCCTGCACCTTCGACCACAATACCTGAACCATAGCTGAAATTGATGGTATAGGTATTTGAGACGGCATTGCCGAATTTATCAACTATTGAAAAGTGAGTCGTTTCCTCTGATTCGTAGGGGATAGGATTATTTGGGGCGATGGTCTTGCTTGGTGTGGCCTTCCGGGCATTGATACGCTCTCGCAATTTTACGGCATAGTTTTTTGCTACCAATCCCTTGCGGGGAACTTTGACAAAATCCTCATCACCTAAGTATTTGGAACGATCGGCGTAGGCAAATTTCATTGCTTCTGCCATCAGATGAATGGTTTGGGCAGAATTATGTCCATATTTTGAGATGGGAAAGCCTTCCAGGATATTGAGAATTTGGACAACGTGAATTCCGCCAGAACTGGGAGGCGACATGGAGTAGATATCATATCCACGATATTTACCGGCAACCGGTTCTCTTATGACAGGTGAATATTTCTTGAGATCTTCTGTGGTGATAAGACCGCCATGCTTGCTCATCTCATCCGCCAAGAGTTGGGCTGTTTTCCCTTCGTAGAATTCTTTTACTCCATTTTCTGAAATACGGCGGAGGGTTGCTGCCAGATCTTTTTGGATGAACCTATCTCCCGGCTCATAAAAGCTTCCATCGGCTTTAAAAAAGATATTTCTGCTGGATTCCCATTTTTTTAAACGTTCTTCTCTCTTTTTGATTCCGTTACTGAAGCGTGGGGTGACGATAAAGCCTTCTTCAGCAAGTTGGATTGCCGGAGCAAGGGCTTCCGGCAGAGATATCGTGCCATACTTTTCCAAAGCAAGTGCCAGACCAGCCACGGTTCCTGGTACACCGGCTGCCAGGTGAGAGTATCTGGAAAGGTTG
>CAZWVC010000605.1:0-1987 GCA_964637245.1 uncultured Desulfocapsaceae bacterium
CAGGCCATATTCGGTAGCTGCTGCAGAATGATCAAAGCGTGGAAAAACCTTCATACCTTTTTCTTTGATTGCTGCTTCAAATCTGTCAGCAGTTTCCGCAACGTTAAAGGGGCTTTTTACTTGGATTATCCCATTTGAATCGGCATATGCCGGTGGCGATAAGAACAGGGTAAAGATGAGCAATAAAGTTAAACGCATAAAGTACCTCTTATTTATATAAGGCGGGATGATGGATGCAAGTACCGAAACTGGCTTGGAAAAGGCTGTTAAATACCTCTAACTGATGGAGATAATGCTCATTACATCATATCAAGCTCTTTAGCTTTGGAAAAAGCCTTGTCCATATCAGGTAAATGAGTGATATCGGGGACAACCTGGATATAGCGCACTATTCCTTGTTTATCAACAAGCACAACAGAACGAGCCAGAAGTTGAGGGCCATCAATCAAAAGACCAGTGGATCTACCGAATTCGCCCGCTTTATAATCGGAGAGATAGTTTATATCTTCAAGTTTTGCCTCTTCTGCAAATCTTGCCTGGGCAAATGGCGTGTCCCTGCTGACGGTTATCCGTTTGATAGTATTTGGGAGAGCATCACCTTCTTCGCCAAGATAGTGGGTTTGTGCCTCGCAAACTTTAGTATCGATTGAGGGAACAATACTGAGAAACAAAACTCTTCCTTTGTACTCCGTCAGATCGATGGATTTCATCGTTCCAGTTTCTACCAGGGCTGTTTTTGGTAGAGGTTGGCCAACTTGTATACCTGTACCGATGAGAGACAATTTCATTCCTTTTCTGGCGACCTCTGTGCCTGGTGTCACACTGTCATATCGAATGGTTATATCCGATTGCTTTTTGGCACAAGCTGCAAGCGAAAATAAGAAAAGCAGTAATGTCATGAAATATATTGTATTTTTTATCATTGTTTGTTTCCTGATACGTGGGCTTGAATTAAAAAAACAATTTCATCTTTTGGTTTATATAATCATCTCTTCAATTCAGTGCTAATTGCAGCATGAGAGTACAAGTTGATATTAGGGTTTCATTTGGGAATCTACTCAAACTGTATTCTTGTGAAGTAGATTGCGAGTTTATCTACTCTCAATCGCTGGATTAAATGGTGGGAGCCAATCGCATAGACAAAGCGACTTGTTGCAATTACCTTGGTATATATCAGAAGGCTGTGCAAAAATATATTAGGCCTTTGTATATGAATGAAATTACTCTAGGAATATAGAAATGAGATCTCTGATTTTAAATAATGGGGTTGCAATACCTCAAATAGGATTTGGAACTGCTGCTATTGGTGAATGGCAGCAGGATGATGACTATGTCAAAGATATTATTCTGAATGCAATCGAAGCAGGCTATCGGCATATCGATACAGCCTCAATCTACGGTAATGAACGCAGTGTAGGTCGGGCGATAAAAGAATCAGGCATTCCGCGTGATGATTTCTTTGTGGTTAGTAAAGTCTGGGATAACGAGCAGGGATGGGAAAAGACTCTAGCAGCTTTTGATAATTCAATGGCTCGCCTGGATCTTGATTATCTGGATCTCTATCTGGTCCATTGGCCTGTTCCAGATAAAACCGAAGAGACCTGGAAAGCTATGGAAAAACTTTATTCAGATAGGCGCGTTCGAGCGTTGGGTCTTTCAAATTTTAGGGAATCCGATATTGAGCAGATTTTAAGCTTTGCAGAAATTCAACCGGCCTATAATCAATTGGAGTTGCACCCGTATTTAACCCAGGAATCTTTATGCGGATATTGTGAGAGTAAAGATATTGTTGTTTCGTGTTGGTCTCCACTGGGTTCAGGAACATGGAGTGGTGTTGCCGTTGCCGAAAAGCCGGTTTCAGATAGGGCTATTAGCGAGCTTGCCGAAAAACATGGTGTATCAAGTGCTCAGGTGATTTTACAATGGGATGTCCAGCAAAATAGAATTGTTATTCCAAAAGCTGAAAGTCCGAAAAACATAACCAATA
>CAZWVC010000606.1:0-1983 GCA_964637245.1 uncultured Desulfocapsaceae bacterium
TATAATGGGAATCCAGACAGTGTTGGATAAGAAGTTTCGCCCCCAGCGGGAGAAGAGCTTTATTCTTCCCCATTCTCTGGGAACGACCGGCTGCCAGCAGAATTACTGACACATGTGTTGTCACCATCCCTCCTTCTCTGGATAAGTTGCGCTACAATGCTCACGGCGATCTCTTCAGGCGTCTGCGCAGATATATCGAGTCCTACCGGGGTCACAATACGCTGCATACTATCCTCAGTTATTCCCTGCGCTGCAAGATAAGATTTTAATGCTGTTTTTTTGCGCCTACTGCCAAGCAGACCAATGTAGCAAGCTGAGGTATGTAACGCCCGTTCAACGGCAAGAAAATCATCATCATGGGTACGTGTTGCAATGAGAAGCATACTATCACTGGTGATAGATAGTAGCTGATCTAATTCAGAAAGTTGGATATTCATATCTGCCTGACTGAAGCTTCGAACTTTACTCTCTGTAGATCCTCCATATGGATCGGCAAGCACGACTTCAATACCGGTCAACTTTGCTATTTTTGCAACTGCCTGGCCAATATGTCCGGCACCAACTATCACCAGCCTGGGCGAAGGGGCGATGGGTTCAACATAAATGAGCACTTTGCCGCCGCAGACAAAACCATTATCCTCGGTCAAGGTGAAAGAAAGTGTGCGCGTGTTGCCATCTCTCAAAGACTGTAAAGCGGCCTCAATGGCAGCAGCTTCAATTTTTCCTCCACCCACGGAACCGCGAACAGAACCATCGCTGCTTACCAGCATTTTAGCACCAGCCTTGCGTGGTGCAGAGCCGGAGGACTCAACGACCATTACAAGTGCTGCAGGCTCTCGTGTTTTTTTCAGGCGAATAAGTTCCTCAAATATTTCTAGGTCATCCATGTATCATTCTCATCCATATCAATATCTTTGTTACTCAGCCTCTATTGCAGCTCATTGCAGATACACGACAATCCCCCTTCAACTGCACCTTACGGTGGAAAGGGGGGATAGCATTAACCGGGAGAGTATTATGCCTTTGCCTGCGGCATTGCCTCTTTAATAATTTCTGGCCGCAATGGCAGACTGCGTATATGTTTGCCAATGAGGGTTGCTACAGCGTTGGAAACAGCAGGTGCGATTGGTGGTACAGCCACCTCGCCTATTCCTCCCGGTGCCTCGTTGCTCTCCACAATATGGACTGCTACCCTGGGCATTTCACCTATGCGCAGCACATCATAATCATCAAAATTGGACTGCTGTATTCGACCATTTTTAAACACAATCTCGCCATAGAATGTTGCTGAGAGCCCAAAAACAATTCCTGATTCCATCTGGGCAACAATTGTGTCAGGATTAACGGTTTGTCCGCAATCAACCGCACAAGTAACCTTATGAACCTGCACCGTACCGTTTTCACGTAACGAAACTTCAGCCACCTGAGCCACATAGCTGCCAAAGGATGCATGCATAGCGATGCCACGACCTCGCCCTTTAGCCACCGGTTCCGACCAGCCTGACTTTTCTGCGGCAACCTCGAGTACCTTGCGTTCTCTCAGGCTTTTACTCAGCAGTCTGCGTCGATATTCGTATGGATCTTTTCCCGCCAGTTTGGCCAGTTCATCAATAAAGCACTCCTTGATATAGCCGTTATAGGTATGTCCCACTGCCCGCCACCACAATACAGGAACTCCTGCCGGTGCCTTATGATACTCGACAAGGAGATTTGGTATCTGATAGGGTGTATCGGCTGAACCTTCCACCGAAGTGTGATCAATGCCATCATGGACTAAAGCTTCTTCAAAAGAAGTACCGGTGGCGATGGACTGCCCCACTATAGTATGCTTTAAAGCTAAAGGCATACCATCTTCCCCGAGCCCGGCGGTCAAGGTATTATAGGTCTTCGGCCGATAATATCCGCCTTGGATATCATCTTCTCTGGTCCAGTAAACTTTCACTGGTGCCTTAACCGCCATGGATACCTGTACCGCCTCAGACA
>CAZWVC010000607.1:0-1980 GCA_964637245.1 uncultured Desulfocapsaceae bacterium
GATGGTGGCTCTGTGAGAATATAATCCCATAAAAAGATCAACTATGACCACCCAATTTGTCAAATATGGGTGGTCATTCCTATTTGATACCAGATAATAATCCAAATACACTTAAAATGTAAACTTGCAGCTCGTATCCGTAATTATATCTATTAAAAAGCAGTTTATCTTACAATTGTTTGAGGATCGAATCTCTGCTAAGATGCTTTCTTGCAATGATCTTTTTCAAATGCACTTTCTATTAGTTAAATGACAGAAGATCGTTCAATACCTTATATAGATACGCTGATGCACTTGTGTCTATCTGCTTGAAGCAGGCATATTACATGTCCTAGTTGAGTTCCTTGGGTGCTTTGAGCCACATTGTAGCATTGACTTCGCATCCAGCATTCGCATAAAATTATGGGTATAACCTTAAGGTCATGCCCACATGAAATAACTAAATCCGTCACAAATTATGGACACAACATCCTAGAGTTGATGAGATACTTGCTCTTCTACTGATAGTAGAATTGAACAACTCCACTATTACCAGAAGGCATATATTGCAGCGACACAGCAGTGGAAAAGCGAATAAGCCTCCAGAACCAGCTACCCGTCGATTGATTATTTAATTCCCTACTGATGAGACTGATCATGACAGCCCAGCGAAAAGCAGAGATTCAATTAAAATTTCCCTATTTTGCTCCTGGTGTAATCAGTTGATTCATCAGGAGCATAATGTTTTTCATAAATGCATAGTACTTTCCACCTTGATTGCAGGAGGTTTCCATGAATCAAAGTGCCATATTGCTATCATTGTCTCTTCTCTTTTCTCTAGTTTCATTCTCTAAAGCAGGTGAGGAAATTAAAGTTGAATCACCCCTTGCCTTCCAGGACAGATTCCAAGAGATTTCAAAAGATTTAGGGTTTCCAAAAGGAAACGTATTGCATGTAGGTTGTATTATTAAGCCCGCTGGCCACCCGATCAAACAGGTTACCTTCAAAAACATAGCTTCAGGCATCATTTTAACAGCATCACCTGAGATATCGGGCAAGCAAACGACCGGGGTGTATATTGTTGACCCAAAACCTGTTTTTAACCCAAGTAAGCACATGGGAATATGGGAAATAAATGTGTCAGATGAAAAGGGCAATAAAGCAATTGCTAACACCCATAGACTGAATAATTATGGCCAGATGCCATATGTCAGAGAGATAAAGGCATCCGGAAATCCGCTAGCCCCCATGTTATCCTGGTCTGCTCCAAAAGTTGACGAGATACCAAAAAATTGCTCAATTAAATATGAGGTTAGCCTCCTCTTAAATAAGCAAAATAAGCATGACCAAATCCTTAAATCAGCTGGGATATCCACAACTAAATATCAAATCCCACAAGGTTTATTGACATCAAAAGATATTTCGAAGGTATTTATACGAATTGATACTTTGGGATATGACGATACTGACGTAGTCCATACTTTGCCACTAGAATTTAAATCACATGCGTTTTTGTCCTTGGAAGACGCATTGAAAAACCAATAAACTTCAGCATAGCATGGATTAAAAGTTGTGCATAAGGGTAGAGCTTGTGGCTCTGCCCTTTGCCACAAGAATCTTTCCGTTTCACTATAATATGGGTTAGTCTCTCTGATAATTCTTAAAAAACTCAGCTGATGTTTGGTAAACTCATGTACCTATTTAGAAAAGGTTCATATACTTGGTATAAGAAATAATAGTTTGATGACACTTTTCCTAGATTTATAAGACCAGCATTATTACTTATGATGCCCAAACTAAGACCTTACAAGGCCTCACCGATGGAGTCAGAAATTCTATGAATCTAGTGTCCTGTCATGCCTCACCTGTAGCTTAGAGCTTGTTATTCTGGCCTCCTGACGTCGTTGCTTAGTCAGTCACGTAGCGCTGCTACGCTCCTTCCTGCGCGTCTAGCAGGAAACCAGAATCCCGGCGCTCTATTGCAACATTTGAAACATGACA
>CAZWVC010000608.1:0-1974 GCA_964637245.1 uncultured Desulfocapsaceae bacterium
TTGAGCCAGCGAATGAATACCATCTCGATGAGAGCCCCGATTATCATGGTGAGCAAGACGGCAATGGCTATGGCTAATGGCAAACTCATATAACTCAACAGGCTGATGGATATCATTCCTCCCAGCATGACGAACTCGCCCTGGGCAAAGTTTATAATTCCCGTGGTATTGTAGATAATATTAAACCCAATAGCCACGATGGCATAAATAGCGCCATAGGTAATGCCTGCAAAGACATATTGAATGAAGAGTTCGGCTGTCATAAATAGATTCAGTTTTGCGCAAAAAAAGAGCCGGGTTAAGACCCGGCTCCATAACCACCACTTGTATTGTTTTACTGTTTTACATAAGGTACAAATTTACCATCCTTCACGGTCATCATCTCAAAGGCGTCGATAGAGAGACCACTATGATCGGTTGCACTGAAATTGAATGTGCCGCCAGTACCGACGAAGGTCATATTTTCGATGGCGTCACGAACTTTCATCTTGTCAGCTGATCCAACCTGCCCAAGAGCCTCTACTAATATCATTAAAGAATCGTAGGCATGACCACCAAAAGTGCTTACGGGTTCATTGAATTTGGCTTCATAGGTTTTTTTATAGTCGACTAAAACCTTCTTCTGGGGATGATTGTCGGGCAGACTTTCTGCCACCAGCAGACGACCAGCAGGGAATATTACACCTTCAACTGCCTTACCGCCAACTTCGACATACTTGATATTTCCAAAACCATGGCTCAGGTAAAATGGTACATCCCAACCTGCCTGCCGCATGTTTTTAGCAAGAATGGTTTGTGCCGGTACGATGGACCAGTTAATGACTGCTTGAATTTCTGGATTTCCTTTCCATTTGGCAACAAGGGAGGAAAGATCAGTCACATTGGGTGCGTACACCTCGGTTGCCACTACGGTTATGCCATATTCCGGAGCAATCAATTCGGAAAATTTCTTGCCCATCTTACCAAAACCGGTACCACCAACAGCTACCCCGATTTTTGTAATGTTGTTTTTCTTCATGTCTTCCATGATCTTACGCACTGCGAGGCTGTCATTTTGTGGTGTCTTGAAGACAAATTTGGCAATTGGATCAACTATCATTTTGCTGGAGGCGCAGGATATGAGCAATGTTCCTGATTTTTCGCAGAGGCTTTTGATCGCCAAAGTTGACCCGGTTCTGGTTGGGCCGAGAATGGCAAAAACCTTATCCTCTTCAATAAGCTGCTTGGCATAGGAAACAGCCTTCTCCTTCTGACCGGCCGAATCTTTAACGATGAGTTCTATCATATCACCATTAACCCCACCTTTGGCATTGATAGACTCAACCAACATCTTCAAAGTGTTTACTTCAGGTACACCCAAAAAAGCTGTTGGGCCGGTAACGGACAAAATTGCACCAATTTTCAATGTTTTTGCCGATGCTACTCCAGTCATTGCACAGATAAGTAACACAAGGCCTAATCTTAATACTAATTGCTTCATACAATCTCCCTCTAGCTTGGTTGCAGGAAAACTTAAACCCCCGTCCCCGCTTTCCCGCAACTTTTTAAAAGTCTTAAACCCTCTTTTGAATTGTCATAGGGCACAGATCTGCGTACCGGATAAGGTCGTGATTCCATTATCCTGTAATATGTTAAGTGCCTCTTCAATCTCTTCGAAGCGAAAAATCATCACCGCATTTTCCCCGCTTTTATTGACAAAGGCATACATATATTCAACGTTTAAACCGGCAGCTTCGATAACCTTCAAAACTGAGGCTAAACCACCAACCCTGTCGGGTACTTCAACAGCAATCACTTGGGTTCGCCCCACCGTAAAACCGCCATCTTTGAGTACTTTCTCGGCCTCTTCAACCTTATCAACAATCAAACGAAGGATACCAAAATCTGCAGTATCGGCAAGTGACAACGATCTTATATTGATATTGTTATTTGCGAGAACCCCGGTAATCTCAGAGAGCCGCCCCGATTTATTCT
>CAZWVC010000609.1:0-1970 GCA_964637245.1 uncultured Desulfocapsaceae bacterium
ATAACAACAGATGGTTTTGACCTGTTTGCCGCAAAAAATGGGATCTACGAAGTGCTCACTGGCATTGAAGATGATCGCGAAATCGAAAAAACATTCACCAAAACACATTTTCCAGAAGAACTGCGACAGGATCTCCAACTCTTTCTGAGACACACAGATTATCCCTTGGCTGTGAGATCATCTGCCATTCTTGAGGATGCACATTATCGCGCCAGCGCCGGTGCATACACCACCTATATGCTGCCCAACAACTCTCCTGACATTGAGGTTCGGCTGCAACAGCTGGTGAGGGCCATCCAGCTCATATATTCTTCTCTTTTTCAAGAAATTCCGCGAATACTCGCTAAGAATTCGGTTTACCGCCAAGAAGAGGACAAAATGGCAGTGATAATTCAACAGCTGGTTGGCAAACAATACGATGATCTCTTTTATCCAGCATTATCAGGCGTAGCACAATCTTATAATTTTTATCCAGTATCGTATATGCAACCTGCCGATGGTGTTGCCCATATTGCCCTGGGTCTTGGCAAACTTGTGGTAGAAGGTGGTATTGCTCTGCGATTCTCACCGAAATATCCACAAATCCTACCGCAATTTTCCAATGTCGATGATATCCTAAGAAATTCCCAACGCTACTTCTTTGCCCTGCATCTACATGGTGATTCCAAAGAGTATCTTGAGACCATGGTAAAAAAAGTTGAGATCGATGAGGCAACCTCTCACTTTCCGGTAAGACAACTTGCCTCAACCTATAACCCCACAGATGCCAAGTTGCGGGACTGCTTCGCCGGTGATGGGTATCCGGTAATCACTTTTGCTTCGATCCTGAAATTTAACGAAATGCCCTTGGGTAAGATTTTAAGCAGGCTGCTGGAGATTGGTGAAAAAGGTATGGGCTGTCCTGTGGAAATCGAGTTTGCAGTTAATCTTGATAATACTGAAAAACCCCACTTTTATATCCTCCAGATTCGCCCAATGGTTGTTGCTCAAAGCCGGATTAATATAAAAATCACTGATCAAGATATACAGCAGGCCTGGTGTTTCTCCAACATGGCCATGGGGCAGAGTCAGGAAACCCCTATCCATAGCATTGTCTATGTGAAGCCGGAAAGCTTCGATACCGCCAAGACCAGGGAAATAGCGAGTGAGATAGAATCACTCAATGGTACCCTGGAAAATCTCAATAAAAAATATCTGCTTATTGGACCAGGACGGTGGGGAACTACTGACAGGTGGTTAGGTATCCCGATAAACTGGAGCGGTATCACCCAAGCCCACACTATAATAGAGACAACCTCTGAAAAACTCAACGCAGATCCTTCCCAGGGAAGTCATTTCTTTCACAATATAACTTCTCTGGGAATCAATTATCTTGGAGTTCCGCCCAAGGGTGAAAGTTATATTAACATGGATTGGCTCGATTCTCAGGCAGTTGAGATCGAGACCGATTACCTGAGATTTGTGGAGATTAAAGATCCGGCAATACTGAAGATAGATGGGAAAATATCACAGGGCGTAATTCTCGGGGTGAGGAGCGAATAAATACTACATATCATGTTAAAGGAGTCAGGTCAGCAGCTCTATGACCCTGTCAGCTGCCGAACGTACATTAGCAGAAACTTCAGCTGTGAGTCCCTCACCAAGCTGATCAAAACATTGCCCTTCAATACCTACCAGAAATACTTTGTCTGGGGTGTTTTCCGGATAGAGCTTGCGGGACACTTCTATTGCTTCACGTATACCAATTCCATGACAGGAAACATGGGAACCGGCCTCCGGTAGTTCATCCCATTCGAGCAAATGAACTGTTCCAGGACTGACACCAAACTGAACAGCATCAACAACTACCAGGGTATCCTCTCCCCGAAACTCATGCAGCAGCGCCATACCGCCTAACCCCAGGAGTTTGAGTGAGACTTCTTCGGGAAGTTTTCGCCTTTTCAATTCCCCATAAACAGCGTGGCCGACAC
>CAZWVC010000610.1:0-1969 GCA_964637245.1 uncultured Desulfocapsaceae bacterium
GATCATTTTAAGATAGTTGAAGGTTTTCCAAGACCAAATTGGGAGACAATCACTGAGAAAATATCGAATAGTAATATTCACACAGGTTGTAATGATCTTTGGAGTGAAATTGCATCAATTTGGGTTAATAAAACTAAAACAGCACTTTCTGCTGGCTATGCCATCTACGATAGTAGAAATTTTCTATTACTTACTGCTGAGCCCAAAGACTATGCTAAATCACTACTGCGGTTTCTTGAAGATGCACTTACCAGAACTTTAAAGTCATTAAATGGTATTGCTTCAGATGAGGGGTATGGAAAACATGTGGTATTTATCTTTAACAATCTCGATCAGTATTATTCATACATCTCTTATTTTTATCCCGAAGAGGGAGAGTTTGCTTCCAGCGGTGGAGTATATTTGAACAAAGGTTATGGCCATTTTGTATTTCCCCATCAGGAAATTTCTTGTGCTGAGTCTGTTGCATCACATGAATTGTGCCATGCTCTTTTAGATCATTTACAATTACCAGCATGGTTAGATGAGGGAATTACTGTAAATATCGAAAATATGATAATGGGTACGAGAGCACAAGTCATGGATCACGTGATGATAAATGAGCATATTGATTTCTGGGATAAAGAGAAAATTCAGGAATTTTGGTCAGGGGAATCATTTAGTCGGCCCGATGAGGGACAACATTTGAGTTATCATTTAGCACAATTTCTAGTTCAATCATTATCCAAAAAATACAGATCATTTAAAGATTTTGTACTAAAAGCAAAATATGCAGATGGTGGTGAGTCCGCAGCCAACAGTGTTTATGATAATAGTTTGGGGTATCTGATTGAAGGGCTATTAGGAAACGGTGAATGGGCTCCAAATCAACAATTACTGGCAAAGATATTTTCTAACCAAAGGCTAAACACTGACAGCAGCAACAGCTCCGCTGCAGTTTAGCTCGCTGTTAAGCAATAAATAGAAAAAATATGAATATAGAAAAATCCGTATTAATTACAGGTGGTAATAAAGGAATCGGTTTAGCTGCAACTAAGCAATTTGCAGATGCTGGATACACCGTATATGTATTGGCAAGAGATTTTGAAGATTTTTCTCTGAAACATCAGGAAAATATAAAAATGGTAGAATATGACCTAACTGATGTAATCGGCATTCCAGATCTTATTTCAAAATTACCTGCAATAGACATCCTCATTAATAATGCCGGGGTAATGTTTGCGCTTCCTTACGACAGTTACCCTCCAGAAAAAATTAATCAGATATTAAGAATCAATCTTGAGGCACCAGTTGCACTAATAACTGAAATTTCAAAGACTATGCTATCAAATGGTTATGGGCGTATAGTCAACAACGCCTCAATAGCTGGTGAAATAGGTCATCCTGATATTTGGTATGGAATTACAAAAGCAGGGATAATTAACTTAACAAAAAGCTTTGCTAAACTTCTTGGTCCGCAGGGCATAATTGTAAACGCAGTAGCTGCAGGTCCCGTTCAAACCGAAATGCTCGATAGCACTCCAGAGCCAAGAAAAAATGCCATAAAGAGTGCTGTATATACTGGTAGATTCGCCTATCCGGAAGAAGTTGCTGAAACTATGTTCTGGTTAGCAACAGATTGTCCAGAATATATAAATGGAACCTGCATAGATATTAACAATGGAGCTTTCCCAAGATAAAACGTTAAACATACTGTAGCATTTACACGGAGGATCCTGACCAATGGCAAGGATAGGACTATTAGATGAGACGACAATAACTGCTGAGAGCCAAGAGATATTCAATGAAATCAAAGAGAGGGTAGGGAGAGTTCCTGCTGCCTATCGCGCCTTTGCTAGACATCCACATATTCTCCAAACCAATTGGAATAGAACAAAGAACATTCTTGGCCAAGGGAATATTAACATTGAAACAAAGGAAGCAATTGCCACACGGGTTTCAAAAGTGAATGGTTGTCACTTCTGCCTCC
>CAZWVC010000611.1:0-1946 GCA_964637245.1 uncultured Desulfocapsaceae bacterium
TTGCCATGCAAGAAACCATAATTGCGAACACGCCTGAAGCCCCGAGGTAGCACATGTTTAAGGATAAGATACAGGAAAACCTCACCTTTTAAGGTTCTATATCGAAACTCACCGGTGGTGCTGTCGCGATACCTGAAAGTGACATTTCCGTTATGATTGGCGACAATGTTTTTTTCGCTGATAACTCCTCGATAGAGATAGTTTGCCAGGTACTTCAATGCAGGGAGGCCATTACCAACATATTCACAATGAGCAACCCATTTAGCAGGTATTGTCTTGGGGAGATTCAGGCCTGCGGTACTGATCATATCGAGAAATTTTCCGTGGAACTTTTTGGCCAGAGCAAAGCCGTTAAAGAGATAGTCATTTTTCACCCTTACCCAGCGACATAAGCGTTTATTGACACCGCCTCCCGGGATGAGCACATGAATATGAGGATGGTAGGAGAGATCTCGTGCGTGGGTATGCAGGACCATAGTCATACCGATCTCAGCACCAAGATGTTGTGGATTTGCGGCAAAGCTTTTCAGCACTTCAGCTGCACATTCAAACATGGTAGAATAAACTGTTTTCTGGTGCCCATATGCCAGGTATCGTAGTTCATAGGGCAAGGTGAAGGTTACCAGGAAATAGGGAACCGGCATCAGCTTTTCCTGCTGCTTTTCAAGCCATTGGGTTGTCTGGTGATTAAGACACTTTGGACAATGGCGGTTGCCGCATGATAGTGGCCGCCATTCGCCATGACTGCAATCCGGGCATTCAACATACAATTCTCCAGATTCAGTGGTTCTGCAGTGTTGTATGCTTGTCAAAGCCTTAAGCTGCTCTGGGAGAGCATTGCTGCCATAACGACTCATGTAGAGGCCAATGTGCTTTTGTATGAGGGATTTAATTTCCATGTTGCCTCCTTGTCGGGTTGAGTTCCATGGAATTGATCAGCTCGTTAATGGTGGCAATGCTGTCCTTTTCAGCAGTGTAGGTGAGTTGAGCGTAGCGGGCGGTTGTGGTTGGACTTGCGTGTCCGAGAAGAGCCTGGATGTGGCGCAGGCTTAAGCCAGCTTCCAGTAAATGGGTGGCGAAGGAGTGCCTGAGGGAGTGGATTGAGACTTTTTTTTAATGTTGCAGGCTGCGACCACCGCTTTCATGGCCTGTTGAGTGGAACCGATGTTCATATGGCTCTCAGCCTTGATGATGGTTTCGGCAGAGCCTCTGTAATTTGGAAAGAGCAGCCTGGGATGGCGATGATCTTGCCAAAGAATGCGCAATGCCTTGAGTGTACGGTCAGGTAAAGGAACCAGGCGGTCCTTGTGACCCTTGCCTCTGCGAATATGCAACCGTCTGCGCCCTGCATCGATATCGCCGACCTGAAGAGAAAGCGATTCCTGCAGGCGAAGCCCCATGGAATAGGTGGTAAAAAGAAAGACACGATAGCGTAATTTGCGGGTTGTGTGAATGAGTAAGGCAACCTCTTCTCTGCTGAGAATATCCGGGATTGTTTTCACCGTTGGCGGTTTGATTATATTGAGCCATTGCCAATCCTTCTCAAGGACATGCTTCCAGAAAAACATGAGGCCAAGCCGGTCAAGCTTTACGGTACTCCAGGAGTAGTTGTCTACCAACCTGGTGAAGTAATCTTCGAGTTGCTGGGTAGTCAGCTTATCTGGGCAACAATCGAAGTGCTCGGTAATGCGACGAACCGCCCGCGCATAGGCATTGATGGTTGCCTGGCTTTTGCCCTGCAGCTTGAGTTTTTTCAAGTGCCGATCATAATGGATTGCAAAACGTTTTGTTTCTTTCGGTTTCATGATATACTCCTTTTTGTTGTAAGAATCCGGAATTGGACTCTTTACTGAAGTATACCAAGTTAATCTGCCGCGTAGCGGCTTCGTTCAACCACACGCTAAACACGGACAACCTTAAGCTGGCGGTTTTGGAATCGAATCGGC
>CAZWVC010000612.1:0-1935 GCA_964637245.1 uncultured Desulfocapsaceae bacterium
CAGTTTCTTTTATACAGGCTTCTACGGAAATAAATGGAGTAAATAAAAAGGAAGTTCAAGACGCCGTAGATGATCTGGTTCGACGAGGCTTTCTTCAATCTACCGGAAAAAAGAAATATATAATTGATCCTAAGGGAAAGATCTATGCCGGCAAAATAGAAAAGAACCCCCGAGGATTTGGTTTTGTTATTGATTTGGAGCCTAGGGAGACTGCCCGGTTTTTCACTAAAGATCCTTTTCTCACCCGAGGAAATATCGGGTCGGCAAATCATGGTGACAAAGTCCTGATTGCAGTCAACAGAGTGAGAAAAGATGGACGGCCAGAGGCTGAAATCATATCTATTTTGGCCCGCTCTACCGAAAAAATTACCGGGTTTTATCAGTCAGGCAAGCCACCTCTGGTGATCCCAGAAGATCCGCGTTATCCTTCGCATATCCAACTAACGGAAAAGATTGATGTAAAAATTTCTCAAAATGATGTCGTCATAGTCGAGATTCTTCCAATCCCTGCAAGACAAGGACTTATGCAGGGAAAGGTGGTTGAAGTTCTGGGCCCACCCGATAGTATTGATGTCCAAATGAGGATGGTAATTGAGAAACACAATCTACCGTATTGTTTTTCCACTGAAGCATTGGCTGAAGCAGCAGAACTTGCCATCCTGCCAAATGACTACGAATCCAGACTCGACCTCCGCCATATTTTTCATATTACGATTGATGGAGAGGATGCCAAGGATTTTGATGACGCCATTGCTGTTGAAAAGACTCAAGATGGCTACCGTCTCTACGTATCCATTGCCGATGTATCGCATTTTGTAAAGAAAGACAGTGCACTTAACAAGGAAGCCTACATTCGTGGGACTTCCATCTATTTTCCAGGAAGAGTTATCCCCATGCTTCCCGAAAATTTATCTAACAATCTCTGCAGCTTGGTTCCTGATCAGGATAGGTTGAGCTTTTCTGCAATTCTTGAATTTGACAAGAGAGGCAAGCTAACAGCAAGAAAATTTGCAAAATCAATAATCTGCAGCAGAATGCGATTTACCTATACAACTGTTAATCAGATCCTTATCGATAAGCACATAGAATCACGTGATAAATATGTTGATTTTTTGCCAATGCTTGAAACTGCAGAGGAGCTCGCAAAGTCTCTTCTTAGCAAACGCCTCTCCCGTGGTTCCATCGGATTTAACATACCTGAGGCCGATATATCACTCCATGCAGATGGCACCATTCAGTCCATCAAGCGAAAAGAAAGAAATTTTGCTCATCAATTAATTGAAGAATTTATGCTTGCTGCAAACGAAGCAGTCGCTGAGGTGTTCAGTGAGCATCAACTTGATTTTCTTTACCGTATCCATGAACAACCTGACGATGAAAAAGTAGAAGAATTTGCTAAATTCGCTGCCACGCTTGGCTTGGAATTACCACGTTTTTCGGTAGAACCCGGATGGTTTGCTACCGTTCTTGATATTGTGCGAGGCAGCCCTACCGAGTATGTAGTCAATAACCTGCTATTGCGTACCATGCAGCAAGCCCGTTATGATTCTTGTAACCGTGGTCATTTCGGACTAGCGGCAACTGATTATACTCATTTTACCTCACCGATTCGACGCTATCCAGATTTAATGGTTCACAGATTTCTGCATAACTATCTCAAGCAGCAAGAAGCCATAACTTCGCCCAAAAATCAGCAATCCGTACTAATAGAGCATGGACAGTTTCTCTCATCGCGTGAGAGAGTAGCGATAAATGCAGAAAGAGATATTACCGACAGACTCAAAGTCTTTTTTATGAGTCAATTCATTGGAGATACTTTCAACGCCATCATCTCAGGAATTACGGAGACTGCTATCTATGTTGAATTAATAAATCTTTTCGTAAGTGGTGTTATTGAGGTGACTCTTTTAAAAGATGATTACTATTTATACGATA
>CAZWVC010000613.1:0-1918 GCA_964637245.1 uncultured Desulfocapsaceae bacterium
ATGCTTTTAATGTGTGGGCTGGTAAGAAAGCAGGAACGCTAAGAAAAATACCAAAGTCTAACCAGAAGTACTTGGTAATTATTATCAAGGGCGAACCTTATTTCGCGCACAGGCTGGTATGGATCTACCACAATGATTACATCCCTAATGTCATAGATCACATAGATGGTAATGGGTCGAATAATAGAATCGAGAATCTACGTGATGTGGATAATGCAGAGAATTCAAAAAATCAAAAGTTGAGCAAAAACAATAAATCAGGCGTGTTAGGTGTTACTCGCGTCAATGGAAAATGGGTAGCAAAAATCATGGAAGACGGTAAGGCTAAGCACTTGGGATCTTATGCATCGTTTAATGATGCCGTAATAGTCCGCAAAATGGCTGAATATGAGAAAGGATATCACCCAAATCACGGCGAAAGATAAACAGAATAATGGCGCATAAAGTTGATACAGATCAAGATAGACTCATACCCATAGTCGGGTTATTATCTATAACACATTGATAATAAGTCGAAAAGCCTATGGAAATGCTCACAAAGTTGAATCCGAAAGCTGGAATATCTGAGGGATACGGCGGGATTCCAGAGCTAACGACTTCAGATATAGCCGCATGCTTATCTGGCGCTGATGACATAGGATTGATGATCTTACTTCGTGGCGTTAACGGCGATACAAGTTCTCACCAGGCCGCGCATGAGAAGCTTCTTAAAGCAGTCATTAGGCTGGCAAAGGAAAAGAAGTGGAAAGTAAATAATTCTGGCGAGAATATAGTTAACTTACTGAATTTATGCTTGATTGAGTACATTTGCCCCATAAAATGCCCTACGTGCAAAGGTACTGGTCTTTACAGGTACAGAGAGTGCACTACTTGCCACGGAACGACAAATTACACGCTTAACAACACTCAAAGAGCTAAACTAATCGGCGTACACAAATCGAGATATGGGCGAACTTGGCAATCAAGGCATAAGCAGGTAACTGAATATATAAATACCACCCTCCCAGCCCACGAATATCGCGCTAAACGGTCAATAATCAAAAAGTTGTACGGAGAATCAAAGACTTGACTCATGCGCAACACTGATGTATAAATAATATCTAAGCTCTTATAATTGCCTAATAAATATGAAAATAACTGGTGATCCGGAAGGAAAGGCTTTAGTTACTGAGTCAGCTCAGCTAATGAAAGGATATTGTTTATCACCAAATTGCTTTAATTTCAGAGCAGAAAGCCGACAATTTTGCATATCTTGTTTAGGGAAAAGGAATGCACCTCCGAAGAAATCTCCACCGAGAAATCCAAAGGTATATTTCATCAAGCAAGGCAATTTTGTAAAAATAGGTCATACAACACGACCAATCGATGAAAGGTTGACTGACTTACAGACAGGAAGCCCTGAAGAACTAGAGCTTATTGCGCTTGAGTCGGGGGATTTTCTAACCGAGCAATGGCTGCATGATCTGTTTAAAAAGCAACATCATAGGGGAGAATGGTTTACCCTTGATGACGAGTTATCGAATTATATTGAATGTCTTAAGCAGGGATTAGGGATATATAAAACTTGTGAAATAGCTTTTACTGAATAATCCTCAAACAGTGGCGCAAGCGGTCAAATCATGAAGAAGAAATGCAAGAAGCGCAGAGTAAAATCAAAGCCTAAGCCCAGGAAGAGGGGATATTAGTGCCAGCTAAAGTAGACCGTTGCGTAAAAAAGGTAAGACGCAGCGGCAAATCCAAGCCATCAGCCTGGAAGATATGCAATAGCTCCATAAGGCCGAAGAAAGGTAAGAAGCGATGAAAATCAGCAAGATACTGATGTTTATCCCGTTTCACCTAATCCTGAAACCCCTGATCAAGCGCGATTACAGGCTAAGGAGAGATGGGAAGCGACCAGACCGCATGTATTGGGCTGATT
>CAZWVC010000614.1:0-1914 GCA_964637245.1 uncultured Desulfocapsaceae bacterium
TGGCATCGAGGATGGCCGTTTCATGAAAGGCTATGACAAGGGTTTTGTGGTTGATCTGCAAACAGCGACTGGTGACACGATCCCGTCGCAGGTCAGTACGCAGATCCCTGCAGTGCCGCAACTGGATCATGATCTGTCACAGATCATTACCCGGGATGGCAAGCAGCTTGCCAGTGTCGGTTCCCACTGGCCACTGACCGGCCCTCTGCCGCAGGAAATGCGGGATAAAATGGAGCGTACTGGTTTATGCATGGGTTGCCATCAGAACATGGAAAATAAGGAACTCTGGTCCAAGGTTAGCGAGGACGGCTGGTTGAAAAATGAAGAGCACCAGAAGGTGATGGATGATGCGCTCAAGGCGCTGGCTAAAGAGAAGAGTCAATAATCATGAAAGCGATGAAAATACAAATCATACTTGCTGGAATATTGGTTGCCGGTGTAATGCTGGGTTCATCACCTGTCGTTGCGCAGGAGGCAAATTATACGGTAAAGGATTTATTACAGCCCTGCCGTGAAGGTGATAATGATTCCCGTGGTGGCATGCTCGATGAGCTGGAATGTGAGCAGTACATTAATGGTGTTGTGGATACAATTGCACTGACCAGGAACTTAACTCGCAGTGGCATCTGCCTGCCTTCGCTCAACCGGCGTCCGGATGACATCCGAAGGGCATTCGTCAAGTGGGCATATGAGAATCACGACCAGCAAAGCGAACCTGCATCGAAAGGTGTATTGAGGACTTTAAAGTCGAAGTTTGCTTGCGGTAAGTAATTGCGGGTAAAAAGTTGGAAAGCCGGGTAACCGGCTTTCTAGCTTTCACCTATTTTGTTACTTCTGAGGTTGATGAAGGTCCGTAGTCGTTTTATCTCAGCGTCCATTTTGTAATTCATCGGTTAAAGATAAATCGCTAATTGACCCCATTCTCTTGCCGATAAATCTCAACCACCTTCTGCCATTGCTCAGGATTCAAAACTTTCTTCATATTATCCCGGCAGGCTGCTTTTTTGCTGATGAATTTGATCCGCATAGCTTCGATATCCTGTTCCATGGTTAACAGTGCCTCGGCAGGTTCTCCATCGAGGGCGGCCTTACGCATAGTTGCCTGTTTCTCACGAATTTGATTGCTTAATTCGTGTTGTCCATGGTGATTTTCTTTACGCCATTTGGCCAATTCCTGTTCTTGAGCCTCGCTCAGGTCCAGCATATCTCCGTGGTGCATAATTACCGGCATCAGGTTCGGCATGGGCGCTACCGAACCGGCGCCGTATGGTTTTGCTGATACACTGCCGGCGAGAACAATGAATCCGGCGACTAATAAAAATTTCATTTTCAACATCGTATTTCTCCATCATTTGAATATTTGCGGCAATCCTATTCAGATCGGACTGCCTTGCTATTGATCTAGATCAATAGAACCGCAAAACTGAAAGGCTTCTTGACCTAGGTTAAGGTGTTGATCGGCCCCGGGTAAGATCATGTTTTGGAACAAAAAATCTAATTAATCAAATATCCCACCGGTAATAGATGGATAACTATTACGGGTGGCCAGTTAGTTCTAACGGAGGGTTGGCAATGAATATGTCGGGTATCCTGGTGGTCGTCTCACCTGATAACTTTTCTGCGAGTGTTGATGATCTAAACCACATGGTGGGGATTGATGTCTACCACTCTGATCCTGAAACTGGACGCATCGTCGTAGTTCAAGAAGCTGAGAATGTCGGTGCAGAAATACAGGGTCTCAAGCGCTTAAAAAAACTCCCCTATGTCAGGCTTGCCGAAATGGTCTACCACTATGTTGCTGAGGATGATGAAGTCCTTGACGCTTGTTCGGTGGACTTCGAAAACATGTCTGATGAGCTGAAAGTACCCGCTTACTTGAATAATTAATCTCCGGAGGTTTGAAATGAAAATTAA
>CAZWVC010000615.1:0-1901 GCA_964637245.1 uncultured Desulfocapsaceae bacterium
GAAGGTTAAATCCAGATAGACTCACTATTTATATTCAGAAAATGGTATATTGGATCAGTGCTGTCTCATAAATATGTAAATAATACCAAATAAATAAAGGCTCGGGAGTCTCTTTAGGTTATAATGAATTTGCGAAAAACATTAACCACTACAAGGAGATCCGAGCCATGGCCCACTATAACACAATACTTCAACAATTGACCTCTATTTTTCCCAGACATGATTTTGAAAAGCTTGCAAAAGCCCATCATAGAGGCCAGAAATTTCGTTCATTCAACCGTTGGAGTCAGTTTCTTGCCATGATGATCGCTCAAGTTTCCGGGCTGAAAAGCCTTCGTGATATTTCCGATAATATCAAATGCCAGGGAAAGCGGATATATCATCTCGGCATGAGACAAACATCACGTGCAACTCTAGCAAGAGTAAACGAGAGGCAACCGCATGAACTCTACAGCACCATGTTCCACAAAATGCTCGATAGATGCAGCAAAGTTGCACCTCAGCATCGTTTCAAATTCAAAGGAAAAATATATCTCCTCGACGCGACTACAATAGATCTCTGCCTTTCTGTTTTCTCTTGGGCAAAAATCAGACGTGCAAAAGGAACCATAAAACTGCACATTGGTTTAGATGTAGACGGCTATCTTCCAGCATTCATGGATATGACAGACGGGAAGTTCCATGAGATCAACTGGGCTCGCTCTCTGAATTTACCTCCAGGCTCTTGCGTTGTTTTTGATAGAGGTTTCACAGATTACAATTGGTATCAGCTTCTCACAGAGAAAAAGATTACTTTTGTTACAAGGCTCAAGAAAAATGCGAAACCTTATTTTCCAAGAAAGAGACCTGGGCGAAAATCGCCGAATATCACAGGTGACAAAATCGTTAGACTTGAGAAGATAGATGTTTCCCTTCGTATTGTTTCATACAAAGACCCAGAAACCGGCAAAGAATATGATTTTCTGACCAATGCCATGGATCTCAAGGCAACAACAATCGCTGATCTATACAAAGAGCGCTGGAAGATAGAACAGTTTTTCAGATGGATAAAGCAAAACCTGAAAATCAAAACCTTCCTTGGTACTTCAGCGAATGCAGTCCTTACTCAAATCTGGATAGCGCTCTGTGTTTACCTCCTGTTATCATTTATGAAATATAAAGCGAAACTTGGTATTTCAATAACAAAGATACTGCGGTTGCTCCATCTCAATTTTTTTTCTCGAAGAAGCCTGACAGAGTTGCTGAAACCGCCTGATGAAAACGTTAAGGTTAACCCCCCTCAGCTTTCACTGTGGGGAAAACTATGAGACAGCACTGATTAAGTATATGCTTGCTGTAAAATTTATCGCAGGCTTTGGTTCTGGCGAAAACCCTCATTTTGCAAAAAGCTCTCTATTTAGTCGATTCTGAAAAAGTGAGGGTTACCAGCTTTGATAAAGGTGCGAACCGACAATCAAAAAATACAGGGGATAATCCTGATGCTTCATGATAACGAACTTATCGTAAAACACAAACTCATTTCCAGTAACTATTTGATTTAATACATCTCAAGTTCGTACACCAAGCTGATCTATGGTGATCTTATTACTGGATTTAAGAAATCAGATGAAATCTGCTCTTTAGTCTGTATTTTATATGAGCGATCAATCTGAAGCATCGCTTATCGACAACATCTTTTTTTTCTTCGCCTAAAAGTAAGGAATTTCCATCATTTCATAGGGACACTAACCTCATGCTTTACCACTTTCTGCATTAAGAATATGTTGGATGAGCGGCCATTATGGTCAAAGAACCTGACTAGCAAAGCGGTACTAACGCCACAATTCACGCACTACGCTAATTGTGAAGGTAAGACGATGATCTGTGTATGAGTCACCAAGTTGCTCTGAATCACCTTCTTG
>CAZWVC010000616.1:0-1900 GCA_964637245.1 uncultured Desulfocapsaceae bacterium
TTCTAAACTACTACCTATATTTACTTTTCAAAAAGTTTTTCATGAAATATTCAGGCTAAATACATCTGTGAAATTGCCTGAGCCTCATTACGAATACGGCTGCGAAGCTCTGTTGGAGAAATGACCTTGGCCATGGCGCCATATTGGAGTATTTTCATCACCAATTCTCGGTCATCGCTAACTGGCAGGTGCATTAAAATACCACCCTCTACCTCTTCAATCACCTGATCCCTATGCCAGCGCTGATGACGCACAAGTTCTGCTGCAGTCGAGGTGAACAGTATTGTGGCCTTAAAGAGCACTTCTCCCTTGAAAATTCCAAAGGCAGAATTGAGGTAGGAGCTGAAATTATCCTCACTGTCACGCTTAAACGTAGTTCTAGTCACTGCCGCATCCTGAATACGGGCAATATGAAATAGCCTGATATCCTGCCGTAAATTGCAGTAAGCCAGCAAATACCAGCGGCCTTGATAGTTGATAAGTCGCAGCGGCTCCAGCTCACGCTGACTCAGCTCTGCCTGAGCAGAGCGATAATGGATGTTCAGCACTCTCTTTTTAACCGTTGCTTCGATGATGGCATCGAAAATGAACGGTTGAATTGACTCGATCTCCACCCACTCACAGTGGATTGCATTCACCAATTTGGAGTACTCGGGAAAAACCAGCTCGGCCAGTCTATGTTCCAGTGATTGCACTTCTGGGAGAGCGCCAAGCCCAGCCTCATCCGCCATTTTGCTTAACATTCCCAACAAAAAGACAATTTTAGGGCTTTGTTCAAATGGTAGACCAAACCCATCTTCAGTGTAATAGAAACCGTTTTTGCCCTGATTAAAAGCGAGCGGAGCCAGAAGTCTATCACGTAGATAAGCGATATCCCGACGGGCGGTGGCCAGGGATATTTCAAATTGTTCTACGAGGGTTGTGGCGTTGGGAAAACGGTTGCTTTGGAGTTCCTGGTGAAAGTGATAAATTCGCTCAAGAAGACTCATGAAACTGCCTTATTTGGATTTTCTGCGGTGTTTTACTGGTAGTATTTTGAGCTGTTCCCGGTACTTGGCGACGGTTCTGCGGGCAATTTTAATGTTGAACTCAGAGGCGAGCTTTTGCGAGATCGCATTATCACTGAATGGTTTGTACTTATCTTCCTCTTGGATCATCTTTCTGATACGGGTGCGTATGGATTCAGCCGCCAAAGCCTCTCCACCATCACGCGGTATAGCTGTGGAGAAAAAGTATTTCAGCTCGTAAATACCCTGCGGTGTGTGGACATATTTATTCGATGTGACTCTGCTGATGGTGGACTCATGCATCTCAATGTCTTCAGCAACATCTCTCAGAATTAATGGTTTCAGATACCCAGGACCTCTTTCAAAAAAGTCATATTGAAATTTCAACAGACTTTCCATGACCTTAAATATGGTTTTTTGGCGCTGATGGATTGATTTGATAAACCACTCAGCACTTTTGAGTTTCTCGGAAATATAGTTCTTTGATTCTTTTTGCAGGGAATCACTTGTATCAAGCAGTTCCTGATAGTAGCTGGACAGTTTCAACCGTGGTAAATCGTCGTCGTTGAGGCGGATGACATATTCACCATCAATTTTACGCACATAGACATCGGGAACAATATAATTGGTCTTCTCAGTGGAGTAAGGCAGCCCGGGAAACGGAGTGAGCTCTGAGGTGATGAAGCTGACCGCACGCACGATTTCGCTGCGCTTAAAACCGGTTGCCTTGACCATAGCTTTATAATTCTTCGTCTGAAGAAGCGGCAGGTGATATCTGACAATCTCGGCAGCCAGGCTGTCTTTCATGCCTTTTCTTTCGAGCTGAAGATAAAGCGATTCACTTATATCACGAGCCGCCACACCTGGTGGATCAAGATCCTGGATGACTTCTA
>CAZWVC010000617.1:0-1897 GCA_964637245.1 uncultured Desulfocapsaceae bacterium
ATCGGCTATATGTTACCAAATGGCGAGGCTGTCTTTAATGTGCCCATACGTACAGTGGTACTCAATGGTAATCAAGGAGAAATGGGAATTGGTTCTGGTATCGTTCACGATTCTGTTCCTCAGCAGGAATGGCAGGAGTGCTTGTTAAAAGGCCGGTTTCTCACAGAACCCCAAAAGGAATTCAAACTTATTGAGACCCTTTTGTGGATGCCTGAAAAGGGCTACTTTTTACTGAAAAAACACCTGCAGCGCCTCCAGAATTCTGCTGTTTATTTTCTCTTCCAGTTCGATATGGAGAAAATTAATGATGAGCTTATGGTGCTAGCCGATTACTTTGGGGCCAAACCTCACAGAATTCGCCTGCTGCTGGAAAAAGATGGTAGTTATACAATTGAAACAGCGGAATGTGTTAAACCTACAAACTTGATGCTGTCTCATGGAGATCAACTGAAGAAGGATAACCTGCCACAAGTTGGGATGAGCCAGAAGCGGGTTAATAGCAACTCTGTGTGGTTTTCCCATAAAACCACCAATCGAACACTTTATGATCAGGAGTTCAGCTATGCGGCTGCAAATGGTTTTGCAGATCTGCTCTTTCAAAATGAAAATGGATATGTAACCGAAGGGTGTATTTCCAATATCATTCTCTATAGAAATGGTGAGTACCTAACACCACCCTTAAATGATGGGGTATTGGCTGGAATAATGAGAGAGCACCTCATGGAAGCAGAGGGCATCAAGATCCGCGAAGAATCACTGACCATTGCGGACCTATATGCCGCTGATGCACTGTATATTTGTAACTCGGTAAGGGGTATTACCCAGGTGGTCCTGCCGTAATAGTTGTTAAGATCTCTTGTGAATACTCAAATTGAACTCTATCTTGATCCCTGCTGTTTGGGCAATTAGTCGATTAGTGAACAAATTTGTCATCTTCTTTGGATATTTCAACTGGAGCAATTGTCAGCCCGTTCTTCTCACCTAGTTCACGAATTAAGGTCATGAAGGTTGATGGTAGCGGTATATCCCGGTCTTGCTCGAGGATGCCAAGTTCCAGGGCCTGCTGAAGTATAGCTGAAGAATCTTCACCGTCCTGGTTGTTACAAAGGACATGGACACGCAGGGCATCACTGATATTCCCTTTGAGCTGAGGTAACTGCTCAGCCATGGCGAGCATTTCTTGTTCGATTATCGCCATATTTTCTTGGTTGAATGCTTTGAATTTTTCCTCAGGGTTTTCCAGGCCAAACAGTTTGTTTATTAGCGCACCAATAAGCATAGATCTTTTGGTGATGTCCCAATCAGGATATTTTTTAGCAAATATGGTACGTAATTCTTTAAAGAGCACCATCTGCACTACACCAATTCCTTCTCGCAGTACACTAATGAGTTGAGACTGTTGCTGTTGTTTATTTTTTGTCATAAATCTGCTATAATACTACGTAAATATCTGGGTGTTCATGAAGAGCTCGATAGAATGCTAATCGCTCTTCTTCATCCTGTATTTCTATTTCTGCATTAAAGCTGTGGTATTTACCACTGGAACTTGAGTGGGAGAACTTAATCACTACAGGAACAGGCTCAGCAATACTCATTATTGCCTTTTTAATTGCAGCTTGATCCTTGCCGATTATTTTGTACTGCCAAATGCAGGGATATTGAATTTCCGGTTTTTCTTGAGCTGATGAGATGTTTTTGTGCGTTGGGCTCATATACTGTTTTCGGTGGATTATTCTACCTATTTTGGTTTTTGGCACATTGATAAAACTACATCATTTGTAATGATGCAGTCTTGAAGAGTCAAGAAAAAGAGGATCTCTGAATAATTTTTAGCGTGTTTTTTTTTGCACAAGATGATCTAGACAGGCATCGTACCACAGCTTGATTAAAAGAATAT
>CAZWVC010000618.1:0-1895 GCA_964637245.1 uncultured Desulfocapsaceae bacterium
CAATGTGCTGCAGTACTTTGTTTAAAGTTTTGAAATCATTCGGTAAAAATGCATATTGACAAAGAAAGCGTTCATCCCCAGCTTTAGTAGTGACAGCATAGAGCTGCAACCTGCAGTCTACAAAGGCAAAAGAGATATGATCCCTTGGCCTTGTAAGACTCTACTTTTGACACCTCAATTCAGCTGAGGAGAATGTCTAACACAATGTTACTCAAAGGAGGTTATCCTATGAGCCATATATTACCTGATTTACCCTACTCTTATGATGCGCTCGAACCATTTTTTGATGCACAAACGATGGAAATTCACCATACTAAGCATCATCAAACCTATGTTGATAAATTGAACGCGGCAGTAAAGGGCGATGAGAAACTCTCACAACTAGATGTTGGTCAACTCGTTCGTAATCTCAATGAAGTGCCGGAAAAAATCAGAACAGCCGTGCGTAATCATGGCGGCGGACACATTAACCATAGCTTTTTCTGGCCAACATTGAAAAAAGATGTTGCAGCACAAGGTCCAGTTGTTGACGCAATTACCAAGCAATTCGGCAGTTTTGACAGCTTTAAGGAGAGTTTTTCTAATAGTGCCGCACTTCTCTTTGGCAGTGGATGGGCATGGCTAGTCTTTGATAGCGGAAATTTGAGCATAGTCACCACACCAAATCAAGATAATCCGATAAGTCAGGGAAAAGTGCCCCTGCTAGGTCTTGATGTCTGGGAACATGCCTACTATCTCAAATATCAGAATCGCAGACCGGAGTATGTTTCAGCATTTTTTAATGTAATAAACTGGGAGAAAATCAACGAGAATTTCCAGGCAGCTTCGCAATAGCAGCATGGAAACAGCTACTTAACCCGGAATTCTCATGAACATTGTGTCAATTTTTAGGATATAATTGAAGTATCATCAAATTGTTTAGTTACCGTTAAACCTGATATTTACACAATGTTCACCAAAGGCCAGTCGATCTTGGCGCAGCTGCAGCGTTGCTTACGCAATGGACATAGCTAATTATAGTTCATTACTTTGCTTCTCCCTTCTGCAGCAGCCTCAACTAGTGAGAAATGCAGGCTAGCCCAATTTATAGGCTGTAGATAGTGCAAGCCCATCCAGAAGGATGGGCTTTTCTTTTTAAGAGACTTCTCTTTTTATTACTAGTGATAGTTTCTCTGGAGAAATTCCTTGAATTGCTAGAGATTGGGTTCCAGGGCCAAGATATCAGCAGCATTTTGTGTAGTTTGAGCAGCCAGCTCAGCAAGTGGTTCGGTTCGTAAATTCGCTAGTGCCTCCAGGATTTGAGGAAGATATTCTGGCGAGTTACGCTCACCGTGATGATTTCTTGGAGGAATGTCAGGGGCGTCGGTTTCCAGGACAATGGCATCTAACGGCAAGGATTTTGCTACACCGCGTATCTTTGATGCCCTGTCATAGGTTATAGTACCGCCAAAACTGATTTTGAAACCAAGTTTTACATAATTTTCAGCTTGCTGCAGGCTGCCGCTAAATGCATGGACAATACCTCCATAGGTGAAGCCAATACGACGCAGAATTGCCTGAACTTGATCATGGGCCTTGCGAACATGGAGCAGAACGGGCAGGTTATTTTGCCTGGCAATGTCAAGCTGGGTCTCAAAGAGGTGCTGTTGGGCCTGAGAATTAATATCCTTGGTATAATAGTCAAGACCTATTTCCCCAATCCCGACAAGTTGGCCTGATTGGGCGTGTATGTCGAGTTCTTCGAGGTGTTCAGGTAAGTGCATCCTCATGTACATTGGATGGAGCCCAAGGGCGGCATAAAGGTCCTTCTCTATAGTGGTGAGGTGCAGCAGGTTGGCCCACCATTTTTGACACACACCCGGCAGTACCTGAGCAACCACTCCCGCTTTCCTGCT
>CAZWVC010000619.1:0-1893 GCA_964637245.1 uncultured Desulfocapsaceae bacterium
TTTCTTGGAATAACCTAGGGGACCGATTTTTTTTCACGTGGTTTTGTGAAAATTAATCTGTCTCCCGGTTTTTTGAAAAAGAAAAATGAAATCAGTCTCCTAGTGCTATTCTCATATTAATGGGAAGTTATTACTGAATTACAGGGGTAATCAGAATTCCTTTTTTAATAGTTAATCGAAATAAAGAGACAAAGTCAAATTTGGCAAAAGTACCGCCAGCCGTTAAATTCCTTATAATTATAGAATCTGATTACCCCTCTTCTTCAATAAACACAATCATGGGAGATAGGTGTTGGTCTTTTCATGGGTGTCTGTAGCCTGGATGGCTGCAGTCAAACCCCCTTGGACGGGTTTATGGTGTCCCGGGAAAAGGCTAATACCTATTTCGAGCACATTGCTGAGCTATAGGAATATCCAGATGAGCCTTTTGCAAAATTAGGGTTTTCTTTCAGAATCAAGGCATGCGATAAATTTTACCACAGGTATATACTTAACATCGGGGTCGAAGTTTATGCCCAGTAGTTAAGGGTGCTTACCTCCGAGGATAAAATTTTGAGCAGAACGCAGAGTCAGGATGAAAAGACAGTTTTGCAAGAGGCTCAGATTATAGAAAATAATAAATATGAGAGCAGTATCCACAAAGAGCAACACCAGATTAAGTTGTATTGTTCAGCACTACACTCCCTTTTCCCTTTTCTATGTGGAAATTGCGTAAGGATCGGACAAACTACAATAGCAACCTAAATAAGCATTATGGGCAGTTCGCCAACGTGTATACATCACACCACCATAACTCAAGGTGAAATGGTGCACTGAGAGGAAGGCAATAGGGCTCTACGCACTCCCTATTATGTCAAGTTTATTCCTGCCTATAACATAAGCAGCAACTTCTACTAAAAATTTAACTTGGTTATATCAAGCCAATAAGAAGGATCATCATATATTTCATGCGGAGTTAACCTCAAATTTTTTACCCTAAACAATTTTCTTTTATTCAAATTGGCCTTTTTTATTGTCTCTCCGTGAAACCGGTAGAATTCTTTTTCAAATGATCCATCAGCTTTCATTTTCTGAAGCCCGTATTCAATTCTTTCAGCTATACCAGCATATTGGGGAGACACGAAAAAGAACCATGGTAAAGGTAATTCCATGGCAAGATAAGGTTCAATCATCATTTGGGGGTATTTATTTTTTCGCTGCGCATATTCAGTAAAAGCCTCATTCACTCCTCGTATAAAATAATCAAATCGTTTAGCCATCAACATGTTAAAGAGCCCTTCGTAGTTAGTGCCCGTTTCAATTTTGAAGCCACCTAATTCTCTTAGCGATTTTGTGGTGGACCATTGGGCACCTACTCCAGCAGATAATTTCTTTAGGTCCTCGATGGATTCTACTTGTTTGAATTTGTCAACATTGTCTTGGTGAATAAGAAAAATTCTATAACTCAATAGCCCTTTCATTATAGGGAACATAATCGGAAGTGCTTTCTCTTCCCACTCCGGCCTTGTTGGTGCGCTATGAACGTTTATAGTTTTGCCTTCCTGTAATTCTTTGAGCATGCGATTTCTGTTGCCAAGCAAACTTGTATTGACAATTTCAAATGGGCCATATTTGTCAACGCTGGCATTAAGAGCCATCTTTAATATGAGATCAGGGTATTGGAACCTGCTATCTGATTGTGATTTAGGCTGAGGAAGTCGAATTATGTCCTTGCAGTCTGCATCGGAAAAAGATATTGCGTTAAACAGCAAAAAACATGCAAGAAAACAATTGATTCTTTTCATGGTGATGCTCTCCTTTGTGAAGGATTTGAAATTTTATTAATCGAAACAGATTTCTGATCTATTCATGTTTACTTAAGTTTATCAATAATCAGATCTTATTGTAATGCCC
>CAZWVC010000620.1:0-1873 GCA_964637245.1 uncultured Desulfocapsaceae bacterium
TTCACCCTCGATGCCTTAGCCATAAACCTTTCAGACTCGTGAAATATCCGGGTTGCATCCTTCTAAAAACGGTTTTTTTGCCATTATTGGCGCGAAGTGTATTTCCCTTCAAGGTGAGGGTGTGAACTTTCATCACTATTGCACCGCTAGCTGGTAGCGGCTGGGAGAGCTAAGCCACGCTTAAGCTTCAAGCCTATTATTAGGCCTTTGGGCAATAATTTTGGTGAGCTGCATAGATGATCTTGCCACAGAAAAATTAAATGTCAGGTAAAAAGCTCTACACTAAAGAGAAAATGAGTCTTCAACACTTAGTAGTGCGTTGGCTCGTCGGTACCGCACTCAGAGATCGAAAATAAAAAAAGATCAAGACAAATCTCACCTTGCCTAATACAGAGGTTGAGACGTCTGGCAATGGCTATGGCGTAACCTAACCAGAGAAAGCAGAAAACGAGAAGGGTGATTACTAAGAGAAAGAAACATATGGTGAAGTAGTCACAGTTTTATATTTCGGACACTATATATTTTGGAGAAGGCATGTCTTTTTCCGGACTATAAACCTTTATATTGAAAGTATCTAATATCTCAAATGCATTTTTTAACTGTTGTCCGGTAATCCTCTTCCGCCATTTTCGGATAAGCCACTTATGATCGGTTTGCTTCCCATTGAAAAACTTTTGGGTTTCTTCATCAGACTTAAAAACTGTCAAGGATGGTCGTCTAATAATATTTGCTATTCTCTCAGGGTGATCCAGATCTAAAAACTGTGTCAAAACCTGACTGACAGCCTCAGGATTAGTAATTAATTCCTCATAGGTTACAGTAAGCCAGTTCACCTTATCAGGAGCGTTTAGCATGGGATAATTTTGAAAGCACCAATCCAAAATACCATGTGCAAAAAGATCATCATTTTTTAAAATTTTTTCCGCCAAAGTTATTTGCTCTGTAGTAAAGAGCTTCCGATATTCATCATTTAGCAGAAAATAGTTCAACCTCGGATACTCTTGGCGGGACAAAGTTACCGCAATAGGATGACGTAGTAGATAGATGATTTTAGCATCGAATTTCTTGCGTATTTCCGCAACCATATCATGTCCGCTATGCAATACTTTATAGACAATGCGATTGGTAAAAAATCGATACCCACGTTTAAATGGATCTTGGTTAAAAAAGGTGATTTTATTTTCTGCAATTCCCTGAAAATATTCCAAGACTCTTTTATCGCGTTGCAGACCTGGCAATAAATCGTCCCAACTGCTCACCCCTAGTTGTTTCTTAATATGAGAAATGCGAATGTTTAATGGCTCAGAGCATACCTTAATACCATCTTGAGACTGCAGCAGTTCCATTAAAAAGGTCGAGCCACTTCGAGCAATTGTAAAGATGAAAACATCAGGTTTGGAACCAGCTCTATGAAAATTTGAAAACTTCTTTAAGAAGAGTTTGTGGGATTGCTTCATCACGTACACTCATTTCCATTCAAAACTGTAAAGGTAGATTAAATGTTAAGTATGCAAAAAATTAAATGTGCAAGAAACTTTGAACACTAACATTTATATAGAGTTTCTTGTTGCAAACAAATTTTATTGTGGATTAAATGCTCCAGGGGTCACTTGAGCTTGGCGAGGTTTATTTAATAAGTCGCTTTCCAGAAAATCTGGAAGGGCAGGGCAGAAATCTTGAATTAAATTTGGAATTAATGGGTGTTCATTAAGGATATTAATGGACCCCTTGCCTAGAAAATCTGCGTCTGATCCTTTTATAGGAATGGCATTATTTATACACTTTATTTTAGGGTTAGTAAGAGGATTTATCTTAAAGCAATCTGCCTTAAACCATTCGCTATAATTGATTCCGTAATATTCTAAATTGTGAT
>CAZWVC010000621.1:0-1866 GCA_964637245.1 uncultured Desulfocapsaceae bacterium
TGTCCGCTTGATGTCTTTGTGTAATTTATTCTCACCATCCTTAATAAAAGTAGGAGTAAAGGTCCAGCTTTTATAGTAATTTACAGATACTGATTAGAAGATGGACAAGATTTGCTATTATAATTTGATATTCTCAGGTTGGGGTAATGTGCATACGTGTCTGTAGTTTAGGTGTTTTTGTGGTGTTACTGGCTTTTCTAGGATGCGGTCTTGAAAGTGATGATCAAGAGAAAACATCCTCCCAGGAAGTAACCACCAGTGCAGAGATAAAGCGTGGAGGGGTCTATAGACTGCCACTTGATATAATGCCAACGAACCTAGATCCGGCATACATCGAGGATGACTTTGGAATATCTGTTGCCTATCAAGTATATGACGGTCTAGTCCAGTACGGTCCGTATCTAAACGTTCTGCCTGCCATAGCTAGAGACTGGCAGATTGAAAAGCAGGGAAGAGTTCTTCGTTTTCACCTACGCAAAGAGGCAACTTTCCATGATGGAGAGCCGGTAACGGCAAGAGATGCTGTTTTCTCTCTGCAGAGGCTTTTCAGAATTAATCCAGCTCCGTCGATCCTTTCTCATCTATTATATATTGCTGGTTCCGAGGAATATCGAGCAAGAGAAACTGAAACTATCCGTGGACTGAAAACCATTAGCGAACATGAGCTCGAGATAGAGCTTGTGGAACCCTATGCACCATTTTTAGGAGCGCTGGCTATGTATCAAGCTGCGATCGTTCCCGAACATATCGCAAGTACGCAGGGAGTAAAATTCTCGACGTCACCAGTGGGGAGCGGTCCCTTCAAGTTCACCACCTGGGAGCAAGATAAATTGATAAGATTGGAGAGATATCCATCGTACTATGCAGGGCCGACTTATCTGGATGCCGTTGAATACCATATCTACCCAGGGGCTCAGCGGAGTAGAGTCTTGAACGATTTCGAGAGTGGGCTGCTTGAGGAAATGCCAGTTTTTGGGCAGGCGCGCGAAATTCTTTCAAAAAAAGAGAATCTTCACTGGGTGCATCGACCAAGCCTGAGTCTCTTATTCTATGGATTAAACACAGAGCACCCACTCCTGCGTGATAGTCGACTACGCAGAGCTTTATCACTTGCAATTAACAGGAATGAACTGTTGACAGAGGTGTATGACAATCAATTTGAAGCGGCCTATACTGTTTTGCCGCCGGGTATGCCTGCTCATAGCAGGGAGGTTCAGGCAGTGGAGGAAGATTTAGCCGAGGCAAAGGATCTTGTCTCTCAGGTAACTGGGGCAGGTCCTTCTGTTCCCACTCCCGTTAAGGTCGAAATTGTCTCCGCCTCACAATCGGCTTTTGCCCAGGCTGAATTCAAGTTCATTCATGATCAATGGGCATCAATTGGTATAGACACCTCCATCAGGTACATTACTGACTGGCAGGAATTTGAAACCTATTTGCAATCTGACTCAATGCAGGTTTTTCGGTATAGCTGGACTGCGGACATGCCTGACCCTGATAATTTTCTTAGGCCGCTTTTTGGCAGTATATCATCCGTGAATTTCAGTGGTTATAGCAACAAGGCGGTAGATGCTCTCCTTATGGAAGCAGCAGCAACTGTGGACGAAGTCAAGCGTGCTGGGCTTTATCAAAGTGTTGAGAGAAAAGTTATGGAGGAATATCCCATCATTCCACTTTTCTATCTGAGTATTGATCGGGTATATCAATCATGGGTCAACGGAATCAACAGCAGCCCCCTGGGCTGGCAGGCAGTACGACTACATAGAACCTGGTTAGACACAGCTTCGCTCCAGTAAAACAGCAGGCATAATGACACTGTACTTGAGAAAACCACAATTCATCCCACTGCGTTTCCGTTTTATTGGAATG
>CAZWVC010000622.1:0-1863 GCA_964637245.1 uncultured Desulfocapsaceae bacterium
CCAATCAAGGGAAGGTCTCTTGCGCGCATTTCTCGTTCAAAACTGTTGACGGACGTACCTAATGGGGTGATTTGTACAGCCCAGCTAGAAAGCCCGTATTCAGGTATGGCACCACCACCGGTCTGTGATATTGTAGGTTGGAGAGAAATAACTTCCTTTGCAACTCCAGCCTTGCGTACTCTTCGCACTATTCGCTGCGCCCGTTTTTTTATTTCTTCTACCTTTATGGTCAGCATAGCCAGAGTAGGAATATTTTTTAAAGTGTCTTCAATACTGTAGTAATTGCGCAAAATAGACTCCATTGCTGCCAGGGTAAATTTGTCTACACGAAAAGCCCTGTTCAAAGGATTCTTTTTTACCATATCAATGACATGCTTTTTCCCAACTATAATTCCAGCCTGAGGCCCTCCCAGTAATTTATCGCCGCTAAACGTTACTATATCAACTCCTGCCTGTACAACTTCCTGAACGGTCCTTTCTTTTGGTAATCCAAATGGTGAGAGATCAAGAAAACACCCGCTGCCAAGATCTTCCATAACCGGAATCTCATGCTTTGTAGCGAGCTTGACCAGCTCCTCTGTGGTCACCTCTTTAGTAAAACCAAGCATTCTGAAATTGGAAGTGTGCACCTTTAACATGAGAGCGGTATGTTCTGTAATCGCCTGCTCATAATCATACATGTGGGTTCTGTTGGTGGCTCCAACTTCAACCAAAGTAGCACCACTCTTGGCCATCACATCTGGTATACGAAAAGATCCTCCTATTTCAACCAATTCCCCCCTGGAAACGATTGCCTCCCTTCCACGCGCGAGGGTTTCAATAACCAGGAGAACCGCTGCAGCATTATTATTAACAACTATAGCCGCCTCTGCACCAGTAAGATCACATATTAACTCTTCAACTAAAGAATATCTGCTACCTCTTTGACCTGTTTCAAGATCAAATTCTAGATTGGTATAGTGTTGGCTGCATTGAATGAGTTGCTCAGTTGACTCTTCAGAAAGCAGAGACCTGCCAAGATTCGTATGTATAACAACACCTGTGCCATTAATGACTCTTCTTAAGTTATTCCGTGTTTCAATATGAGCTGTATTAATAAAGAGCTGCTGCCATTGAGCTTCGGTGAGCTTCTCATAGGTATCAGGTGATGTTAAAATTGCATGACGCTGTTCATCAATACATTTACGTACAATTTTTTTTAACAGCGCTTCTGGAATTTTATTAACAATTTCAGATTTGACCATTACCATGGCCTCATCAACCTTTGGCAATGACCTTAGCAAAGCGTTTTTCTTTTCCATTCTATTTTTTAAAATGATATTATAAAGGATGAAACAGTAGTAGTACAGACCATGAAGAGTGCCATGCATCATGGTAAAGTTATTGATATTGAAAAGCAAGATCTTTCACTTTTTACACTACTTTAGAAAGCTACTTTTACCCACGCTTTATCTTTGTGTTTTTTTCTTAAAAATGCATTGACAGTGCGAGGTTGATCATGTAGGTTGGCTCGGTCTTGGAGCTACGGGGATTTGAGTTCAAATTTTTGTGGAATAAAGATGGAGGAAGTTAAAGAAATACATTGACAGCATGTCAGAATTTAATTAGATTGACTTTCTCGTGCGACATCAGTCGCAGCCCGAATTATTTTGGGTAAACGATCCTTGAAAACTGAATAACAACAACAGCAAACGGGCCCAACCGAGTCTTAGGACTCATGGGCAAACTTTGTAATTTCAAAGTGAGCTCTTATATAATTAAGCACTATATAAGTAACCTACCTCGCGGTAGGTACAGATATTAAACTGGAGAGTTTGATTCTGGCTCAGAACGAACGCTGGCGGCGTGCTTAACACATGCAAG
>CAZWVC010000623.1:0-1850 GCA_964637245.1 uncultured Desulfocapsaceae bacterium
GAAGATGGAGGTGCGACTGGTGTCCTCCGAGCCATCCGGTTTGATGGGGACGAGCCGCCGGATAGAGGCCACCTTAAGATCGGAAATGGACTCTTCTCGGTATAGGTTGTCTTGATCTACTGTAAAATCAATCTGTTGGGAACCATCCAAATCAGCCATTGCGTACCTCCGCTTGCCGTGATATTATTGGTAAAAATAAAAGGTCTGCACAGCTAATCCCATGAAACCAAGGATGTCAATCCCTAATAAAACCCAATGGGTACCTGAAAACGCGTAAGTACAGATGTTTGAAGTATCGACGACCCCAGTTAAGCCTCGCTATGGCGCAAAAAAACGAACAAGCACTTTTGTTTTATTCACCAGAAATGTGCTAAGCCCCCCCGCGATATATTTCGATCTTCAGAGTTTAACCGATCGCTTCTTCCGTTTCTCATGGCGAATGGTCCGGACACTCAGGTGGCACTTCACCTCAGACCGCACTCCGATTATGGCCGAAATGGAAAAGTGTAGATCGTAAAGGTGGTCCTTTGTTCAGGAACAGTTGCAAGCAACAGATGAACCGACTAGCAACATCGTTAACATGTACACATGCAAAAGATGTATTGCCTTGTGGCGATGCGAATGGATGTTCTGATTGCAGTGGTGTGTCGTGGCGACCTGAAGTGTGGGACCGAGGTATTGTTACAATAAGGAGGACGTCACTATGGCAAACGGCACTGTAAAATGGTTTAACGAGAAAAAAGGGTACGGCTTTATCGAACAGGAAGACGGTCCAGATGTATTTGTGCACCACTCTGGCATCGACTCGGAGGGTTTTCGGACGCTCAATGAAGGCGACCAAGTCACTTTTGATGTCGAACAAGGTCAAAAAGGACTGTCGGCTGTTAACGTAAAAGTCGTGTAATTCGACTAAAATAAGCTTTACAGGGCATTTCCATGTGCGGTGGAAATGCCCTTGCTTTTTTGGGGAATCGGCAATAGAACGTTACCGACTGGCGCATTGAGGCGTCGCAGCCGATTGACAAAGGATTCAGCGGTCTTACCCTGGCTCAATTCTTCTATGCAAAAAAGGAAATCCCATGGCTAAAAAACCCGACTACTGGCTCCAAATCTTCCTGATGATGTCCAAGTCAGAACATCTGCATCTGGGATTTTGTGAAAATCCGGATGAAGAATTTGTCAGCAACCGCGACCTGAGAAATGCACAGGAACAATACCTTGAATTATGTATGGATACCATACCCGAAGAGGTTCAATCCGTTCTGGATGTGGGCTGCGGCACCGGTGAAATGCTCCATAGACTTACTGCCAAAGGTCTGAAAGGCAAAGGCATGGTGCCTGATCCTATGTTGGCGGAAAAAATAACTGACAAGGTGGGGGAGGACAATCTCATCTTGAGCAAGTTTGAAGACTACTCCGACGAGGAAAGTAAATTTGATCTGGTCATGTTCATGGAAAGCTTCGGCTATATCCGGGACATGAAGGGCAGCCTTGAAAAGGCCGTCTCTTTGCTCAATCCAGGAGGATATGTGTTGATTTGTGACTTCTTTGCCTTAAAAAGAGACAAGAAGGATCTGATCAGCAAAAACTTTCATAACCTCAGTGATTTTAAAACAGCATATTCGGAACTCTCGGAGATCGATCTGGTGTCTAATCGGGACATCACCCCCAACACCTTGCCCACCATCCGTTTCTGTAACGAGATGATATTCGATTACGTTCTGCCCATATCGGAAGTTGTGGCCACCAGCATCAAAGAGTCTTCAACCTTCCAACGTAAGCCGTATCTGCTCAAACTAATGAATTTCATCTACAGGAAGAAACTCAAAGCCAAATACGAGCACAGTCTG
>CAZWVC010000624.1:0-1848 GCA_964637245.1 uncultured Desulfocapsaceae bacterium
AATCACATATCCCCAACGCTGAACTTGTAACCTTCAGAGATTTTAAGGATTCTGGTCCTTTACTTTCTTATTTTGCAAATAACACTAATAAAACGATAGAGCACACCTTTTCTGGTGATCTGGAAAAACTCAGAGAAAGGTGTAAGCAGATTGGTAGTTGCGAGCAGAATGCAACCGGATATGATTTGTCAGTTACCTTTCATGCCCTACCCAAGATTCCAATTATTCTCAACTTCAATGACAAAGATGACATGTTTGGGGCGAAATCCTCAATTCTATATCATGCCGACGCTGAACGATATTTAGATATGGAATGTGTTGCTATAACAGGAACATACCTCACTGGATTATTAATAAAAAATACTGAATTATCTGGAGATAAATGAGGTAGGAAATACTTGTTTAAAGAAAAGATGGAGACGTGTAAAAACCACAAAAAGAAGGAAGGTCGATTTTTCTGTCAAAAGCATAATTATTATTTGTGCGATTCGTGTATTAAATGCAATGATCCGGCGATATATTGCAAATTTAGATCTTCGTGTATTATACATTTCAAAGATAAGAATGATGGTAAAGAAATTGATCGGGAGAGTTTTTGAATCTTTGCAGATTTCATGCTTATCATGGTAGTATGGGACAATTAATATATGGGAGTGCTCTTTAACTAATTTAATTTATAAAGGAGAGTTATCATGTCAGATCAACAACAACATTGCCCAGGATTTGAATCAAATAAATCCCTCAGTGAAATAAAGGTTAAATGTCCAGATTGTGGAGTTGAGTTTGATGTATTTTCTGACGAGATAGAGAAGGTAACCAAATGCTCAGCATGTGGAGCAAGCGTTAATCCACAGGAGTGTAAGTGCTAAAGTGCCAGAAACGGCCAAGCGGGACTCGGTTATCTCCTGCTTGGCTGAATTGGTTAACTCTTAAGTATTCTTTGTGCCTCTTCCTTTGCCTTATCAGTGGTAAGATCATCCGCTTGGATTGGTAGATCTGCTGTTTCGACCGGAACTTTGGCGGTCTCGTTTTCTAGACTTGTTAGAATATAGGCGTCTTTAACAATTGCATAATCCAAAGAATCTGCAGATGCATTTAGCGAATTATTACCTATAATTTTGCATACCTGCTGGGTTAACTCATCATTAGCTCCAAGTTTCTCTAAAATATTCTTAGCGATAGCTGGGCCATATTGCTGAAGATGCTTGTGTGTAACTTGCTTGGTGTGTTTAGCCGCTTCACTATAACCAATATTGTATAAATATGAAGAGCATAGAATAAGAGCAAGATTTGCACCCTCGGTTGCCTTACCAATATTTTCAGCATAACGGGCAATTTTAGTAGCAAAGCTTATCCGCTTAAAATCTGTCTTAAAATACCTTTTTACTTCAACGGCTACTTTATCCTTGAGAAGACTGTCCTGTTGCAGGACAAATTCTTCCGGCAGTGTACCTAAGCATTGCTCTGCAAATTGACAGTAAGTAGCGCAACCAAAATCCATCTTGGGATTCACAAAGCGATGATCGCATTTGTGACATTTTCTGGTGGTGTCATCTTTATAAAATTCTACAAGAGCGCTACACTCAGGACATTTGACTTCATAGATAGCGTCATCATTCCAGTATTGCATATCCTGCCCAGGACATTTCATGATTTTGCCTCCAACCTCTTTATTAAATCATTTGTTTTAATGATTTCTATAGCACCGGTAAAATATTCTCAGTTAATAGAAGAATACGTATCTATCTATAGTATTATCATTGAATCGACAAAACACTTTGACTTAAATCAAAAAAGTTTTACGCTACAGATTTACCACGTAGGCGACCGGGAAATATAAAGAGAAAC
>CAZWVC010000625.1:0-1845 GCA_964637245.1 uncultured Desulfocapsaceae bacterium
TGTCATTCCTGAGCTTGACGGAAAACTGATTGGATCAGCGCAACGCGTTCCAGTTCCTTCTGGTTCCATAACTATTCTTGATGCTACCTTAAAAGATGAGACCGACTCTGTAAGTGTTGAGGGGATCAATGAAGCAATGAAAAAGGCTTCAGATGAATCCTTTGGATATTCTGACGAGGAGCTGGTGTCAAGCGATACAATTGGTATGAGCTATGGTTCACTTTACGATTGCACCCAAACACTTGCACAGCGCTGTGGGACCAATATTTATGAGGTTAGAGTTGTAGCCTGGTATGACAATGAAATGAGCTATGTCAGCCAATTAATCAGAACTTTAGACCATTTGGGAAGATTGATGGCGTCGTAAAAACTCTTCATCTACTTTGTTGCTGCAATTTTTCTATCATTACGACGTACCTTAGTACGCAGAATTAATAGTAAAATTTAGCGCCTCGTATATGAAGTTTTTTACATAGCCATTGTGTAATTCATCTTTTTACGAGTTTGGGAAGTTCAATGACTAAAGCGACCGCCGAAATTCAGATATCACCTCAAAAGGAGGGAATAAAAAAAATGTCAAATATCAGCAAAATTATAGGCCGGGAAGTATTAGATTCGCGTGGGAATCCCACTGTTGAAGCGGACGTATTCCTTGAGTCAGGTGTAATGGGAAGGGCCTGCGCTCCATCTGGAGCCTCAACAGGATCGCGGGAAGCTCTTGAATTAAGAGATGGTGATAATGAACGATATCTGGGAAAAGGAGTATTACAGGCGGTTGAGGCAGTAAATGGAACTATTCAGCCCAGTCTGCTTGGTCAAAATTCCTATAAACAGCAAAATATAGACCAGATAATGATTGATTTGGATGGTACGGACAATAAGGATACACTCGGTGCCAATGCAATTCTGGCAGTCTCTTTGGCTAATGCAAAAGCAGCCGCCATGGATAAAAATATCCCTTTATATCAACATATCTCAGAGTTAAATGGAACCCCCGGAGAGTATGTGATGCCGGTTCCCATGATGAATATTATCAACGGAGGAGAGCATGCAGATAATAACGTTGATATTCAAGAGTTCATGATCCAGCCGGTGGGAGCAAAAAACTTCAGGGAAGCATTGCGAATGGGGGCGGAAATTTTCCATAACCTGAAAAAAGTGCTGAGTGATAAGGGGTTAAGTACGGCTGTTGGTGACGAAGGTGGTTTTGCACCAAACCTGTCTTCAAACGAAGAGGCACTGGCGGTGATTATCAAAGCTGTAGAGGCAGCTAGGTACCAGATAGGGAAAGACATTACCTTGGCACTGGATTGTGCCGCGTCCGAGTTCTACATAGATGGGAGCTACAACCTCAAAGGTGAGGGTAAAATTTTTGATTCTGAAAGCTTTGGTGACTACCTGGCTGATCTCAGCAAAAAATATCCGATTATTTCCATTGAAGACGGTCTTGATGAAAGCGACTGGACAGGTTGGGAAAGCCTGACAAAAAAAATTGGCTCCCGCATTCAACTGGTAGGTGATGATCTCTTTGTAACGAATACTAAAATTTTAAAACGGGGTATTGATACTGGAGTGGCAAACTCTATTCTGATCAAGCTTAACCAGATTGGTTCTTTAACAGAGACCCTGGATGCAATCCGAATGGCAAAAGATGCTGGTTATACAGTTGTTATTTCCCATCGAAGTGGTGAAACAGAAGACGTGACTATCGCAGATCTCGCCGTGGGTACAGCAGCAGGCCAAATCAAAACCGGCTCTCTTTGTCGTTCCGATCGAGTTGCCAAGTACAACCAACTGCTGCGTATAGAGGAGGAATTGGCAGGTCAGGTGAGTTACGTCGGGCGC
>CAZWVC010000626.1:0-1843 GCA_964637245.1 uncultured Desulfocapsaceae bacterium
GTTCTAGAAACTTTAGACCGGTAACCTACCGCTTCGGACCTCAGAACAAGACTCTTTGGCCTTTGGAGAAGGGGAAAATGTTCAAATATCTCGAACAAGGAGAATGGAAGAAAAAAGGAGAAGAATCAAGAGACTACGAGATATTCTGGGAGTGTCAAGTTGATGAAACAGAAAAACTATCCGTTCCTGCTGGAATATTTGATACTTGGAAGATTGGTTGTAAAAAATATTCTAATGAATTTAGTGCGGTAACTTCATCTCCCTGGGAAATTAAAACTTACTATTATGCTCCAATAATCAATCATTGGGTAGCCTTGGATAGAAAGTTCCCGAGAGATATCGGCATTAAAAAACCAAAACGAAAAGAACTTGTTGCGGTTATGCCTGGTTTAAAACCAATACGCCTGGATAGTAAAAGTAAGTCAGCTCTGCAAAGGCAATTTCAACAGACCCTCGAGAAAAACAAAAGTGGACAGACGAGTTCCTGGAATGACAGCGTTGCTGCAATTTCCATAGTGACAACGCCTATTGCAACATTTAGTAAAAATGGCACACCTTGCCGACAATACGAACAAAAAATATTTAAAGCTGCACAGAAAAACAGGTACTTTGGCATGGCATGCAGATCTAACAATGGAAATTGGAAAATACCACGGTTGTGAAACTAATTGCATTAAAAACAGCAAATAAGTACTTGATATTAATAATTACTATAGATCTATAATTCAGCCCCTCATGCAGCCGCAGAGATAATATATGATTCAAGGTGCAAAGAGCAGTTCCGCAATACCCATCTGTATAAGAGTAGATCGACTGGCATTGTATATATTTCTCTTTTGCGTCACATTCGAATTATTCCTGGTAATCCTCGATCTTTTTATCAATTATGGCCAATTTACTACGATTGCAGCCATTCGAAATTTAAGCAATATTGCACGCGAAGACTCACTCGCTTCATGGTTTTCATCAACACAAACATTTTTAGTAGGTCTCACCGCCCTGCTGGTAACCTTGCTTCATCAACAGTCCAAATCCCCACTTCAAGTAACTATTGGCTGGTTCCTCATCACTCTTTTTTTCCTCTATCTGGCAGTGGATGATGGGGCAGAAGTGCATGAACGTTTAGGCACTGCTTTTACATTGACAAGTGAAAATCAGAAGGGAACCACTTCACTACTTTCTTCGGCAATACATTTGTTTCCAAGCTATACCTGGCAATTGCTTTTTATCCCTTTTCTTTCATGCATGGCTCTTAGTATGCTAATATTTTTAGCAATTCAATTTAAAGAGACTCGGCTAATAATCCTCATAGTCTTTGCTTTACTCTGTTTGGTTTTTGCTGTGGGACTTGATTTCATAGAAGGTTTGGCCGATAATCATAGATGGAATATTCACTCACGAATCCGCGAAAATCTGGTGCTTGACAAATATACAGTCAGCCATTTATCAAAGTCACTCGAAGAATTCCTGGAAATGCTAGGATTTACCTTTTTCTGGGTTGCATTTATCTCTTATTTGAAAAATCTCCCCTCTCCAGGAAAGTATCTTCTGAGCTTCAGTAGCAAGTAAGGAAAAATTTTCAATGGGCATGTAATTTCAAAAACCCTATCTATTTTTATCCGCTTTTAAGGAATTGTTTTCCACAGGACTTTCACCCATATAGTTTCAAGGTTAACTATCACTGAACCGAGTTTTTTCTCCATAAGCCGCTTAAAAACACGATAATTTACAAGAATGGTTGGATCCTCAACGGTAAAATGGATACCACTGCCGATTCAATATACAGCCAACTATTGTGCAGGCTTGGTAATAAAAGACGAATTTATACCATGATTAAAAATGC
>CAZWVC010000627.1:0-1840 GCA_964637245.1 uncultured Desulfocapsaceae bacterium
GCCAGGAAGGCAAATGGCATGGCAAAGGCGCCTATTACTCTGGTTTTGAATTTAAATTCAATCACAAGATAGATAGCAACTATAGTCCAGGCGAAGAAGATCACCGACTCATACATGTTCGTCAGCGGGGCACGTCCAAAGCCAAGTTGGTAGGACTCGTGCCAGCGTAAACCTATGCCAACAGTCTGGATTAAGAGGGCGGCGGCGGTGAAAAATGTTGCGATTTTCCCAAGCGTCTCTCGCCTGTAAATAAGCAGAGCGACATAAAGCAAGGTCGAAAGCAGGTAAGTGAAAGTGGTAATCCCTAAAAGCTGTGAACTATCCATAAAAATGACTCCGTGTTTTACCGATCAGTTGATCGGTAGGAAAAAAAGGTCCTCCCACAACCAGAAAGTTTCCAAAGAGATAGACATAGTGGCTACCTTTTGGTTATTTGGGTCAACTGTTCTGCCAGGGCGGAAAACGATTTTTCAAACGCCAGTTTGTTTTTATTTGTGGTGCCTGCCAAGGATATTGTTTCTGATCCTGATGTCTTGCGATAATATATCCAAATTCTTCTATGAGACATGAAAAATGTGAGATAGAGACCGACAAGCATGAGCAAGCAACCAGCGTAAACTGTCCATACTCCAGGATCTTTTGCCACCTGCAAACCAGTACCATACATCTGTTTGACACTGGCTGAATATAAGGTGTTTCCCTGAACAACTTCTACCATCCCGGTAGACTCTACCCATATTTCTGCAGGAGGATTTTCCCCGGCCTGGAGCCAGAGTTTCGCCCGTGTAATTCTCTTGCCAATCACTTCGGCTGTGACTATCCCAAAATGTAAGTTCTCCTCTTCCCAGGTGATTTCACTTTGGTAGGGTGCTATAAAAACCTTTTCATTGCCAGAGACAGGGTTGTTAATCCTGACAACGAAATCACGGTACCCTTCATAGCTGGCCTGGTAAAAGGTTACTCCCTTATATTTGAGAGGATGGTTTACCTCTATATCTTTGACCAGTACGGTCTGGCCATTCTCAAAAACGGTTAATCGTGAACGGTACTCTTTGACCATATCGTTTTCATAGAACTCTATTTCAAACTTGTCACACCGTATTTCAAACCCCAGTGAAAGCGGTTGCTGATCATCAGCGGAAAATACTTTCGCCGTCTGCTTTGTTTCAGGAATCATCACACTTCCCTTATAGCCGAACTGTGAACCGATGATGCCACCCAAAAATATAACCAGAATTGAGAGATGAACGAGGTAGACTCCAAGCCTGGACCATCTTCCTTTTTGTCCCGCAGCTACCTGGGTTCCTCCAGAGCTGGAGGATTGAATTTTCCACCCCCACTTCTTGAGATGTTCGACAAGGGGGGCTATCGGCTGTTGAACGTCCCCTGAGAGATTAACGTTATTGCTCATCTTCATCAACTTTTCCGGTGCCAGCCGGGAATGATCGGCGGTGATAATCCTCAAGGCGAATGGGAAGCGGTCGATACTGCAAACAATGAGGTTGAGGCAGAGCAGTGCCAGAAAACTCGTAAACCAGAATGAGCTGTACATGTCAGGGATGTCAAAAATATAGAGTAAGCGCGCAAATTCTTCTCCATATCGGTCAGAGTAGAAAGAAAGACTGTTTTTCTGGGGGATGATGGTGCCGATGATAGATGTTAAAGCGATGGCACACAAGGTGAACAGCGCGAGTCTAACTGAGCTAAAGAATTTCCAGACGGATTTGAATGGTTCCATGCCAACCTGTTATCAATAAATTTTATTAAATTGTGATTTGTGCTAGCCAACATGCCCTTTGTCAGAATGCTATATAGTATGGGGTATTGCATTGACGACAGA
>CAZWVC010000628.1:0-1838 GCA_964637245.1 uncultured Desulfocapsaceae bacterium
CTACACTATTGATGCCTCACATCTCCGGCAAACTTACCAATTGCAAAATTTAGGTGCTATACATATTCAAGAGCTGGTCTGTTACATTGTCCCAGCTAAAGTGCATAACACTATCACGAATTTCATTTCTTTCAGCAACTGTAAGGTTAGGTTGCAGCACTAGCTGCTCAATCGCCGCTGCCAGTTTATGGATGTCACCCGCTTCTACGATGTAACCATTATGCTCAGTGATGACCTGCGGTATAACCCCTACAGCGGATCCGATGACAGGTGTTCCACATGCCAGAGCCTCAAGGACCACCAGACCAAAACTTTCCTGTAGAGATGGAACCACGAGAGCAGCAGCAGCACAGTAGTAATATTGGAGCTTTTCTTGTTCCACTCTACCGACAGGAAAGACTATTTCATCTAATGCTCGTTCGGCAATTTTCTTTTGAATATCAACCACACCCTCAAGATTCTTATTTTCCCCGCCGACGATGACACATTTAAGCGGATATTCTGGTATCAGCAGTGCTACAGCATCAAGTAGCTTGTCTATCCCCTTAATGGGAACAGTCCTACCGACAAAGAGCAAAACCTTATCCTCCTTTGTCAGCTTCTCTTTTATTGCTGGTATGGATGAATAGACAGGCTTGAATATATCCATATTCACCCCACACGGTATGATAGCCACCTTATCCGGTGCGGCACCACAATGGGCTATAAGATTATTTTTATCCTCCGGTGTAAATGCAACTACACAATCACATTCATTAGCTAATTTTCTTTCCTGGAAGATACGAAGGGTAGATTCCTTCTCATCACCACTGGCAATATTCTTTACTTTTCCAAGTGTATGAAAAGTGATGTAGTGAGGCAACTGATATTCTTCTTGCAGCATCATGCCAAAGCAACCTGATAGCCAGTAATGACTGTGAATGAGATTATACTCCCTCTGAAGAGATCCAATTTTTTCTTGGTATGCATCATAAACTCTGGGAAGATAATCAAAAAGGTTCTCTTTTGTTAATCTTTCCTGCGCGTTAACTTCTAAATGAACAAGTCTTACATTATCAGCAAGTGTTAGAATTGAAGACCCTACACTCCCCTTCTCAGCCAAAGTAAAAATATCGACACGATGACCAAGAGCTCCCATCTTTCGGGCTGTTTCAAGAAGATAAACACTCATACCCCCGGTATCTCTGGTTCCCAGCTTTCCCAGGGGGCTGGAATGAATCGAGAGCAACTGAATATTAAGTTCAGTATGCATGCGGTTGTCTATTGATAGGATTACAGGCTGATTTTAAGCCTCTTAAGTGGAATAACCTCTCCTCCGAGGTGACGTTTGTATTTTTCATCTCCTTTGAGAAAATTAAAATGGCTCATATCATTTGCTATAGACTGTTTTATAGCAAATACCTTACTCAACAAGCCACCGCTGAGATGGCGATAAGCAGAAACAAATCCGTTATTATACAAATATAATGTTCTTTTAAAGATAAACCCAAAAGTTGTAGCAATTGGTTTATCATTTATTGTCAAAACTCCCAGATTTAGCATTTTTCTTTTGGCCATTTCTCCTGCTAGCCTGGTAAAATAGGCTTCCATAGGTTTTGTAAGAAATTTTGCCTTATCTTCCCTGCTTTGGCTAAACATCTGGAGAAAACCAGAGAAATGCCCTGATAGCTCTTGCTGCTCCTTCAACTCCTGAAACTTCACCTCTCCAGCCTCTTGTAATCGGCGTATTTTCCTTCTAATCTCATGACGATTTTTACCTGTAAGCCCATCCAGATAGGACTCCCAGGAACCAGGTAAATGCAGAATCGAAATATTGCCAGCATCTTCAACCATATGAT
>CAZWVC010000629.1:0-1822 GCA_964637245.1 uncultured Desulfocapsaceae bacterium
GGGTTAGATACCTCTTAGATGAACGCAATATAATCTCCCTATTAGCTGCCTCAAGGCGGAAGTAGTAATACCCATCAGCACCTTTGGATACCCAAAAATTATTTAGTGATTGTGCGTTTCTTTTTACCGAAGAAATACCATTTTCAGCGTTGTGCTTAGCTGTGTAACCCTCTGAGTAACCTAAGTTAACTCCACTAGGAGAAAGAAGGTGGAAGTAATATTGGTTATCTTGACCTATAAAAATTTCAAATTTCCCGTTCATCAATAAATTCCTCTTTAACCTTTTGGAGGGTATGGGTCTGAACCGTAGGAATTCCGCTCACGAATCTGCCCGTTTTTGCCGTGGATTAGCATTTCTGAATTTTGTTTCATTGCATTAGAACGAGCCTGAGATATTGCTTCTGCTTGCGTTGAGTGGATTGATGATGCCCTCTCACTCCCTGCACTCTTAACTGCCCAGCCATTGTTCCTTGGTACAACATGTTGATTCTTCTTAGTCATAACATTCTCTTTGTAAGGATTAAGGTTTATGGACGTTAGATTAATCTATACAAAAACTTGATGTCAAGACCTATCCATACAACAATGTTAGATATATCATGACGCGGATTAATAATCTTAGAGGAGGGAGGTTATGACACTAGCTGAAAGATTAAGACAATTAAGAGCAGACAAGCACGTATCTTTGCAAGCAGTTGCGGATGCAATTGGGGTCTCTAAGCCACACGTCTGGGAGCTAGAAAAAGGCAAAACCAAAAACCCATCTTTAGAATTGCTCAAACAGTTGGCATCATTCTATAACGTAACTCTCGATTATCTTGCTGGTGTTGGCGAAGAGGAAATACCAGATCAGCGATATAGTGCCCTTCTCAGAAAACTTGATCCAGAAAATATGACAGAGTCCGATTGGAAAGTAGTTGAACAAGCTATAGATTTTGCTGTGAACGTCATCGAAGAGAAAAAGTAGAGCGGCGATGATAAAACTTGATCTCATGGAGTTGAGCGATTGTTTTACACCTCAACAACTAGTTGCAGAAATATTTCGTCAGTGCCCTGATATTGACCTGCCAATTCCAATTAAAGAAATTGCTAAAGCTGTTGGAATTGAAGAAATCCAAGCAATGCAAACTGAGGATGTAGAGGGGATGCTGGTAGCTGATGATGGAAAGAATCATGGTGTGATCTTTTACAAAGCAAGTAGCCCTCATGGAAGGCAGCGTTTTACCATTGGCCATGAGTTAGGTCACTTTCTATTATTGCACCATGGTGCTGAGCAAAGTTGTGCTCCAAAAGATATAAAGTTCACATCCAAGTCCGATAATACCCAACAACTAGAAAATGAAGCAAACGAGTTCTCACAGTCACTTTTGATGCCTGATGATAGGATTTCTCTAGAAATCAACTCCATGTACCCTACTATGGAGGGTTTGAAGAAAATTGAGCAAAAATTTGAAATGAGTTTTGAGGCTATTTCTAACAAATGTGCAACTCATAGCACTAACCCTTTTGCTTTAATATATTCGAAAGATGGCATTGTTAGATATAGTTGGAGAGACTGGAAAAAATTTCCTCACTGGATTCCATTCAAATCTGGCGATAGTTTGCCAAACAATTGTCAGGCGTTACTGCATACTCAAGACGAAACTATTTCTGAATCTATAGAAGTGGATGCTCTAACTTGGATTGAATCAAAATTCAATAAACCTTATCCCCGCACCATCATCGAACAAACCTATACACAGCTTGATGGCTATCAAGTGACCATGCTTCGTCTCGAATCTTAAACTCTTGAATTTAAGCGGGGACAGGCACTCCTAAAAAA
>CAZWVC010000630.1:0-1811 GCA_964637245.1 uncultured Desulfocapsaceae bacterium
CGCCAAATCTGCAAAAGAACCAATAGAAACTAATATTGAAGTGGCACTAGCCATAACCTCTGAGCACATGACGGATGAAGAAAAGTTCATTGCGTTAGCTCTATTGAAGTCAGCAGCAGCGTTATCCCAGTTAACCTCACAAGACTATGAGACCAGAAAAAACCTTTTTGGTGCGCACTTAATATATTATTCAACTTTAAAGGATAATCTGACAGCATCTGACATGGAAATATTTGCTGAAGTGTGCCAACTTAATCAAATACTCAAAGACTGCTCAGGAAGCAATCTCCAACCATTATTGGAAGAATTCTTTGCCAAAATGAACGACAATGAAAAACCCTAACAAACGACTATGGTGTCAAATCACCTAAATCACGCTGGTGTAACTGCCCATTTCTTGCCGTCCCTCACCATCGAATTTAAGGTAACCACCATCTTTCGAACGCAGGCGATTAATGCGACTTTCTTGGGCTTTCCTGCTAACAACAACTGCTGATACTTCTGCTTGAAAACAGGGTTACATTGTATCGCTGACATCATTGCCATGAATAAGACGGTACGCACTTGTGCTCGTCCACCCTGTACTTTGCGCGTGCCTTTAAATCGACCGCTTTCATTGTTCATCGGGGCTACGCCCACTAAGGCGGCTGCCTGTTTGTTATTCATATAACCCAGCTCTGGCAAATAACTAATTAAGGTAGCCGCTGCTGTTTTGCCGATACCTGGCATGCTTTGCACAAGCTCACTTTTCAGTTGATAGTCAGGACAACTCTCAATCAATTTAAGCAGCTTCGCATCACTTTTTTCTATCTGCTTCTCTAACGCGGTTAGGATAGGTTTTATCATTGAAGACAGGCCTTTAGGCATTATCTTCAGCCGGTTCTTCTCCATGGTACGCATCACCAGTAGTTGATTCCTGCGGGCCACTAAATCAGCCATCATCCTCATCGCCTCTGGCTTCAGGTGAGATAACTTAGGTTGAATTGCTTCACCATAGTGAGCTATCAATTGCGCATCTAACTTATCCGTTTTCGCCCGACGACCAATCGCGCCTGCAAAGCGTTTGATATGAATAGGGTTCGATATCACAAAGGGCAACTTGGATTTCGAGCATGCCAAAATAAAAGCGAACTCGTAACGGCCTGTCGCCTCAATCACTATCCGCTCAGGGCAATGAGCCTTTAATTGTTTGATTGCAACTTCAATACCTTGTGCATCATTAGCCACACTGAAATCAATATCCAATGGACGAATATGGATATCCAATACCAACTTCCCCGTATCTACTCCCACGGTAATTCTTTGCGCATGTTCTGTTTTCATAATAAGCTTTACTCTGGTTTGCTATATGCGAGCTCTTGAGGCCCAGTCGACTATTCGAGATTAGTGCTTGGAGTGCTCAGTAGCGTTCTCGTTTGTTATCGGTCTCTCAACAGAGGAACCCTCGGTCAATCGAACTGCTACTGTGCCTACTTTGGTTGCTGCCAAAGTCTGGGTCTCACTTTACCCTTCTTGTAAAACGATTAACGATGAATTTAGGGACGAATTATCCATACAAACCAGTTAAGCTCGCTCACTGCGTTCGCTGGGACACATACTCACCGGCGCTTCCGCGATTTTCGCCGGTAAGCATGTGCCCCTTACCGGGACGTTATACATTCTCAAGGAAGACGTTATTTTTATTAGAGCGATAAAAAGCCAACTTAACCTCAAGGCTTACTTTAGTGAGAAGGCTGCAAAAGTTGGAACCACAGGGTCTATTATTGGTGGGTTCATAGCTTACGTTTTGTTTATGAAAGCTGTTCCGTTGT
>CAZWVC010000631.1:0-1791 GCA_964637245.1 uncultured Desulfocapsaceae bacterium
TGATTTAAAGTATGTTTACAGAATTTTATCTGTCTCAATCTATTCATTACCCAAAACAACCACCATAATTATGGAGCTTCTTCAGATTGTGAACAATACAGAAAAGGTTCCACTGGGTGTTTACCTTCAATTTGCCGCGAAGAGAGAATCTATCTAACCTGAGATTAGAGCGAATATTGGCGAAAGGTGGTTCACCGATCGCTAAACGTAAACCGTAAATAGATCTGCCTAATTCACTGTCTATCTTGGCTTTCATCTTCTCGGTAAACCGTGGCAATCCGTTACGCTTTTTGCCCGTGAAAAATGCTACTTGTCTTATCTCCGTTTTCTCTGGTTTGCGCAGGCATTTCTCACGCATCGTACACGGCAGACAGGATCTTTTAGGGCCTTTGAATTTATACGCCTGATAATCCTTGACCTTGGTGTTTTTACCACTTCGATACAACCTCTCTCCTGCGGGACATATACAATAGCTTAAATCCTCGGCAAAGCTGAAATCAGCTGGGGTAAATTTCTTTGTTTTTCCTGTAGGGTTCTTGTTTCTCTGCAATTCTTTATAGCGATCACTATTAACAAAGCGAGGATCGCGACGACGAAAGTCCCTGTCAGGCACATAAGCATCAATATTTTCTGAGAAGAGAAACTGCATATTCTCCTCGGAGTGGTATCCGGTATCAGCTGCTACCGTAACAGATTTAAAAATGTCTCCATCATGGCCTATAGCAGCAAAGTTCGCACGTGTCGCTTCAATTGTAGGTTTGAGAAGATTCTGCTCATAACCTTGACCGAATGCTTCAGCATTAACAATTATCTGTTTTCTTTTATCTACTGTCGCAACACCCACATACCCCTGGATTACCCCTTTGGAGGTGTGTATCTTCGCAGATTCATTGTCAGTGATATTGCTTTTAACGGCTTTTCCCGTAAGACCAACTCTATCTTCATTTGTAGAGAGAAACTCTGTTAATTTGGCAACATCTTTCTGGAGTGATTTGACATATTTTTCATCTGAAACCTTCGTGTCAATATTCCCTTTAGATGAGTCTTGCTGCTGGTGTTTCTCAAGGATTCTGGTGATTGCTGTTTGGAGCTTTTTCTTTTTACGACGAAAGTCTTCAATGGTACCGCTCCATTCCTTGGAAGCATTGCTTGGCATTTTGCATCCATCAATGGCGAACATTTCTTTACCGATTAAACCCCGTTCATCACAAATCAAGAGTACCTGCAGGAAAAGATCGCTCATTTCATCGTGCATGGTGGAAACAAACGTGGCTATTGTCGTATGGTGTGGCCTGGAGTTGGCTGAGAGTGCCATGAAGACAGTATTCTCTCGGCAATACTCTTCTATCCTTCTGCTAGAGGTAACTCCTCTTGAGTAGGCAAGGAAAATGACCTTTAGTAAAACGGTTGGATCGTAGGCTGGCGCTCCTGTAAGATCATTTTTGTACTTTTGGTAAAAGGAAGACAAGTCAAGTGCGTTATCAATCAGTTTACTAAGAGTATATTCGAAGGTTCCTTCTTGTATTTGTTGGCACAGAAAGATGGGAGAGAATATTCCTTGACGGTCATTCATGGGCTTGAATTTGGGCATGATTACAGAGAGTTGTGTTTAGTTAAGCGGTCTTTTGCAGATTTGCCCATGAATTATACACTTAACTTTATGTTTTTGCTATGATTTTACCTTATTCTACAGCCTCAACGTTGAATTCACTGGCCCGGGTTGTTTGCGGGTCCAGTGTAATGGCTGGTTAGCCACTGAATTTCAACTCGTAATATGGGCATTTCTTAACA
>CAZWVC010000632.1:0-1787 GCA_964637245.1 uncultured Desulfocapsaceae bacterium
GTTCCCCCTGAAACAGCCACCTTTCTTTTTTACCGCTTGCATTATAATAGGTGACAATAAACCAGGCCCTTTCCGAAATCGTAAAGCGAATCATTTTTCTGACAGATATAATGTCTTTGAATTGTAATTGAATTTTCTTATATTGAGACGACAGAATCAAAAGATTCTCTCCTAATTCTTCTATCCGGGCTATCCTCTTTCTAAAGTAAATTCCTATGACTATTAAGGCACTGCACAATAATGCGCCAATAATATCGGCAGAGGACAATTGCCCTCTAAGGAAAAGAAGGACATGCGCAGCTAATAACACAACACCGATTAGAACAAAAAGGTGCATGGTTAAAGTGAGGCATTTTCTGATTAGCCTGTTTGTTTCGGTCTCCTTTAGTATCATTTCACTATTTTTCTTGATGTGGATCTTCTTATGAGAATGAGGTAAGTCGCGTCTATCAAGCACTATAAAAAACATATCAGTCCTTCTTTTTCAACTTTTTAACGTAATTAATTATTTCATCGACACTGGCCCCTTTAACAGAGGCATATTCTGCAATTGAATGCAGCTCTGCCACAGTTAATCCCCCTCCAATCCCGAACGAGAAGTTGACGCCTTTATATCCACTGCCGATGATATACTCAAAACCGATATTATAACCCTCGCCAAATGAACCGCCTGTCTGTGTTGAAAGTCCTTTTAGTTTGTATATGTCCCTAGCATCGGTCACCTGAACAAGAAAGCTGCCAGAGACATTTGAACCTCCCATGCCTCCAGCTCCACCGCTTTTTAGATATCCGACATTTCCTGAAGTATCAGTAACAATTATAATCGTAACTGATCCGGCTTTACCTGTTCCTGCTGTGAACGTTCCGCCCACCCCGATTGTGCCATGTGATGGTGGCGATTGGCTGAAATCCGTGGGTTTAAATATCTCTGTAATTTTTAAGGCATCTCTTTCATTTTGCCACGCTCTCATTGTAGCAAGCTGGACTTTTTCTGGAAGTGCATGGAAGTCCTCTTGAACTCTTGGATCGGCTAAAAATTTATTCCAATCAAACCATCCAATCGGGTCAATCCTCCTTTTTATATATTTGCTCCTCTGTACTACTTTTAGCTCTCCGGAAAAAATCATATTAATAAGCTGCTCTATTAATTCTTGGTCAGATGGCTTGGGACGGTTCTTATGCGAACGACAACAAAAAGAAGGGGCTATATCTTTTGCAATTCGAATTAAGTTTAAATTAAATGTTGAGTTTTTTCCTGGCACCGAGAAGAATTTTCTGATTGCCTCTTTATTTTTAAAATGAATTTTAATCTCATCAGAAGCATTGGTATCCACACTGGTCTTGAGCGCATACTTGTTAGATCCTTTTGTAAACTCACGAAACATCTCCTGCCTCCCATTTTATAAGCTGTCAAAAGATGTGGTTCAACAATAAACGGCCATCTACCATATCAATGAATATCCAGTATTCTCAGGAGTAGTGATCAGTTCAATATCGACTCATTGACGGTTCCGAAGATCAGTGGTGCTTAGTCGTTTGGTAGAATATAGATTCAGAACAAATCCATCCCTGGTGTTTTTCATCAATACTCTCGCCCTCAATCCTATCGTTCTTAGCAAATGCGTAGAACGCCATTTGTCCCATCCTTTCGTTGAAAGTGCACATTTGTGCATAATGGGTATGCAGCCGATTCTTTATATGGCACTGGAGATCTGTCTAATAGATCTGATATGGAACAGTATTTCGGAGTACGAATGGAATCTTAGCGCGTCATGGTACTTGATGGG
>CAZWVC010000633.1:0-1781 GCA_964637245.1 uncultured Desulfocapsaceae bacterium
ATGTGATCTTTTGCTCCTGGACCTGTGCCGACAACGTAAAGGGTGCCTCGGCGACTGCCATTGTTATATTCTGCCATTTGCGTTTCCTACTCAATAATTGTGTGGTTTTAGCACTGAGTAATGCTGTCGGTTCAGCAACTCCGATTGCGCCAACAGCGCGTACTGCAGCATCAGATATGGTCACATTAGTGATACGGTTAATTTGATCTTTGTTAAAAAAGTCTATTTTCCAGCCATTATTTGCAGCAAATTCGAGAAGACCGATTTCATCCTGCTTGACATCTATCGAGGCTATATTTCTGACGGAATGCATCGATAGTTCGAGATCACCGAGAAGTTCTTTCAGGGCTTTTTCGAATTCGGACACCGAAGTGCCACGATTGCATCCCATCCCGATGATAAGGTTTTTGGGATAAAAAGCAAGACGATGTATCGGTTGCTGTTGATTAGTAATTACCAGATCAGCACTATCTTGATCGGCAATTTGTACTATTCCAGGAGGTAGACTTTCGACCTCAACTTCACAATAGATCTTCAGGTTTCCCTGATTAACCAGCAGGCTACTCGTTTTGGTGAGCTGCTGTCGATTAGCGGCTACAAGGTTCTGCCTTGCAGCCCAGAGATCAAGAGGAACTAAACCAATTACATCCGAGGCTGTGGTAATGACTGGCCTGGCATTTACCAATGTTGCAACTTTATGGGCTAAGGCGTTACCGCCACCTATATGGCCTGAAAGTAAACTGATTACATGTTGAGCTTTTTCGTCCATAACGAGGATACAGGGGTCAGTCTGCTTGTCTTGCAACAGAGGGGCAATTGCCCGAACCACGATTCCCGTTGCCATGATACAGAGAAATCCATCATAATCTGACCAGTTTTCTGCCAGGGTGGCAGCAACACCATTATCATTGGGTAGACGATGCGCGTTTTCAAGATCTTTGACAATACTTTCAGCGAGGCGAACACCACCCTCGGTAATAGCCAGCACTGCAATTTTCATGGTGCAGTTCCCTTGCGGTATTCATGGGAAAATGCTTTGTCATAGAGTTTGGATAAGGATGGTGGAGGGGCTTGGGCAAGCACATTTCCAACCGCAATAATTGCGGTTTTACGAATCCCAGCCTTTTGAACTTTTGCGGCGATATCACCCAAGGTTCCCCTAAGCTGCCGTTCCTCTGGCCAGCTCACCTTTTCAACCACGGCAACAGGGGTATCCAGAGTGTATCCACCTGCAACTAAATCCTCGACCACCTCCTCAATCATACCAATACTGAGAAGAATGAGCATAGTTGCCTGGTGCGAGGCAAGCAATGGCAATGCCTCCTTTTCCGGTACAGGTGTTCTCCCGGCTCTTCTGGTGATAATCACCGTCTGGGAAACATCGGGAAGGGTAAGTTCGGTTGAAAGCGCAGCCGCAGTTGCTGTTGCTGAACTTACACCAGGAATAACGATGTAAGGGATATCGGCATCCTGCAAAGCGGCAATCTGCTCATTGATGGCTCCATAGATTGCCGGATCTCCGGTGTGCAGACGAACAACTTTTTTACCGTCTGTCCAGGAGGGGATAAGAATATTGAGAACTTCATCGAGATTGAGACCAGCTGAGTTATGGATTTCTGCTGCGACCCCTTGTAACAGAGCTTTGGGTACAAGACTGCCGGTGTAGACGATAACATCAGCTTCCTGCAGCAGGCGCTGTCCTTTGACCGTGATCAATTCTGGATCACCCGGTCCGGCACCAATAAAATAGACAGGGTTTGTCATTATTTCCTCACTATCAT
>CAZWVC010000634.1:0-1777 GCA_964637245.1 uncultured Desulfocapsaceae bacterium
GATGGCGAAACCATTGACATGTGGCATGCCAAGTATGTACGCTCACTGCCAATGGGAATGTTCGATGATCAATACGTAGATAATACCAAAGATCCCAAGAAGAATAAGAATTGGGGAAGAAAAGGCGATACCGGCAAAGGTGGCTATAAAAACAACGATAATGCTGACAAGTCGGCTCCGGCATTCATGAATATCAATGCGAGTGCGCATGAGAAATATTTTGTCATCCCCAGCAAGAAAGTACCTTTTGTAGATACCTTTAAAGCAGGGGATGTCGTTCCGGGAATTGACATCAAGCCTATGATGGGAGGACGAGCAGACATTCTTTCCCGTAATCATCATGAGAACGGTGTATGGACACTGGAGGTAATGCGTGCACTCAAAACCGAAGGGGAAAATGCTGATACTCAGGATGTCCAGTTTACAGATAAGAGTAAAGTATATCCGTTTGGAGTAGCCGTATTTGATAATTCACAGATTAATCATCTATTCCATGTTGAAACACTTGAGCTGAAGTTCAAATAAATGGATATCTGCATTCAACCAATGATATAGATATCTATAATGCACGGCAAGAGCGGTTGTTAACCTTTCCTGCCGTGTGCCTTTTGAGAGAAAGGAGATATTGTACTCTATGTAAAGGAAACTTGACAGGGCATTGCCTGGTTGGAATTTTCGTGAAGACGTGTAATGATAGCTCTTCCAGGGGTGGATTTCCTCTGTCCCGTTTCCACTGATCAATATCTCCTGACTGCTATTCAGTATGTTCTCAGATATCCTGTAAATGCTAAGCTGGTAAAATACCCCTGAGAATATTTGTGGTCTAACGCTCCTGTCCATTGTGATATCGTTTCTCATGGCATTTTCGTCCGGAAAAATGAACTATTGTCAGTTGTAGGCAGGTGGAAAAAAATTACTGAGTGTTGATTCCAAACTTACTCTCCTATTAGGAGAGAGAAATCGTACAAGGCGTCCTTTTGGTACCGAGGATTTTTAAATGGTGGTTGAGAGGCTGACGGGTTTTGACACTCGCTCTGGCAAATCAGGCAGGCCAGCAGAAAAACAGAGTGTCTCACCTGATTTCGTATCCCACAATCCATAGTTTTCGGCACTGCTGATTTAATCAAACAGCTTGCAGGGCAGTTAACAAATGCTGCTCGAGCTTTACCGCATTTTCGCTCCAGGTGTCGCCAGGTCAATCACTATCCATCACTCATCTATAAAGGACTGATTAGGATCAATATCCTTGTTTGGAAAAACAAGTCCAGGCATCAGGATAAGCCATGGAAATTTCTCCCCTTCGCTGGTGAAGGTTCTGTCTGCACCGTATGATGTGCCCGCACTATTGGTGGCGTACGCACGGTAATGATACGTAGTGAAAGGGGCAAGACCGGTTATGGTGCTTTCAAAAGAACCAGTGGAGGTGACAGGCCCTTCTTCTGTTCTACTGTCAGAGATCGTGGGATTGGCTGACTTGCTCCAGCAAACACCATGCTGGCTGGGATTGGGGCTTCCCAGATCTGTGATATTGCCGTTGCCAATGGCCGTGGTGATGAACACCGAAGTCGCCTCCTGGGTAGTCACCGTGGGTTCTTCCACGCTGGTAATGGAGATGGTTGATGTTCTGGTTGTGCTATCGTCAATACCGTCGTTGGCAATTACGGTAATGGCCCGACTGGTGGTATCAGGATCTGTATCGGTATTGTTATATTCAATTCCCTGCAAAATTGTCTCATATGTCACTGTTGTTCCTGCCCCTGATATATCAAGAATCCCG
>CAZWVC010000635.1:0-1774 GCA_964637245.1 uncultured Desulfocapsaceae bacterium
GTGTCATCTTTAATAACATCCCACATCAGTTATAAGTAGTAAATGCTGGCGTTAATATACTTATATAATTTCTTTATTGTATACTCAGAGTGTTATCCCTAGTGTTGCATAAAAAACAGATCAAGCAGCGGCTTTCAGCGCATCAAGCGTTTGCAAAAACTCTTTTTCAACAGTGGCATTGGTGCTCATTGATAGGGTGAATTTGCCCTGAGGATAAATCAACCGACCGGCGCGTTGAATCAATCGACGGCGTAAAGTTGCAATAGACGCGAAAGACCACAAAGCAGGACGCTTTTCACCTGTTTTACGTTGAGCAGGTGTTGATCGCATTTGTAATTCACGTGACAGATTATGCGCCATTAAGGCGGCAACCAGATAAATTTGGTTGCCAATCCAGGTCCGGCTGGGCACATAAGCCATGGCATTGCCGGATTTGAGTTCGGCAAAGATACCTTCCTGTGAACCTCGTCCATTATGAAAGTTCATAAGCTTTGCGGCGGTGAGGGTTTTGTTGGTGAGAATCACCTTGAAGTCATAGCCATAGTCGTAAGGTTCGAACAGGTCGAGTTGAACAGGTTGTTTGGATTGAACCCTTACCGCCTTGCGGATGAATACAAAGCGATGGCGGCGGGGCCAGGCTTTGGGTTTCCACTGTACTTCAAAGGCCGCACATTCCTTCGAGACGGGTGTCCACCGTTGCCGCTGTTCAGCCAGTTGCTTGAGGGCAGTCAAGCGCGAGAAAGGGACGGAAATACTGTATTCCACCTGCATCTTGTCCAGCATATCGACAATATCCTGGCTGAAGAAAGCACCATCCATACGCAGTTCAATGTTTATCCCAGGGAGAACCTTGCGAATCTGCTCAATGCATTGCCGGATAAAGGCTTGCGCGCCATTAGAATCATGCACATTGCCACTGCGGTGCAAGACATCGAAGACCTGACTGGTCTGCGCGATCGTACAAAACAACGGGTAGTAACTGCGTTGCCCTTTTTTCTTGCGGTTGAAACCAATGGCGGTGCCCTCGGCATAGCGGCCGGTACCGATCACCGAGCCATCGAAGTCCAGCGTGACGCTGCGTGGGTTAAGCGTTGCCAGACGTTCCAGCACCATCTGTCGAAGCAGAGTCTGCAGTTTGTCCACGGCCAACGCATCGGCGCTCGATAGAGAACGACTGATGGTTGCAACATCTGGCATCCGTTTCAGACCGACCACCCGATAGATCATGGGGTCATCGGCATAATAGCGAAGCTCACGCAAGGTTCGGTAGCCGAGCACAAAATGAACCACCAGTAACAGCACGATACGGCCATGACCGAAGATCGGACTGACGCGAAGATGGCGAAAGCAAAGACGCAGCTTCTCCCTCAGGCTGATCAGGATGAATAACTGCTGGAACAGGATCAGGCCGGAGAAAGAGGTCAGGTGTTGGTCCTCGAATCTTAGCTTAGGCAGTTGTTGGGATTTCAGAATAATCTCAGACTTGCTACACTTCATTGAAGCGGTCTCTCTTTGTGGTTTTTCGATTGGTTGGCGCCTTCGATTATACTGATAAAGGTGGACCGCTTTCTCATTGCAGCGGTCAAAAGATAAGAAAATTTTTCAGGGAAATCAGCTGTCGTGGAATCTCACCAGCGGTGAGATCCTGTAACAATGACAAAAGATCGGGAAAGCCTTACTACAGCTTTGTTTCAGGATATTTTTAACGAGAATTTATGCAACGATAGGGTTCAGTTGGCCGAGTCGTCATGTCGGATATGGGGCGCATGCGCCG
>CAZWVC010000636.1:0-1748 GCA_964637245.1 uncultured Desulfocapsaceae bacterium
GCATCTGAAGCGCCATGCTCAAAACTGAAAACAGCATCCTCACAAGATTGTTGCAAAAGGTTGAGGTACGGAGATCTCCCGCCTAAGAAAACCGGTTCTTTCGCCATTACAGTAATTGAACTCTCCACATTTTCCCTAATGCTGGCAATTATCTTATCGGGGTCATCGTTGTCAGTATAGCGAATATCAAGAGTGGCAGTGGCATGGTGCGGCACCATGTTGGTTGAGCCGTTGCCGGTCTGGCACTGTGAGAGAACCATTGTTTTGTGCCAGTGATTGTCATTTACCTCTGGAAAAAGCGTCTTCAGCTTCACATAATCGGTGACGAGTTTGTCAAATCCGTTTTCGCCAAGCCATGGGCGGGCGGCATGGGCAGCTTTGCCATGTGCATCCATTTGTAAAACAATAATACCCTTTTCTTTGGTGATCACTCTGTCTGGGCACCCACCATCGAGGACGATGAAAAACTGTCCATCAATGTTTTCTGCGACTGCACCTATACCATTGGCCCCACCAACCTCTTCATCTCCAGATAATAATAAACCAAAACACATCGCAGTCTGGTCCTTACCCCTGGATTGTAGGTTTCGAAAATGTTCACGATATAGGATAAGTGAGAGAGCGATGCCATACTTGTCATCTATTGCGCCTCGGCCATACAGCTTGCCATCGTGAATGATAGGTTGAAAAAGTAGTTCATCATCGGTTTCTACCACATCAAAATGGGCATTAAGAAGTATCTCAGCCGAAAGTGTTTCTCCAGGCATAACTGCAAGTGTTGGAATTCCGTTGGATAAATAACGTTTGGCTCGAATGCCATAGCTTGTTAACCAATTCTCTATAAAATCGGCACAGCGGATTATTTCTTCAGGACGGGAGTGGGTTGATGGAATGGTAACAAGCTGTCTGGTTAATTCTACGACTTCATTTAATACGCTATTTATCACTTTAATTTATTGATATAACTCAAACTTAATGTAAAAGTACAAGGTGCTGTCATTTTTCTTCTGAAAAAGTTGAAAAATTCTTTTAACCTGAATACAGGATTAATTCAAACTTAAAAGGTTCTCACCAATATTTATTTCTACGAAAAATTTGTTGTATATCGTGGTTGCTGAGGATGGAAGAAACAAGCGGGAATGAGTTGAGGATAAGATATGAGTACTTTTTATTTAACAGCAAAACGTTCATCGCAGTGTTGCACCCAAAAATCTTTGAATGTTTTCTTGTACTTAGGGAGCTTCGTTAAGCTTCTCCAGGTTGAAGATTTATCAAATTCTTTGATCTGCTGGGCTGGCTTGAAGAATGACATGGCATTGTCGACGGTAAGCACAAAAGGTGGTCTACCATGTACTAAATTTATCCAGCTTGAGACTATTGAGCCACTTCTGTGATTACCCTCAATGTAGAGTTGGGGCTGACCTAAAATTGATATATAGATTTCTGCTGCGATTTTATTAATCGAAGACTGATTTGATGTTTTTTTTCTATAGTAATTTCTGAGAGGTTGGATGTGTTTGGTAAACTTTTCTGCGGTGGCGGAAATAGCCTTGTGATACTCCTGTCTCAAGGTATCATCCAGACCATAATGCACTCTGTTGTTAATCTCCAGCATGTCTGGGCCGCCCTTTTTGGAAAGCAGACTGTAATCCTTTTTTCTGATAAAAAAATCGATGTAATCCCAGGCACTGAGGAGGTTTTCCATCAAGTTTTTATCAAAAGGTGTATCCTTCCTGCCGATTTTTTGT
>CAZWVC010000637.1:0-1748 GCA_964637245.1 uncultured Desulfocapsaceae bacterium
TTGAGCACAAACTTTCTGGCTGGGAACGCTGGAAAAACCCCAAGTCTAAACAGGTTCCATCATTATAGCATAATGAGCAATTCGACTGATATAAGCAAACATGGAGCTGCACAACATGATTTTTGAACAAACCAAAGAGGCTTTAGAAACACTATTCCCTGACACGGAAACGGCCGACGAAACCACTCAGGAAGCTCCTGAAACAACCGAGAAGGAAGAACCTGAAAAGAAAAAAGCTGAACCTCGGGGTAATGGTATCGTTATACGTGATTATCACAAGCACGGTTATCATATCGATGTTCAGGTTGACCCGAATCAACTGGTAAATGCAGTTGTCATAATCGATTCCCTTGGTTTTTTCATTGAAAGTATAACTGGGGTAGACTGGCCAAAAGAAGACCAGCTTGAAGTAGTTTACGATTTCAGCAGATACGATTTCGATCTCTGTAGAGTCGTGGTCCGCACCCGCACGGCAAGAGATAATCCTTCAGTGCCAACCATCACTTCGGTGTATGCAGGAGCCAATTGGCATGAACGTGAAACCCACGATTTTTTCGGGATCAAATTTGAGGGACACCCGCACTTGATCCCCCTGCTCCTTCCTGAAGATGCTGATTTTCATCCACTATTAAAGGATTTTAAAGCATGAGTGTACCAATTCAAATCCAACCAGATGAAACCTTCGTCCTCAATGTCGGGCCGCAGCACCCTGCAACTCACGGAGTACTGCGCGTCAAAATGGAGATGGATGGTGAATACATTGTCAATGCTGAAACCGTTATTGGCTATATACACCGAATGCATGAAAAGATGGGTGAGCTCAAGACCTATCCCCAGTATTATATGAATCTCAGCAGAATGGATTATCTGGGTGCTCTCGGCTACTGCCATGGCCATGTTCTCCTCGTTGAAAAAGCTGCCGGTATTGAAGTGCCCGAACGGGCCGAATATATTCGTGCAATAACCGTAGAGCTTAATAGGATTGCATCGCACCTCTTCTGGTTTGGCGCTTTTGTCATGGATTTAGGTGGCTTCAGTCCACTGATGTACGCCCTCCAGGATCGTGAATATATCCTCGACATGTTGGAGCGAGTTACCGGTTCCAGACTCACCTACAGCTATTATCGGTTTGGCGGTCTTTACAATGATGTTGATGAGCAGTTTGTTGAGTCAGTAGAGAAGTTCATTCCGAGAATGCGTAAATCTTTAAAAAAATACCACAAATTGGTGACTGGCAACATTATTTTCAAAAAGCGCTTGGAAGGCAATGCCATACTTTCACCAGAAACCTGCCGCAAATATGGTGCATCAAGTGCGGTGGCAAGAGGCTCTGGCATCAACTACGACGTCCGTAAAAATGAGCCCTATTCAGTCTATCCAGAATTCGATTTTGATATCCCGGTCTACCACGAGTGTGATTCCTTGGCGCGCTATAATGTGCGTATGGATGAGATCGAACAATCTCTGCGGATAATTGAACAGGGCATCATCAAAATGCCTGAAGGTCCAATCATGCCGAAAAAGAAACCCAAAATAATAAAACCACCTGCTGGTGATTATTATCAGGCTGTTGAAACGGCCAGGGGTAACTTTGGCATCAGACTGGTCAGCGATGGTACTAAAAATCCGTATCGCCTTAAGTTACGCTCACCTACATACTCAAACATGCATCTTTTTGATGAAACATGCACAGGTATGTTAATCATGGATGCCCTTGCTTTCATGGGAAGCCTGGACCTTGTTATTCC
>CAZWVC010000638.1:0-1739 GCA_964637245.1 uncultured Desulfocapsaceae bacterium
GGACGAAGAAATGACAGATATTCAGAAGATTTTAGCAGAGTTTACAAACATAGACGGCGTGCATACAGCCTGCCTTGTTGGACGTGACGGTTTCCTGCTCGATAGTATCGCCAGAACAGGCATTGATGCTGAAATGATCGGCGCCATTGCATCCTCCGGTTTTGGTTCGGCAGAATCAATGGGAAATCAACTTGGCCAAGGCGATCTCACCATGACAATGCTCGAGTATAATGAAGGCCCTGTCATGTTCTCCCCTGTAGGTAGTGAAGCTTTTCTCGTAATTGTTGCGGACCAGGATACTAATCTTGGCTGGATCAGAATCGCTATCAAAAAGAACTCGGTAAAAATAGAGCAGACTGCAGCTATTTAAGGAGCGGATAATTGAATATACCTGTCGGGGGCTTGCGATCAAACAAAAACAAGGCTTCCCGATGGGTTGTATTGCACGGAAATATTTAGGTAAAGCTTAATTAAGGTGGTCCAGGGCTTCTTTGAGTCCTACAAATTTAGGCTCATATTTTTTTATGAGCATTCTTGCCTTTGCCAGCCATTCTTCTTTACTTGTCATCAGAAAAATAAAAAACGGCTGTGCCGGCATGTGCCTGATAATGAAGTGATACTGATCGGTGGTTATCAGGATATCATCAATCAGTTCATCATCTGCCAGCAGACTAATTGCCTTACTGTTTGATTTGACGATGGAGGCAAGATATGCCGATGCTGCAGCAGTTTCGATTCCCTCCTTGCGTGTAACTTCAGCAATGGACATACCGTCATCCACGGTTACAACCGCCACAGCGAGGATATGTGGCAGTTCTTGCGACATTTCCTTAACAAGGCCTTGTATTTTCTTTAGCATGAAGCTCCTAGTCAGATAAAGAGAGTATTGGAAAGATTATGTGAGTAACGACTATAGTACCACCCTATCGCGACAATGTTAACAGAAAACACCCTAAGAAATAAATCTCAGGCAATTTTCTCTATTTTCTAAAGGTAACAGTGAGGAAGTATTAGACAAGATCTAATCATGATGCGACTGGACAAAAAAAACAAGGTCGCGCCCTTAACTCAAAGAGCAACAGCCCACAAAAAAAACTCTAAAATCAGAGAAAAACATCATCAGTCTTTGGAGGAGAGCGATGCGGAGCTGTTTTTCGTCTCGGGCACAACCTTATTGCTGTCGAAAAAAAACCTCTGCCAAATTCGAGCAGCTTACACCCAGGTACGGGATTCCTGGTGTACCATAGTCGAAGCAATAATTATGCCGATTCATAGCATTTTCGTAACATTCATGGATTTACAGCAGGATACCTAACAAAAAAAAGAGAAGAAGAAAATACTAGACATAGATTTTCGCAAATATGCAATTTTATTTGTTGTTATACTCCACCCAAAGATCGGACGACCCAGCATACCAATTCTATTTATAGGTATTAATATCAGATATATAAATGGTGTAGGAGTATTACCAGCAACACTTTTGCATTAATGCGAAAGTGTTTATTAGCGGATCATTGAAAAAGCAAAAAATCTCATTTTTTGCTAATTATATTTAACGATTACGAGCATTTAAAAATAAAAATGCAGTACTAGAGCGTTCGCAAACGAACAAACTTATTATCTGAGGTTATATTTTTTGATTTTTCGGTAGAGAGTGGCAATGTTGACTTCAGCTGTTTCTGCTGCCAGCTCAACATTGTCTTGAGACCGTTGGAGCAAATCCCTAAAATAACTTTGTT
>CAZWVC010000639.1:0-1725 GCA_964637245.1 uncultured Desulfocapsaceae bacterium
CCCCATGGGTTTTGACGAGATCACCAAGTATGCCATTCAGCCTGGTGTTCATCAGCCTGGTATCCAGTGTGCCCTGTTCTTCAACAAGAAAGCATGGGACGAACTGCCACAGGATCTCAAAGAGATCGTCAAGCTTGCAGCTGCTGAGACTCAAGCCTGGTCATACAACTGGATCAACTCTCTGAACGCTGAAGCTATCAACCGCTTCAAAGAGAAGATTGAGATTGTGAAGATGGACAAAGAGACCCTTATTGAGTTCCGTAAGGTTGCCAAGACCTATCTTGACTCTGTTAAAGCTAAATATCCTGATGTAAAGAAAGCTCTGGACAGCCAGGAAGCATTCATCGAAGAGTATGCCGTATGGCGTGATGCTCGTTCTGGTGCTACCCCATGGCCATATGAGACCTACATCTCAGGACAGATTACTGAATAAGATTTTAAAATCATAATTCGTACAGTCAGTTATCTCTAAAGCAGCCCTCTCTGGTACACCCGGAGAGGGCTGTCTGATTGCACATTTGCTCATCACTTGAGAAAAAGGATACAACAATGTTCTCAAAAATCGCCAACGGCATTGACGGGTTTAACAACTGGCAGGGGAAAGTCACCTCCATGCTTATTTTCCCGCTGTTATTTGTGGTATTATATGAAGTTTTCATGCGTTACGGGTTCAACTCTCCGACCATCTGGGGTTTTGAAGCCACCGCATTTCTATACGGTATGCATTACATGTTCGGCCTTGCCTATACAGATGTTACCAAGGGTCATGTTCAGGTCGATATTTTCACCGCCCTGGCTCCAGCAAAGGCTCAGGCCGCCATTAGGTCACTGACTACAATAGTTTTCTTTCTGCCGGTAATGACCTGTATGACCATCTGGTCCACCAAATTCGCTATTTATGCGATCCAGGGCCTGGAGAGGAATTCAACCAGCTGGGCGCCGCCAATCTATCCTTTTAAGATTGTGATGGCCTTCTGCTTTTTTATATTGCTTCTGCAGGGTATCTCCAACCTGATTCGTGACTTGCAGACATTTTTCGGCAAGGAGGAAAATTGAAATGAGTCTTGAATTTATGACCGTGGCAATGTTTGTCACGCTTATCGTCGCTATTGCCTTTGGCCATCCACTGGCCTATACCCTTGCCGCAGTGGCCACCCTTTTTGGATTGATTGACAACGGTTTTGATGTTGCCGGGCTCTTTGACATGTTTGCCAACAACACCTGGGGGTTGATGAACAACTATGTTCTGGTGGCCATACCGCTGTTTATCCTGATGGCCCAGTTACTTGATCGTTCCCGGGTCGCTGACAAACTCTTTGAAACGCTTTTTGTTGTCCTTGGCGGACTCAAGGGCGGGCTCGGCCTTGCCGTTGTTGTCGTCTGTACAGTTTTTGCAGCGACCACCGGTATTATCGGTGCCTCGGTTGTTGCTATGGGACTGCTGGCAACTCCTGCTCTTATGAAGAAAGGATACCAGAAAGAGCTCTCCAGTGGTATTATCTGTGCTGCCGGAACCTTGGGCATTCTGATTCCGCCATCGATCATGATGGTTGTTTACGGTGGTCTCACCGGAATGAAAGAGACCTCTGTCGGTAATCTTTTTGCTGGTTCCATCTTCCCTGGCCTGCTGCTCGCATCATTATATTTCCTTTATATCCTGGTCCGCTGCACCATTAACCCTCAGCTTGGTCCGCCAATTAGCAAGGAAGAGGCTTCCAAATGGTC
>CAZWVC010000640.1:0-1719 GCA_964637245.1 uncultured Desulfocapsaceae bacterium
CCACGCTGAAGCATCGTAATAAACGCTGTCCCGGTATCTAGAATAGGTCTCGAACATAGTTTGAACCATTCTGTATTGGGGCTGTTTCGTCGGTACCGCGAATTTGTTGCCTGATTTATAAACTTCAATTTTATGTAATAATAATTTATCTATGAATGCCTTATTTCGATTTTGGTCATGAATATCGCCAAAAGTATAGCCTTTAATCTTGCTTTTTACAGCATTGGCAATGGCACTTTTAAAGAAATCCTGTTGGTATTTTCTCATGTAGGCCCTATTCTTAACCGCAGTCTTTACTGTGGCAATGCTCGATGTATATTGATTTCGAATTGTAAACGGAAACGTTATCTCGCCAAAAGTTGTAGTCTGTTTATGGCCTCTAGAACTCGCCTGTTCAAACAATAATCCCAAGCCTCCTTGCAGATCAGGGTAGGACGATCCATAACCGGGATATGTACCATCAAAAACTTCTTTGGTAAAATAGAAACTGCCTATGCTGTCTAGAGCCTTGGCAAATTCTGCTCCGAACATATCGTTGAGGTCTTCATAATTTTCCTTGGGCATTATGGGATCCAGCGAGCCGTTCGTTTTCATCGGTTCAAAGAAATAGGAACTTTGGGTGCCCATCTCGTGAAAATCGGTAACCACATTTGGGTACCACTCATGATACCAGTTTAACTTACCTCTGCTTTCAGGATTTATCCCCAATAGCCAATCTCGGTTAAGGTCAAACCAATAATGATTCGTACGACCACCTGGCCAATATTCGTTATGCTCGGCATCTTGAGGGTCTGCTACTAGTGGATTTCCCTGATACGTATTCGCATATTGGGTGTGACGATCACGGCCATCAGGATTAATTGTTGGATCAACAAAAACCACAGCATTCTTCAGATAACCCAGAATTTCTGGATTGTTGGAGGCAGCAAAAGTATAGGCCGTCAGCATAGCAGCTTCGGAGCTCGAAGGCTCGTTGCCATGTACATTATATGCCAGATTGATAAAAATAGGAACATCTCCATAGTTTGAAACATTACTATTTGGATCCATAAATGCCAAATGCTGTTGCTTCAGATTATTTAGATTCGATAGATTTTCCGGACTTGTTATTGTCAGTATCACCAATTTTCGACTTTCATGGGTCTTACCATAGTAATGAATGGAGACCCTGTCCGATACATCGGCAAGTTTTTCCAAATAGGAAACAATTAAGTCGTGTCGCGTATGGTGTTCACCAATACCATAGCCCAAAAATTGTTCAGGTGAAGGAATATCGGGATTAAAAGGATGGAATTTCTTGAAAAAATAGTCTTGACCATAAAGTGTAGAACCACAAAACAGCACTAAAAGGAATAATCTTTTAAGCATCGAAGGTTTTTTAGAATTAGTCGCTTAAATATAGCGAATAATACCAGAACAATTAACAGCCTAAATAAGGATTATTTGGGTCTGGATTAGGATGATGGATAGCAACTAAGCGACTGAATGATATTGTTGCCCGACCTCTGAGAATTTGACAATGTAATTTGTGCCTTTCTTGGTAACATCTTTACTTATAGTTCCCTTTAATTGCCGCGCCAGATTGTGAATTAATTTTAAACCAAGCGATTTGGTTGTTTTATGGTCAATGGTATCTGGGAAACCAACACCATTATCCCCTATGTGCAAAACATAATCATGGTTCTTCTCTTGTCTTATGGCAATATTGATCTCACCTTC
>CAZWVC010000641.1:0-1714 GCA_964637245.1 uncultured Desulfocapsaceae bacterium
CATGAGGCGCAGCAGAATACGATTCCAAGCTATCGTAAAATTACGCATGAATCTGTGGAAAAAGCCCATATTGAAGTGCAATGTTTATTATCTAAGGTTAGTTTGACAACGCGGTGTATTTTACTTCAAGTTAGTAAATTGAGAAGCAAGAAGATCAAAATTTTAGCAGATTTCTACGGATTCAATCCTCATCGTTTGGTTTAATCAGCGTTTCCATATGTGAAATAGAAGTCGCTCGTAACCAGCATCTAATCAAAGCGAGTGCTTTGTCTACGCGGCTCAGGACGGCTTAAGAGGAAGGCAGCAACAGCGATAAATAATACGGCAAGCGCGGTCATCAACCAGAGGTTGTCAGTGCGTACGTACATGATGACCCAGCTAACTGTGAGCAAAACCACGGCGGTTATCTTACTGGTACGAGAAATAGCTCGCTGTTGCTCCCAGTCAATTAACAACTTGCCCAGTTGCGGATGCGCATAGAGCCAGCGGTGTAAACGTTCAGAGCCTTTCGCGGCAAACCAGGCAGTTAACAATAAAAAGGGTACCGTTGGCAGTCCGGGTAAAACCAAGCCGATGATGGCAAGCGCAAGAAAAAAATAAGCCAGTATCAAAGCGGCCCAGCGCGTCAAGGTAGACATTTAAATCTTCAACTCAGTTTTTAAAAGAAAATCAGCTTAGAGAATAATATTTTTCAATATTAGAAACAATTATTCACTGCCATAGTTTTCTATTCCTATACTCCACTCGTTTGGCGGATTTAAAGGCAGATTACAGTTTTGACAAGACCTGAAGTCCACACCGAACACAAAGTGCGAATCTGAGCCAAAAGACTCACCACATCGTGGACATTATAGAAAAGTGATTATTGTTTGTTATCGCGGCTGACCAGAGCCACGATATCAGTATCCATTAATACCGAATAATGTCTACGTGCCAGATACATTAATTCTCGGAGTGGAGCGTGTATTAAAGATTAAGTCTTGCTACTACAATAAAGCAATCCAGAGAAGGATAGTTTTTTCTTCAAGCAGTTGTTTCTTCCAGACTGCTCTGTATCCGTTTCAGGGCATCATCGATACCGAGTTTCAGTTTGGTATTTGCCACCACCAGGAGTGGGAATGTTTCCTTTAACAGCCTGGGAAGCTGAACGTCAATGCCGTCAATATTGCCGTCTCTTAAAGATTCAAGCGCTGACAGCAAGGAGACCTCTTTTGCAATTTTTGAATCAGGTAAAAGTTCGAGCTCTTGCGGATGCTGTAGCTTTCTCTTTTTAAGATCAGCATATACCAACTGATTGCCACCTTCTTCAACAGCCTTGTTCAGGCGGCCGGAGGCAATATTCTCCAGCTTTTCGAGATTGTAGCCGTTGTTTTCCGGGCCGCTGGTAATCATACCGCCACTGAGGCTGACATTAATGCGCATATTGCCGAGATCAGGGTGAGATTTTCTTACCGCCCTGTAAATGCCTTTAGTCATTTCCTTTGACTCCGTTGCTAAAGTCTCGGGCATCAGAATGACAAAGTTACCTTCACCTGTGGAAGCAATCAGATCCTGCTGCCTGAGCTGCGTAGAGATCAAATTGCCAGTATGCATCATGACACTGTCTGCTTCCTGCTTGCCGGTGATTTGACACAAAGCCTCAAAAGCATCCACTTTTAAATACAGTAAGGAGACAGATTGCTCATTTTCATAGGCGTTATTGATTGCTTGTTCA
>CAZWVC010000642.1:0-1713 GCA_964637245.1 uncultured Desulfocapsaceae bacterium
ATTTTACCAATTTTTGGGAATTTTTTAACAAAAAAACAAGAGGGTGGGAAGATGGTGGAGCGTCAACAATACAGAGGGTTTTTGTCGGAAATAAAGTCATTCTTTCTTACAATGAAGGAGATCGGTTTTAGCCTCGGTCATATTGTCATAGTCCTGGTTGGCATCATGACATCCATAACCCTTATTGTGGTTTCCCAGAATCTTGGCAAGACAGAATATCAAAGCGGCATTCTCGATACCGTTAGAATTATAAGCTACTCACTTGATGAATCAATAAAAAACAACAGGATTCACATGAGCATGATGGAGTCAGGCATACGGGGAATTGAGAGAGATTTAAAGGACCACATCATCTATACTGAAGCAGGAAACGCCGCCCTTGGGTTTGATCCATATATAAGAAGCGGCCAGACTAACATGCTTCTATCCAGCAACGGAGAAAAAAATTATTTGCTGGAAGAGCCTGACCTTGACTTACTTTTTGATGCCAAACAATGACAAACATTCCCCTGGATGGTTTTCCGTAATATTTCTCGCCGTTGTTACTGGTGGCGGGATTAATGTCGGCGAGCGACAGCTTTTTGGCAAAGAGGAAACAATCCAATCAGCTCCAGATAGGTATACAGGGTCTCAAGCCAGGATGGATTGGGGTAACCAGAAAGCCTTTAATTCTGGAGTGCTGATCGTTAATGAAGAACAAGAAGATATAAATGAAAACCTGAAAAAACGAATTTACATCATTGAGCAAAGATGCTTAAGATGCCAATCTGCACTCATAAACTTGATCAGAGAAAGTAAAAAAGGTGATTGACCATGAAGCCATCAGACGTTAAATACATCGTTGTGCATTGCGCGGCTACACCGCCAACCATGGACATTGGTATCAAGACAATTGACGGATGGCATAAGGAGCGCGGCTTTCGCTGTGTCGGGTATCACTTCTTTATCAAGCGAGATGGAAAGCTCCAGGAAGGCAGGAAGCTACACGAAACCGGAGCGCACGTAAGAGGCTACAACAGGCAGAGTATTGGTATATGCCTGGCCGGAGGAGTAGACAAAAACCTAGATCCAGAGAACAACTTCACAGCGAACCAGAAAGCCACTTTGAAATGGATTGTTGGCCATCTTAAAGACCATGGCTACAAAAAAGCAAGAGTCTTGGGTCATCGGGAACTGGACCCCAAAAAAGCCTGTCCGTCAGCTGAGATAGACGAACTGATAATGTCATGAGCACATATAAATTCCTACGGTTCGCCTATCCAAGACACCCATATTATGACCCGATCATAGGAAGTAAATGGTTTCAGGTCTGGCATCATTGGCTGAATCCGTTCGGCAACAAAGATGAGCCAATGCCATTCCCAGAGCATCGAGCACAGGAAGCACTCGATTTCCACAAAAAATGGAAGATAAACAAACATATATCCTGGTTCTTCAGGAACTTCATGCATAATTTCTTTCATTATTGGATAGGACTCTGCCCGGTTGGCAAGTTTCTTGAGTGGAAAACCCCGCATGAAGGAGGATGGGAGCAAGGTCGTTACTTTTGGAAAAAAAGGTTTATCTATTTGCCTCGATATAATGGCCTGATCGGCTGGCAGCAACGAGGGAACTTCCGAATGCATCCGGTATTGTGGATGTTTATAATTGCAATTTTGATGTGGTGATCACTATGTTTAATTGGGCTGGGAAACTATTTGGAACCGAGAAAGC
>CAZWVC010000643.1:0-1711 GCA_964637245.1 uncultured Desulfocapsaceae bacterium
TGGGGACCTCTACTTGCTTGGCTACTCCATCAGAGGACGTATTACCGCCAACATGACTTCTCATGGTTACAATCAAGCCTTTGTTGAACGCCTGTACCAGGCAATCCAGGATAATTCCGAAATAACAGGTTAAACGAGGGACAGACCAGAATGGCGCTAGTTTAAGCTACTTTTTTATATCTATTTCGATGTTGAATCTCGTTCATTTCTTGCCGTGATTTCGTAAGCAACTGATAAGGTTTTGGTCGTCGCTTGAGACAACGGGGATCACTTCGTCCTGGTCTTTCAAATATTTTGCAATGAGCAACGATTAAGGATAAATCAGCGAGCATTTCCTGTCGTTCACGTTTACTCAGGTTTCTAGCACTTACCCATGGTTCCCAATTTCGAATTGTCTGTAAGCTCCCCTTGAAACTGATTGAGCGGACATTGGTATCTATTGTCTCTGCTGCCTGCAACATCATGCGACGGATACAGTTGTAGGCTATGAAATACATTAAGATTTCTTTCCTTATCATCTCTGGCGACTTGCACCTAAGAATGTCAAATCCCATTGTGGTTTTAATATCTCGAAAGAATAGCTCTACATCCCACCGTTTCAGGTACAACTCTACAATTTCGTCTTTTGGGTACAGATCCTGATCGAGTAGAGTTGTGATTATGTAGAACTCCTTTGATCTAAACCCAGCTTGAGTAACCTTGACTTTTATTTGCCTCAAAACCAGCTTGTTAGGCAACTCTTCCCAAGTCTCATGGGAGTAAGAAAGAGCTCTGTTGTAAACAGGTCTTTTCCACTCGATCAACAAATCATCAGGGGACAGTTCGTGAATGCAATCTTTTTTGCCAACTGGTTTTCTACGAGCAAGCGTAATCACACTGTCAACATCGAGATCCTGCAATTTCGCCAAATCGAAATAGCTGCAAAAACCCTTGTCACCTAGAAAAATATCGCCTGTTTGAAAGGTGGACCACTGTTCACGAAATAGAGGGAGTTCGTGATTCTTTTTATTGCCGACGGCATAACTCAGTAATGTTCCAGTTTCCAATGAAAAGTATGCACATATTCTTGCTGAAGGAAAGCCGCATCCTGGTTTCTGAGTTGACGATTGTGGCCATACTTCTTGGTTCTCTAATGTGTCTGTCATCGTGACTCCGGTTCCGTCAACAACGATTACTTGGCGATTATTCAATGGCTTAGATGCCGCTGTTGCACCGCTCCATTTTACTGTATGTTGAAAAATACTAACAATCTCATCCTCATCCAGTTTCTTTCGTGCAGAACAATATGAGGAAGTTGATGAAGATGGCATTTTCAGACCATGAGCCGAGGTGTATGCCTGCAGTTTTTTAACAGCTTCTTTACATCCACCGTCTGCATCAAGAACCTGTCCCAAAAAAGACCAGAAGGTATTCTCCTTTGTGAAAATACGCTTTCTACTCATAGATCCAGTTTGTTTTTGTTTCAGAAGATGTATGGGAATGAATTGCCCAAAAATCTCACCAATCTGCTTATGAGACTTCCGCTTAAGGGCAGAAAATTTCTGAGACAATTTCTTCTGAGGGGTGAAAGGTTTTCTTCCTCGTTTTCGAAGATAAAAACCTGGCAACATCGGTATGGTTTTATGTTTTTTTCGCATAGGAAAACATACCATTTTTTACCAATATATTCAGAAGCTTTTCTTTAAAAAATACCCTTAAACTAGCGCCATTC
>CAZWVC010000644.1:0-1690 GCA_964637245.1 uncultured Desulfocapsaceae bacterium
GCCATTTACCGGGTCACTTTCGGCAAGTTCTTTGACAAACTTATTGGCAAAGACCATGACGCTTGACTCCACAAGGCACTCAGCAGAGCCGGTGTACTTCTCAAATCCCACGAGCCCTGACCAGCCAAAACCTTCACCAGCATGAACGATATAGGTCGTTTTGTCCTCCTCCTCCTCTCCTACGCTGATGCGTATCCGGCCCTCTGTCAAAATATAGAAAGAATCTGCTGTATCTCCGGTATTGAAAAGCTTATATCCTTCCGGATGTATCTTTTTCAACGCTGAGTCGGTGAATTCCTTTTTGAATTGATCATCCAGTCCCAACAGTAGATCCGATTGTTTTACAAACATGTGAGCCTCCTCATCTCAAGAGTTTGCTACAGGTGATAAACAAGGCAGTTTTGTTCAATTGTCAGCTGATTTTTCATGTTCAGCCTTTCATTTTGGAAAGCCTGCAGCTATTGATGTATTGTTCTGTAGACTACCCCCTTTAATGGCGGTTGTGTTGACGTGCATCACTGCCTATAGCTTCCTCCAAATCACAAAGCCGAAATGCCCCATACAAGGCAACCAGGCTGTAGCAAAAGATCCGTGGTTTTCCGCTCCGCCTCAGGGTATTTGGCTTTATCCTGTTTTGTTTTGGCTACTGCTGTTGTCATACTTCAATTATACAGAAGTTTCCAGAGCAAAGTCAAAAAAAGGGGATGTTTTCAATTTCAAAATGATGATGGTTTGTATTGCATAGCTTGTTGGGATTATTTTGCTGTCCTCAATGATCTCGTTCTCAACTGTCCTTCCCTCATTTTTTCTCTATCCCTGTTTCTTTCTGCGCTCACGCATTCTATTCGAGTACCAACCATACATCCGCGTCAATTGAAAATATGGCTTGGGAATATGCTGCGTTATTGCCACGATAATCTTCTGATGAAAAAACACTTGGAAATCTTTAGTACCGTGGTATTGCATAAGTACTTCATGTGTACTAACCAAGAAAAATATCAAAAGAAAAAAAAGAGAACACCGCCGAGGGCTACGATAGAAAATACAGAGACTCGCGAATTTGTTCCCTGTAATAACGGTTGACCTGGATACGATGAGCTGGTTCAGTGAAATAGAAATTTTACTTTCGGTTTTGAAGTTACCCCGCTTATGGGGATTCGATTTTTTAAAAATCAATGACTGTTAATGGCTGAGTTTGTCCAAGATTGGCTCGATAGTGGAGAGAACTCATATGTTTCCAAATAATCTGTTGGGTAACACCTTGAAAAGCAAAATTATTTGAAAGGACGGGTGGAAAAAGATCGGTTGCTTGATGATGACAGCCGGTAGAGACCAATAGCGGAAAAGTAAGATGAGTCTAAGAAAATGATGACTTATCACCGGAAGGCGGGGCATGGGCTGGCGGCGGGGTTTTTCGCTTGACATGCCATAAACCCATGTGTAAATTTTCCCACTCAGAAAACTTCTTGAGGAATTTCTAATAGTTGCCTTAAGCACATTGCAATATGGTTAACATTATTGAAGAAACTGCTTTTGGCGATCTCGCCCTTGGTGAGGCGCAGAGCTATCGCAATAACCATAGACGAGACTAAAGCTACATCTGGCATGGATACACAAAAAAAAGGTTTACCGGTTACTATCATTACAGGATTTCTGGGGAGCGGAAAAACTACTCTGCTTAATCATATTT
>CAZWVC010000645.1:0-1674 GCA_964637245.1 uncultured Desulfocapsaceae bacterium
CTCTGGGTAAACGATCGCCTGCTGGCCACCTATAAAGATGGTAAGGCGCACCTGAATGCCTATCTTGATGACTATGCATATCTACTCGATGCACTGATTGAAATGCTGCAGGTGGAATGGGATAACGCTTTGCTGGATTTGGCCATCAAAATAGCGGATTGCCTGCTGTCGCATTTTGAAGACAAAGAACTCGGTGGTTTTTTCTTCACATCAGACGATCATGAGCAGTTAATACAGCGGCCAATAACATTGGCCGATGAGGCAACACCTTCCGGTTATGCGATTGCCACCCTTTCGCTACAACGCCTTGGCTGGCTGTTGGTAGAGCAGCGTTATCTCCTGGCCGCGGAACGTAGCCTGCAGGCAGCCAGCGCTGCAATTGAGGCAGCGCCTTCTGTCTATGGCAGCCTGCTAATCGCCTATGATGAATACCTGTATCCAGCTGATATGTATATCATCAGAGGCAATAAAAAAGAAATAAGCAGATGGAAATCTTTATTCACACAGAATAAGATTGCAGGACAGTTATGTTTTGCTTTGGAAAACAGCCTGACGGATCTGCCGGAAGCTTTGCAAAGTAAACAGCCGGCTACTGACTGTGTGGCCTATTTATGCCACGGAACCAGTTGTTCACCACCTATAGAGAATGAAGAAAATTTTGTAGCCAGTATTTCGCAAACACATAAATAATGGTAACAAACCCTAAGTGATTTTTTTTCGTCGAATTTATCGGCTTTCCCTCCTGCTCGTGCATGTACTCAAAGGTGTGATACTGACACTGTGGCACAGCAATGAATTAAAAGACGGAATACCTTCAAAACGTTTCCAGGTAATCAAACAGCAATGGCTGCAATCCACTTGCGATATTCTCAAGATTGAAATTCACTGTCATGGTACAGCTATTGAAACCCCCACAATGCTCATCTCAAATCATATCTCATGGATTGATATCCCACTAATCGGCAGTCAGATATCACTCAACTTCCTCTCTAAATACGAAGTAAAATCCTGGCCTATTGTCGGTTGGTTAGCCGCAAAATGCGGCACATTATTTATCAAGCGCGGTAGTGAAGGGGCGGCACATCAGGCCAGAGCAGACATCCAGCATTATCTGGAAGCAGGAGAGCATATTCTGATATTTCCGGAAGGAACCACTACCAACGGTTCACTGGTGAAGCGTTTCCACCCCAGGCTGTTTGCTGTTGCAACAGAACAAGAAACCTGGGTTCAGCCAATTGCAATCCGGTATTGCGATATACAGGGAAACATAAGCCAGATCGTTCCTTTTATCGATAATGAGCCATTAATTACAAATCTTTGGGGAATCCTTGGAGAAAACAAAATCATAGCTGAACTTCATTTTCTGCCGCCAATTCATGGCTCTGATTATCCAATGCGTAGAGCGATTTCTGAGAAAGCACGTGAACAGATATCGAATGTGCTTGGGGTATCGGAGGTGGAAATATAATTATTTATTTGTAGAGATAATTGGGTTGTTCGTTGTCACGTTCCCTTCACAACTTTTTTGTTCATCAGTCGTTTTTGTAGTTGGTTCATCTCTCCGCTTTCTAGTTCATCAGTAATTTTCGTAGCCGTTTCATCTCTTCAGTATTTTTTGACTTTGGGCAACGGCTCCGAGTCCTCTTTCTTTGCTTGTCCAAAGAAAGAGGACGG
>CAZWVC010000646.1:0-1656 GCA_964637245.1 uncultured Desulfocapsaceae bacterium
TGGGGGAACCGCTGCATTCAGCATGAGCCCCGCTAGAATCAGCCAGGTGTACAGCTGGGTGTTGGTCTCATCGAGCAGGACAAAGGAGAGATCACCAGTTGCTTGGAATCTCAGGACAAATCCTAGCAGAAGTAGCACCCCACCAAAGGTGTGGACTAAAAGATAGCGGTAACCGGCAGCCAGTGAACCCTTGTCTTTATTGAACCAGATAAGAAATGTTGAAGCAAAAGCCATCATCTCCCAGAAGAGAAAGAGGACTAGATAATCACCGCAGTAAATGACACCCAGTGAGCCGGCAACGTAAAACCAGGCAGCTACGTGATGCCAGGTATTTTTGACATGTAAGCCGTAAATAGTTCCTATAATGGCCATGAGCGCCATGATAAAAGCAAAGACCATTGAATAACTATCAACCCGGCCAAAAATCAGGTCTTCACCCATAAAAGGCAGGACACCATAGGTTCCAGGATGCAGGCTCAGGTAGAGTACATTCAAAAATGTAAGTACTGGGATTATTACCAGAAATACCTTTTTGAATGGCTCCCGGATAAATGGCAACACTATTGCGCCAAAAATCATCAGCAGTGCTGGGTGGAAGAAACTAATTGTCATAATAGTCCTCCCGTGTCTTGATACCACCTCTGCCAAACCAACGGGCAAAGAAGATAATGACCGTCGTCGAGATGAGTCCGAAGAGTCCCCAGAAAGCTGGGATATACTTTTCCGCCCAGGTGTGGGCATGGTGCAAATCTACGGTGAGACTCCAGACAACGATGGCAGCTATTCCTCCAAAGAAGAAATAAGTGACAAGATCAAGCCGTTTTCGCAGGTATTCGATCAGGTTTACAATCATGGTGTGACCGCCTCTACAAATTGCATCATTATATTAGGGAATATACCAATTATGACGGAGATGGTGCAGGCTATCAAAATTGGGATAAGCATGGACAATGGTGCTTCTTTAATCCCATTAAAGGGTTCATTTTTAGGGCGTTTTCCAAAAAAAGCCCGGTAGGTAATCGGGGCAAAATATGCTGCATTGAGCATTGTACTGGCAATGAGTATGAGCAGAATGCCTATCTGGTGCGCCTGGATCGAGCCCACTAGAAGGCTCCATTTAGTGACAAATCCGGCAACCGGGGGTGCTCCAATCATCGAAAGTGAAGCGACCGCGAATGCCCCGAAGGTGAAGGGCATGGTTTTTCCAAGACCATCCATTTCAGATATATATTTCTTATGGGCAGCAACATATATTGCTCCGGCACAGAAAAAGAGGGTGATCTTGGAGAACCCATGGTTGACAATGTGAATTAGTCCACCTTTAATACCTGCTTCTGTCATCAGGGCAACACCCATTATAATATAGGAGAGCTGACTGACAGTTGAATAGGCAAGCCGGGATTTGAGGTTATCTTTAGATAGAGCAATGATTGATGCTGCCAGGACCGTGAAGCCGACAAAATAGGCGGTGGGGATGCCCAGGTTCAGTGCCGTCATGGTATCAAGCCCAAAGGTGTAGAGCATTACCCTGGTGGTGCAGAAAACCCCAACCTTAACAACGGCAACCGCATGGAGCAAGGCTGAAACTGGAGTGGGGGCAACCATTGCACCGGGCAGCCAGTGATGGAAAGGCATAATACCGTTTTTTGCGAATCC
>CAZWVC010000647.1:0-1642 GCA_964637245.1 uncultured Desulfocapsaceae bacterium
CCTGTTTTCAACATTGCAGCACCCGAGTTAAATATCCATATTGATTAATTTATGTTGGGAGTCTGTAAGTTGTAATAATTGTGTCTTGATTAGCCGTGATTTGGGAAGTTGATAGGTTAACTCCTGTACTTCTTTCAATTCATCTATTGCCTTTTGTACTGATAGATCAATATTATTTTTATTGATTTTTATTTCGAGTTCCTTGAGTAGAGCATATGCGGCAAAACATATAATTAAATGGGCTTGAATCCTATTTTCTTTTCTATGAAATATAGGTCTGAACCTTAGGTCGGTTTTCGACATTCTAAAGGCTTTCTCAACTTGCCAGAGATTGTTATAGCTTTCGATCACCCCTTTAATGGTCAGATCAGTATTTGTTACATATCCCTTCAATCCGTCCCAGACACTATCCCGATTAAACTTTTCGTAGTCGATAGTTATTTTGGTTTCTCCTTCCAGCCTCAGGTATTTGTTGTAGCCTCGATTATTAATGGCCTGTTTGGTTAATTTGTTGCTTTTTACCTTGTTTTCTAGTCTTTTGAGTCCTTTTTCTCTATTGTGACGATCTTTAGCACTTCGTTTCTGAGAGTAAGATATGATCAACCTTCCATAAGAATGAGCAATCTCTGCCGGTTCACTTTCGGTAACATGAAGTGCAAGCACATTACCTTTGATTTCTTCACTTTCGTTTTTAATTCTTCCTCCTAATATGTAGGTGTACTCTTTATCCTGGAGGGCTTGTAGGTTAGTTTTGGATAAAAGAGCTGCGTCTGCAACAATTACAGGTTTATGGATTGAAAATCGGGTAATTAAACGCTCTATCATAGGAATAAGGGTTTTCGTTTCTGATTTATTCCCTTCAAAAACATCATAAGCTATGGGATAGCCCATGGGGTTAACCAACAAGCCTACCATTACTTGGGGGTGTTGATGTTTACCATCTTTAGAATACCCAATTCTTCTTAAATCGTCTTCACTTTCGGTTTCAAAATACAGTGTGGTCATATCATAAAAAACCAAACTCAACTTCTTGCCATCACTATGGTGACTTACCCTGCTGAAAGTACACTGCTCAACATTTTTCTTTGTCTGGTCATCCAACTGATCCATGGCCCGATAGATAGTTTGCTCGCTTATAGATCTATTGAAATGGCGAGATAGATAAGCAACAGTCCTTAATTTACTACTTGGGTAAATGACTCTGCACAGAACTAGGTCTTTAAAATGGCTCTCCTCAATGTTATGAAAGGTTGAATCATAGAGCGGTTCCAAAACCAGTTGAGGACCAACAATTCGTAAACTGTTATTCGAAAGAGATGATACAAAGGCTTGGATGATTATATCTTCTTGCTCTACAAATAAAGGAATGTTTCCTTTCTGTTTATCAATAAATTCTTGCGCCTTAATCTTTAAAATTTCAATTTCTTGACCATTCTTAGCCGATCCAACAGTAAAAACTACTTTGTTTTTACCTTTCACTTTTTCAACCACCTGTATACTAACAGAACCACTTCTATTCTTATTTTCACGGATAAACACGCTGAAAAATACCTTGCAGCACCCAAAATAGAAAATTCAAAAATGTAAATAGCTTATATTCAATAAGTTAAAAATTGAAAAGAAAAGAGTGTTGAAAACAGGA
>CAZWVC010000648.1:0-1641 GCA_964637245.1 uncultured Desulfocapsaceae bacterium
GTATTGCCAGAAATTGCTCGTATAATACTCGTAATGTGTCGAAATAAAATGTTTTTATCTATGATCATTACATTGTTCATGAAATATCCGGGCTAGCCTATCCGTTGCTCTGTTTCACAATCAAAGAAATGTACCTTGGCCATCTGGATATCGAGATGCTTGATCTCTCCTATTGGCTTAACTTCATCTGGACGGACCCTTGATGTTACTACACTATCATTCAACCCAACAAACATCAAAGTATCGGGCCCGGTAGGTTCAAGTACATCGACCCGGCATTCAATGACTTCGATGGTGTCACCATTATCTCCCTGCCTCAAGCCACAGGATATATGTTCCGGACGAAGTCCAGCAATAACCTTTCTCCCACAATAGGGGAGCAGCGCATCTTTTTGGGTATGAATGGGTAATTCAAAAGTTTTACCTGCATTGGTGGTGATTGGTATAACCACGCCCCCGTTCACCTTTTGAGGAACACATTCTATAAAATTCATTGACGGTGAACCGATAAACCCCGCAACAAAGAGATTGGCTGGTGATTCGTAGACATCATGCGGCGTGCCAAGCTGCATCAGATAGCCATCCTTCATAATTGCAATTCTATCTGCCAGGGTCATTGCTTCTATTTGATCGTGGGTCACATAAACGATGGTGGTGCCGATTTTATGATGCAGTTTCTTTATTTCGGTACGCATCTCCACTCGGAGCTTTGCATCAAGGTTGCTCAGAGGCTCATCGAAGAGAAATATCGATGGATTCCTGGCGAGTGCCCTTCCCATAGCAACGCGCTGACGTTGGCCACCAGAGAGTTGCGCTGGTTTTCTCTCCAGCAAATTCTCTATTTGCAGCATAGCCGAAACTTTGGTTACTATATCCTCAATTTCCTTTTTGGGAACCTTCCGGGTTTCCAGCCCAAAGGAAATGTTTTTTCGGATATTCATGTTGGGATAGAGAGCGTATGATTGAAACACCATGGCGATATCTCTATCCTTCGGAGCAACATTGTTAACCACCCGGTCGCCAATTTTGATCTCACCATCTGATATGGTTTCAAGCCCTGCAATGAGGTTGAGCAAGGTGGACTTCCCACAGCCAGAAGGCCCTACTAACACCAGAAACTCGCCATGATCAACGGAAATTGAGATATCTTTAAGAACTTCAACTTTACCAAATTGCTTTTTTACCTTATCAATGGTTAACGATGACATTGGAATCTATCCTTTTACTGAACCAGCAGTTAAACCACGGAGAAAATATTTCCCTGCAACTATATACACCAGCATTGTGGGAAAAGCAGCGATCATTGCTGCAGCCATATCCACGTTATACTTCTTCACCCCGGTAGAGGTATTCACCAGATTATTCAAGGCCACAGTAACCGGCTGACTCTCACCTGAGGAAAACACCACGCCAAAGAGAAAATCATTCCAAATCTGGGTGGTCTGCCAGATAATTGATACGACAAAAATGGGGACCGAAACGGGAAGAATAATTTTCCAGAAAATCCTGAAAAAACCCGCACCATCGATCTTTGCAGCATGGACAAGCTCCTGGGGAATGGTAACGTAAAAATTCCTGAAAAAGAGGGTGGTAAAGGCAATGCCATAAATAATGTGAACCAGAATGAGTCCCTGCATGGAC
>CAZWVC010000649.1:0-1638 GCA_964637245.1 uncultured Desulfocapsaceae bacterium
ATGCAGGTTGGTACGATTGATTATTCCCCATACCTTGGCAGACTGGGTATTGGTAAAGTTGTTAATGGGAGAATGTCGATCAATCAGCCCATTGTCGTCGCCAGAAGGGACGGCTCTATCAGTCCGGTGAGGATCACCAAAATTTATCGATTTGAAAGTGATGGCAAGGTGGCTGTTGAGTCGGCTTCAGTGGGCGAAATTGTAGCAGTTGCAGGAATGGAAGATGTGACAGTTGGAGTGACCTTTACCGATCCCAATGATCCGCAGCCACTTCCGTTGATTGCCATCGATCCACCAACTATTTCCATGAATTTTATCCCTAACGACTCCCCATTTGCTGGTAAGGAAGGAAAGTATGTAACTTCAAGACATTTAGAAGAAAGACTCAATAGGGAAATTCTGGCGGATGTTGCCCTGCATTTTGAGCACCTGGAAGATGCTGTCGGGTTTAAGGTATCAGGCCGGGGAGAACTGCACCTTTCCATTCTTATCGAGAAAATGAGAAGAGAGGGATATGAGTTTCAGGTCACTCGACCACAGGTTATATTTCGGCAAGAAAATGGTGAGAAATTTGAACCCTATGAGAAGCTCACCGTTGACGTTGACGAACAATTTCAGGGTGCAGTTATTGAAAGGCTTGGTAAACTAAAAGGGCAAATTGAGGAAATGGGAAGTGAAAATGGTATGCTGCGTATGATATTCAAAATTCCGACCCGCGGGTTGCTGGGATATCGCTCCGAATTCTTAACAGCAACCAAGGGTATGGGTATGATGAATTATGTTTTTGCCGATTATGGTCCTTATGCAGGAGAAATCACGAATCGTCTCAACGGCGTAATGGTGGTCAAGGAAACCTGTTCTGCTGTAGCCTATGCTCTGTTTAATCTCCAGGAAAGAGGGAAATTGTTTATACATCCAGGTGCAGCTCTCTATCAGGGGCAGATTGTTGGTGAAAATGCCCGTCAGGCAGATTTGATCGTCAATCCGGCAAAAGGCAAGAAGCTCACAAACGTGCGGGCATCGGGCAGTGATGAAGCTGTAATTTTGACACCACCGACGGAGATGAGTCTGGAAGAATGTATTGCCTATATCAATGATGATGAGTTAGTGGAAGTAACTCCTGAATCGATCAGACTGCGGAAGAAAGCGGGAGTTCGCATTCGAGGCTAACGCGGATATTGCATGAGGTTGTCTTTGCGATACTGGTAATATGTCGAAATAAAATAGTTTATTCTGTGATTATTTATTCATGAAATATCCGGGCCAGGGTGAGTGATGGAGATAATTTTCATTGTAATTGGATGCCTTGTAGGATTGATCACATTTTTTCTCTTTGGTCGTAAATATGGGGCAGAATGCGTCCCCTGACTTTTGCTGTATGGATCCATAGGTATGGGTCTGATTTCCTATTTGATTCTAACCTACTTTTTCACTTGAGGTGATATTCCAGCAGAGAAATAAGTCCGGATCAGTTTGACCCGGATATTTCACGATTCTGAAAGGTTTATGGCTAAGGCATCGAGGGTGAAGCTGTAGTTTTCTACCGCGAACCCTCGCTAACGAAGGCCATGGGCCTTTCAGGCTCGCCCGAAGGGTGAATAATGCTGGCAACCTTGGACAGCACACTTTGCATTGCCA
>CAZWVC010000650.1:0-1638 GCA_964637245.1 uncultured Desulfocapsaceae bacterium
TATACGGATGATGCAGGTAGAGAATTTATCGCCAACCTTGCCCCCATACAATATGAAGATAAGTTATTAGGCTACCTCTACATTAAAATAAATGCACAAAAAATAGAGGATGAAAAAGAAAATGTTCTCTATCTCTTTATCTACGGCTCAGCCTTGACCATACTTCTGACAACGATACTGGAAGCCTTTTTTGTGCATCGTCTGTTTGTTCCACGGATACGCAATATCTCAGAGGTATTGCATCAAGTCGAAGGCGGTGACTTGAGTAAGATGACATCTCTTCGCGGGCCAAAAGACGAGCTGCGAATCCTTAGCCAACAAGTCAACCAAATGATCCAATCTGTTGCTGCCAATATTTCAGAAATATCCTCTACTCAAAACAAATTACGAGATAGTGAGGAAAGATTCCGCGAGTTATCTGAGTTATTACCTGAGGCAATCTTCGAGCTCTCCCTTGAGGGTAAATTTATTTATGTCAATAAACGCACAACTGAACTTTTTCAGTACAGCAAGGAAGAATTTTACCATGGTATTAAGCCCTTCACCCTTATTGAGGGGGTTGATAGACATAAATTTCAAGAAATTATTCAGCAAAGAATTAACGAGGAGTTAAAGGGTGTGGTTGAGTATATTGCCAGACGGAGGGATGGGAGTACGTTTCCTGTTCATATTAATTCAAGTGTTATTCTGAAAAATGCTAAACCCGTAGGTATCCGAGGAGTATTGGTTGATATCACAGAAGAGAAACAATTGCAGGCACAGCTTCTCCAGGCCCAGAAAATGGAAGCAATTGGACGTCTTGCTGCTTCAATTTCTCATGAATTTGGTAACCCACTCATTGGAGTACACTGGCTTTTAAGAGATATTAATAGTCAGGATGATCTCAGTGCATCAACCCGGGAGATGACCGACATTGCTCTCCAGGAATGTCAACGAATGCGTAATCTTCTTCAAGATTTCAGAAATTTGAGCAAGCAGACAAATGGCATGATAGAAACCTTTTCTATCGTTCACGTCATTGAGAATTGTCTTCTCTTTTATAAGAAATTTCTGCAAGAAAAAAAGGTTACAATCATAAAAAGATATGATGAAGATATCCCGGAAATTGAGGCAGTTAAAGATCAGATTCATCAGGTATTGGTCAACCTTTTCATGAACGCTATTGAAGCTATGGATAATTCTGGCGGAAAGTTGTCAATAGACACAACATATAATGACGGCAAAGTCCATGTAACAGTAAAGGATGAGGGTAAGGGTATTCAAGAGGATAATCTGGAACATATTTTTGAGCCTTTTTTCTCAACCAAGGCGAATATTGAAGGAATGGGCCTTGGCCTCTATATCTCATATGGAATTATTCAGAATCATGGTGGAGAAATCTTAGTTGAATCCCAACCAGGTAAAGGTTCATCCTTCACCGTTATGTTGCCCACAGATAAGTTTCAGTCTGATACGGCAACACCCAACTAGATAAATAAATTTTCTGTTTACCACTAAAGCTCAGCAATGTGTCTGAGATAGCTATTGGCCTTTTCCTCGGGACACCATAAACCCTTCCCTGGGGGCTTGACTGTAGCCATCCAGGCTACAGACACCCGAGAAAAGACCAACACCTATCTCACTAAATTACGTATGCTG
>CAZWVC010000651.1:0-1635 GCA_964637245.1 uncultured Desulfocapsaceae bacterium
AAGGATATCAAGAGAAGGATAGCTGTTGCAAATAAAAGTTAGGCTGTAAAAGCGTTTTTTTTTTAATAATTACATTTAAAAGAATAAATTTAGCAAACTTATAGTTTAGTCACAAATCTAAAACCTGCAGATGAAGATCCATTTTTTTTAAAATTAGGTTTGATCTATTAGTGTACTATTCAACATGGTTTTCAAGATTTAAACGTAAGATTAATAAGAAAACTGTTGATCCACCTTTTATTCTACAAATTGGTTTGCACCTGCAAATTTTTCCCAACCAGGAAAGAAGTTAGGCATTTCTGCTGCTATTTAATGTTTACTTTAATTTCTGATTATCACGGATTTATCTGCCACAAATACCTTTCGTCCAGCTACCTATTAAAGTGTTGGCTTAAATGTTGCAACTTTTGGTTTATTGATGAAGGGAACTCGCAGGTTTTGCGGTTATGGCTTGCAGGTCCTGCTGTTTTTGTTCATTCGCTTACCCATAGTTTAATAGAGGGATCTTACACATGTGGAAGCTACTGGTGCGTCTCAACAAAAACCTTGTTTATGCTATTCCTACATTTATGTTGGCAGGACTTTTCTGCGGTCAGCTACTCCCACAAAGCATTGTGAGTATGATGAAAATCATGATCATTCCCCTCACTTTTCTCATGGTATATCCGATGATGATTGCCTTAAATCCTGCCCACCTTAAGAAAGGGCTTGAGCTAAAACTGCAAAGTGGGGCTATATTCATTAATTTTGCTGTTATTCCCTTTATAGCATTTTTTCTCGGCCGTGTTTTCTTTGCCGACCAACCCTATATGGCATTGGGTCTTTTTCTTGCCGCTTTATTGCCAACCAGTGGAATGACAATTTCCTGGACTGGTTTTGCCAAAGGAAATATGGGTGCTGCAATCAATATGACTATTATTGGTCTTACTCTTGGCTCGCTGGCTACACCTATTTATGTCACGTGGTTGTTAGGCGCTACCGTTGAAGTAGAATTGCTCAAGGTGATTCAGCAGATCGTCATGATAGTCTTTTTTCCCATGCTCCTTGGTTATATGACCAGACGAATACTGCTCAGTAGATTTACTCTGGTTGAGTTTAAAGAGAAAATAGCCCCACGTTTTCCAGCACTTTCAATTCTGGGTGTCTTAGGAATTGTTTTTGTGGCAATGGTCCTCAAAGCAAAAACGATTCTAGCAGATCCTGGTCAGCTCCTCATCATCTTCATTCCCATTGTATTATTGTACGCAGCTAATTTTATTGTATCCACAGTGATCGGCAAGAGTCTTTTTCCTAGAGAAGACGGAATAGCCCTTGTTTATGGAACGGTTATGCGAAATCTCTCAATTGCACTTGCCATAGCCATCAATGCGTTTGGGCAAGCTGGTGCCGATGCCGCACTTGTGATTGCGCTTGCGTATATTATCCAAGTTCAGTCAGCAGCCTGGTACGTACGATTTTCAGATCGTATTTTTGGTAGATATGTATCTGTTTAGCCTGAATATTTCATGAAAAAAATTGTCGAATTCAAAATTATTTATTCTGATTACCCTTTGTATGTTGATTTGTAACCTAGTGAGATTGGTGTTGGTCTTTTCTCGGGTGTCTGTAGCCTGGATGGCTACAGTCAAGCCCCCA
>CAZWVC010000652.1:0-1607 GCA_964637245.1 uncultured Desulfocapsaceae bacterium
TGAATACAGAACGTAATACTCACTCAAAACGAAAACATGAAAACCCTTCTTTTTCACCCTTTTTTTCGCGATACCAACATTTGCCTTTTCTCAACCACAAGAAAAATGTCTACCATTAAAATAGATGCTTCTCTGACTTATTTACCCACCTCATAAAAGGAAATTATGAATAGTAAAATTAAGATTCAATGGATACTTGTCTTGTCACTTTTTGCTTTAATTCAATTGCAAGTGAATGCGGCATTTACACCTAAAATTTCAAATCCAACCGTAGAATTTCCTGATATATCAGGCACTTGGTACATCAATAACGATCCAAATAAGGTGATTACCATAACTCAGAATGGGGCAACCCTTTATTTTGCCTCAAGCCAATATTCATCCAACGGAAAATTCATCGATGACAGAAAAGTATTTGCTTCTGACTGGAATGCCTATGGTCAAATATCCAATGACCTGAAAACTATAACCTGGGACAATCAAGTTTGGAATAAACAAGTCGGTCAAACTCAAAGCACCTATGATCTCAGCGGAGATTGGTATGTCAATGGGGATGCCGGTCAAATCGCAATCATTACTCAAAATGGCAATCAATTGACCTTTTCATCGGGTGGAAATTATTCAGCAGGTTCTTTTTATGGCACCAACCAAGTATATGCCACTGCCTGGAGTGCATATGGCAACATCACAGATAATGGTAATACCATCTCTTGGGGAAATCAATATTGGAACCGGGCGGCGGTACAGGCAGGACAAACTCAGAATTATTGTCGTCGCGAATTGAGTCTGTTGTATTGGATGTCTCAAACATTGGGATCTGCCTGGTGTCGTGTTGCTTCTGCACCAACTTTTGCTGGTGGCACGGCACAAGATGTCTTCAACTCTCTCGATTATGTCCAGGGCGTAATCAATAGATTAACCTGTATCAAATATCGGACGGAAAACATAGAATATATGATCGAAGGGTGGGCATTCGTCACCAAACAACAAGTGATCCGAGACATCGAAGCGCTCATCAAAGAGCTGCAAACCATCATCGGAAATATCGACTGGCAGTGCGACAACAATGTAAACCCTGTTGAACTCTACATTGCAGGGGTACATCTTGGAGCCGCTCAGGCCTGGGCATCTTCCGAAATATGTGTTGGTGGACAAATCCGACAGGATATCCAGCAGACCATCACGGCCCATCTCCGTACAGCACAAACAGCTGCTACGAATTATGCTGCTTGTATCCCTGATTTTGATTTTGGCTCATTTGCTCGTATGCAGGTCAATTCCGGCAACTCTACCTTCCCTCATACTCAGATTGTGGGTATCGAAACGCTGCTATTCTGGTCGGTAGGTATGTCAGATTGCTGTTGTAGATGTACGGGAAGTATCACTCCCCTGAATCCTGTCGATAGCGATAGAAAATGCCACGATGATTGCGCGAAGTATTGTAAGAGTGCTGGATACGGTAATGGACGATGGGATGGTAAATCGCCTTGTATGCTTGGTCAGGTTACTAATAAGGCTTCTGGTTGTAAGTGTTATTGATGTTTTCAATGTTTACTAAACTTTAGAGGTTTAGTAAACATCGAAGTCCTTTGATTATATTTGATGAA
>CAZWVC010000653.1:0-1606 GCA_964637245.1 uncultured Desulfocapsaceae bacterium
TGATCTAGACGAAGCCCTGCGGATAGGTGATCGAATCGCCATCATGGAGGGTGGAAGCATTGTCCAGGTTGGTACCCCCGAGGAAATTCTTCAGAATCCTGCTGATGATTATGTTCGAGCCTTCTTCCGTGGTGTTGATCCGACCGGTGTTATTTCAGCTGGTGATATCGTTAGAGATAGTCAGCCAAACTATGTTTGGCATAGAAAAGAGGGCAGTCCCAGGACAATATTAGAAAAACTTAATGATACCGATCGTGAATTTGCCTATATCATTGGTTCTGAGCGCCAGTTTTACGGTGTTGTTTCCATAGAGTCATTGCGGGAATTCATCGAATCAGATGCCGAGGACAAAAGTGACATAAGGAAAGCTTTTATTGAGGAAGCGGAGACAGTCAAAGATACTGACAGTCTACAGGACATTCTCCACCTTGTTGCTGGACACAGCTGGCCAATTCCTGTTCTCGATGAGAAGACCGATAAATATCTAGGTACCGTTTCAAAGAACCGTTTTCTCCGCACACTTCACCGTGCTGAAGATACTGAAAATATGGGCAACATATAATTTTTTGAGGAGCAACTGTAATGTTCAGTTTTGAAGATAAAATCATTCCTTTGGATATATGGATAAGTCAGTTTATTGATTGGCTGGTCGAAGGCTATCGCTGGTTTTTCCAGCTGATAAAGTGGCCTGTTGAGATAACACTCACTGGATTTGAGACCGGCTTACAGGCGATTCATCCCCTTATCATAATTGCAGTAATTGGATTCATTGCCTGGAGAGTTTCTGGTATCAAACTTACAATCTTCAGTATCATATCTCTTTTCATCATCGGTCTGCTTGGTCTATGGGATGACACCATGATCACTCTGGCAATGGTATTTGCCTCTGTGCTTTTCTGCACACTCGTTGGCATACCTCTTGGTATTTTTGCAGGTCGAAGCGACAAATTCGAATCATTCCTTAGACCATGCCTTGATGCCATGCAGACCACACCCGCTTTTGTGTATCTGGTTCCCATTGTCATGCTTTTCTCTGTTGGTAATGTTGCTGGCGTATTGGCTACAATTATATTTTCATTACCACCAATTATAAGACTCACCAGCCTTGGTCTCAGGCAAGTCCATCCCGAACTCATTGAGGCAGCAGTAGCCTTCGGAGCAACTAATGGACAGGTATTACGTAAAGTTCAAATTCCTCTGGCTCTACCCACTATTATGGCTGGGCTCAACCAGACAATTATGATGGCCCTTTCGATGGTTGTAATCGCCGCGCTGATTGGCGCCGGTGGCCTAGGAGCACCAGTTGTACTCGGGCTAAACACTTTGGATATTGGCAGAGCGACAATTGGTGGTTTGGCAATTGTTCTCATGGCAATAATTTTAGATAGGATTACCCAGTCAATGGGTACAGGTAAAAAAGAATAAAGGAGGCTCAACAATGATGAAGAAATTTATGATAGGTGCTGTTCTCTCGGCATTCGTATTCTCTGGTGTAACAACTAGTTTTGCTTCCCAGAGCAAACCAGGCGAAGGAGTCACTTTGAATCCTGCCCGAGCAACTTGGAACACAGGCTTTTTTCAGGAAGCGCTAATACGCAAGGGACTT
>CAZWVC010000654.1:0-1605 GCA_964637245.1 uncultured Desulfocapsaceae bacterium
TTATGGCGTCAGGCAGTACCAGATATCTTGGAAATACAGGATGATATCTGTATAAAAGATCCTTTAGGAGAAGAGGATCTCAGCCCAGTTCCGCACCTGACACATAAATATCCTGATCGAGTTTTATTTCTGGTAAGTAGTGAATGTGCAATGTATTGTCGATTTTGCACACGAAAAAGAAAAGTTGGAACCAGCAAAATGCAGATAACCGCTGATTCAATAGACAGTGGCTGTGCATATCTACAAGATAATCGGCAAATACGTGAAGTACTTCTCTCAGGTGGAGATCCTTTGCTCCTTGATGATGAACAGCTTGATTCTCTTTTGTGCAATTTGAAAAAGATTTCCCATCTCGAAGTTATTCGTATAGGTACTAGGGTGCCAGGCACATTACCGATGCGGATAACCCCACGACTCGTCAAAATCCTCAAACAATACCATCCCCTCTACATCAATACACACTTCAACCATCCCCTTGAAATAACCCCACAAGCTGCAGAAGCGTGTCGCAAGCTTGCTGATGGTGGAATTCCTTTAGGTAATCATACTGTCCTGCTCAAAGACATTAATAATGATGTCGCAACTATGAGAACCCTGATGCTCAAGCTTTTACAGCTCAGGGTGAAACCCTATTATCTGTTTCAAGCCGATTTGACTCGAGGGACGAACCATTTTCGAACCACTACACACCAGGGCTTGGAAATAATGCGAGGTCTCATTGGCAATATCTCTGGAATGGCAGTACCTACTTATGCGATCGATGCACCTGGAGGCAAGGGAAAGATCCCGCTTTCACCTGACTTCGTTATCAACCACGACGAAGTTCTCACCTTTAAAAACTACAGAAACGAAATTTGTCATTACCCTGAGATAGATACGAATTATTAAACTTTTTTTAGCGTTTGCTTGAATGCTATTCTATTTTAACATACTCTTAAAAAAAGCCTGAATCTTCTCATGTGATCCGCCAAGGAGTAGAATGAAAACCGAAGAAATTCTCCAAACAGTTTTACAATCAGAGGAATTACCAACCCTTCCCACGGTAGCTTCCAAACTTATTTCTCTTACTTCAAAGGAAGATACTACACTTGGTGATATTGCAGATCTTGTATCTAAAGATATTTCACTCTCTGCAAAAATCCTCAAAGTTTCAAATTCAGCATTCTATAGCTTTCCTCAGCAGATTGGATCTATCCACCAGGCTGTCTCTATTCTTGGAACAAATGCGGTACGTAGTCTCGTTCTTTCTTTTTCGTTTCTAACAATAAAATCTGGAAAAAAGACAAGTCAGTTTAACTTTGAGCAGTTCTGGCAGCGATCTTTAGCGCTGGCGGTGGCATCAAAACTCATTCTAGAAAAGGTTAAAGGTGCAGATACCGAAGAGATTTTTATCTCTGGTTTACTGCAAAACCTTGGTGAACTAATTTTTGCGAGAACCTATTCGGAAAAATATGACCTGGTTCTTCAAAATGTCGGCGAAAAACAACATGAAAAAATCATAGCTGAAGAAAATATAATTGGGGCAAACCACAGCTTCATTGGTTATGAAGTTGCAAAAAGTTGGGGTTTTCCAGAGGTGTTATTACAACCCATCCTCTATCATCA
>CAZWVC010000655.1:0-1601 GCA_964637245.1 uncultured Desulfocapsaceae bacterium
GCTGTCAGCAGAAGAGTCAAAGCAGTAGACTCCTCTTCATTATTTTGACAATTAATCTGCCCGGTGGGGTAATTATCTGGCTAGTTTGGTTGGCCGGTAGCCTACATATGAAGGAAATTTCAAGCTATTTACTAATTGATAACCAGATCCGGTAAATTGCAAAATTACACACCATCTTAGGTAACATTATAGGCTACAGCAGTCAAGGGGTAGCATATCAAACGCTTTTTCTCATGAAATACTGTATCCAGTGAGCCTCTTGCAAAACTGTTTTTTCCTCCTGACTCTGCGTTATGCTTAAAATTTTATCCTCGGAATATTAAGTATATACCTGTGGTAAAATTTATCGCATGCCTTGATTCTGAAAGAAAACCCTAATTTTGCAAAAGGCTCTAAGAGATTGATCGAGTATCTGTCAATCTGAGGTGTTAGGTGATTACGAGGTAAGCTTGCAATTTTTATTTGGAGTATGCTATACTGAGCATTCGTGTGTGTGTTAAAAAGAGCGGAAGACTGGAGAAATTAAGGCTTTTTTAAAACATGTTACTGCCCTGGCGCATCTTCCAAAAAAGCGATGGGCTGAATTCAACAGGAGGCATATTACATCTTTGAAGGGTGGTTGCAATGTGTTCCCTTTCAGGGGAGAGGGGATATTTGCGTAATTGCCAGGACCATAGTCAAACGAACTTCTTAGTTATCTGGATCGTGGTCTTAATATTGTTGATAGTTATTCAGAGTGTAATTGTTACCATGCATGGCAAGAAAAAGGAAAGTAGCGAATTCGACAATCCTTGAACAGCCAGGTCCAAAAACAGCAAAAGAACGACTCCAAGCATTTTGGGAGATATTTGATAAAGAGGACGATGTCCTCATTGTAATAAATGCCGATCCCGATGCCCTTGCCTGTGCAATGGCAATTAAAAAACTGCTCAGATATAGGGTGAAATGCGCAATGATTGCGCATCCAAATGAAATTCGCCGTCTGAACAATGTAGCTATGGTGGAGCGTCTGAAGATTCCTTTGGAGCGTCTCAATCATGTAAAGCTCTCAGATTATACCAAGTTTATTTTAGTAGATTCTCAGCCGAATCATCTTCCATGTTTTGAGAAGATTCAATTCAATGCCATTATTGACCATCATCCCATTGGTGGCGATTGGCAAGCAGAATTTGTAGATATTCGCTCTGATTATGGGGCGGCATCAACAATGCTGGTGGAATATCTCCGGGCAGCCGGGATGAAACCTTCGGTGGCCCTGGCCACAGCACTTTTCTATGCAATTAAGGTGGATACCCAGAACTTTGAGAAGAAAGGCGGTTTGGCAGATGGCATATCTTTCAGGTATCTTTTTAATATTGCAAATCGGAATCTTGTTCGTAAATTTGAGTTAACCGACCTGCGCAGATCAGAATTAAAATACTTTGCCGAGGCACTAACTGCCTTAAAATATTCAAAAAGAAGATATTACAGCCATGTCGGCAGGGTCAGGAGCCCAGATGTTCTCGTCATAATTGCAGACTTTCTTAACCATGTCGGTGAGATTGATTGGGTATTTGTGTCTGGAATTCATGGAGAGAAACTGGTGGTTATATTTCGTTGCG
>CAZWVC010000656.1:0-1601 GCA_964637245.1 uncultured Desulfocapsaceae bacterium
CTGATAATATATAAGGTTGCCGCGTTAAACAATGTTAGACAACTGAGGGTCTTGCAAAAGTTGCACTCTAACCAAAAGGCAGAGCTAGGCATGTTGCGTAAGATAACGTGCTGAAATGATTGAGTTTCACAGCAATTTCTGTTAGTATTTGTTTGCCATCAAAAAACAACAGGAAATAGGCTATGAAACTCAAAGAGAAAGTATCATGGTTGATAGGGAGATTGCAACTACAGTTATTTCCCCAAATAGAAGAATGTTGCATCTCTCCTTTAACGGAGCAGGAAAAGCACCTGGTGAAAATACTTGAACTTGTAAAGGTTGAAACTCATGTGCATGTCAGCCAAAGGTGGATGGGGAGGCCACCAGCTGAACGCAAAGCAATAGCCAGATGTTTTGTCGCCAAAGCAGTATTTCGATACCCCTATACTCGCAATCTTATTGACGAATTAAAGGCAAGACCAAATTTGCGATTGATTTGTGGTTTTACTCGGCAGAGTGAAGTGCCATCTGAATCCACATTTTCCAGGGTGTTTGCTGAGTTTGCAGAGAGCGATCTTGCAACGTTGGTAAATGATTCCATGGTATTGGAGTATTTGGGGGCGGAACTGATAGGCCATGTTAGCAGGGATTCTACAGCAATAAATGGACGAGAGAGAGCAGCCAGAAAAGTTAAGAAAATTAAGGCACCGCGAAAGAGAGGTCGGCCAACCAAGGGCGAAAATAGACCGCCACCAGAACCAAAGCGAATTCAAGTCCAACTTGGGCAGAAGGCGGATGAGGCTATTGCTGACTTACCTCAAGCGTGCGATAGAGGTACAAAGAAGAACTCTAAAGGATACAAGGAAAGCTGGACAGGGTATAAGCTCCATGTCGATGTCAATGATGTCGGTTTTCCATTAAGTGCTGTGCTTACATCTGCGTCAGTGCATGATAGTCAGGTAGCGATCCCGTTAATGAAAATGACGAGCTCGAAGATCAAGTATTGCTATGATCTTATGGATTCCGCATATGATGCTGAACAAATCTGGAATTTGAGCAGAGAACTTGGTCATGTTCCGATTATAGATCGTAACCCAAGACGGAAAGATCCAATTCCAATGGCTCCGCATGAAGCTCGGCGGTATAATGAGCGCGGTGCTGTGGAGAGATTTAATGCCCGTTTGAAAGAGGAGTTTGGTGGACGTAGTGTGATGGTAAGAGGTGCGAAGAAAGTGATGTTGCACCTGATGTTCGGTGTCATATCACTCTTTGCTGACCATCTGTTAAAATTAGAAGCTTGTTAATTTTGGAGAAGCTTAACGACTTTTGCAAAAGGCTCTGTTGTATTATAATTTTCTTCAAAATCCCAACTACTATTGTTTTTAAGATTTTTCTGCAACATATCATAAACTGAATAGAATCCGATTACATTGGATGTATTTTCGTTTACACTAATTCTATTGAGATGAGGGTATATTAGCTCTTTCTCAACTGACAAAGGCATGTTGTTAATAGATTTCATTAACGAGTTTAAAAAATTACTCTTAATTCTAAACTGGTTGACATCATCTAATGTGTTAAATGTATTTATTTTTGATCTCATTAATTCATAATATTTTAAA
>CAZWVC010000657.1:0-1590 GCA_964637245.1 uncultured Desulfocapsaceae bacterium
TCGTACCGCTTTCCCGGATCTTAAATGGGAGGTTTCTACGCAAACCAATATCGGCTTGGATTTTGGATTATTCGATAATCAGTTGACTGGAACATTGGATTATTTCAATAAGGTTGCCAGCGATGTGGTACTATTTTCCAATAGGGTAGATCCCATACAGCCTACTGAAAAAATTTGGACAAATATTGAAGATATGGAAATCAAAAATGCTGGAATAGAAATTGCACTCGATTATAGAGGAAGTTTCGGAGAGGATTTTACGTATAATATTGGCGGTAATATATCCTATATTGATAACAAGGTTGTTGATTCGCCATTTGAAGTAATAACCACAGGTGCTGCCACAGGTGCGGGCCAAACAGGCGCTACCATCAACGGCTATATAAATGATGAACCGATTGGTGCGTTTTTCATGAAAGAGTTCATTGGTATAGGTGCTGATGGCTTAAACCAGTTTAGAGACGTTGTTCCAGATGGTGAATCCCTGGACAATGATAGGACTGTGGTCGGCAGTGCATTGCCCGATATACTTTATGCCTTTTACCTAAACTTTAATTATAAAAATTTTGATTTGGGTCTGAACTTTAATGGAGTCTCCGGCAATAAACTTTACAATCATACGGCAATGTCACTGTTCAGCAGAAGTCAACTTAGCAGAAACCTGAACACGACAGCCTTTGCAACTGAGTTTCCAAACGAGGATAACAGCAATTCTAATGAAGTTTCTACTCGTTATTTGGAGGATGGCAGTTTCTTACGGTTGAACAATGCTACCTTAGGATATAGTTTAAATCCGCAGACATTAGGATTCGGGAATTTGGTCAACAACATACGATTGACAATAACAGCTCAAAACCTATTTGTAATATCCGATTACTCGGGCTTTGATCCTGAAGTAAATACAGGTGGTGGTATAGATGGTATACAAACTTTCGGTATCGACCGCTTTACATATCCATCTCCAAGAACAGTTGTGTTGGGCTTAAACGTATCATTCTAATTAAAAAATTGTATCAAATGAAAAATAAAATCTTAATTGTAACACTAGTATTAAGTTCGCTGTTCAACTGGAATTGTACGGACTTGGACGAAGTAAGACTGGATGAAGCTGAATTTGGGGGACAAGCTGAAATAATAAGTGGAGCCATAGCACCTGCTTATGGTTTTGTTTCTTGGACCTGGAGACACACCAATTATTATGGATTACAGCTGATTGCCTCAGATGAGGCGATACTTCCCTTTCGAGGGGGAACCGATTGGTTCGATGGTGGTAAATTTATTGCAACACACGGTCACACCATTACCCCAACGAACGATTTGGTGGGTGCTGGCTGGAATCAGCTTACGACCAATATCTCAAGAACATTGGCTGCCATTGAAGTTTTGACACCTTTAGTAGATGAGGGGAACACCGAAGCGACTGGGGCCTTGTACGAAATGAAGGCCTTAAGGGCTTATTTAAATATGTTAATGTTAGATAGCTGGGGTATTGTTCTTAAAAAGGAATCTTCTAATGAACTTTCCCAGGTGCTTAAGACCCAAGATGCCATCGATTATATTGAAAGCGAGCTGATGTCTGTGGTAGATGTA
>CAZWVC010000658.1:0-1581 GCA_964637245.1 uncultured Desulfocapsaceae bacterium
CTCTCTCGTCTTTGTGTGAGGATCTTATCCACATCAATGCCTTTTTTTTTCAATTCAGGCAGAGCTTCATTGACTTCATCATAGTAGGACTCATTGCCCTCAACCACCTCAGGGGGAAGACTCTGGCGAAGAAAGATTATCCATTCAACATTGCCTTTCTCTTCATCGGATAACGCAGCCAATGGGTCTTCTTGCGGAGGTAATTGCGGTTTGAGAGTTTCCCAGCGTATTTCCAGAATATCGGCACTATTACTCTGGGTGGAAAAAAAACAGAAGCAAAGAGCGATAGGGAGTAGAAATCGTTTCATAATAATAAACCTTCAGGTTCTGATAGTCATACCATCATTTAGGGAGTAACGGTAAATCCTCCATCCCGGCACAATACCTGCCAAAGTTCCGGCAAACAGGACGACCCCGATCAACAGTAACTCATAGGGTGAAAATAAAGATATGCTAATATACAGACCATAGCGTGTCATCAATAGTGGTTGGGCAACTACAAGGAGACCATAGAGCAGAATGATCCCAAAAAAAATCCCCAATGCTGTTAATACTATGGTCTCACCAAAAATAAGAGAAAATACATGTAAGGGCCGTGCACCAACCGATCTGAGTATTGCCATTTCGCGACGTCTTTCATTAAGGCTAGTCATCAATGCCGTCAACATGCCGAATAATCCGACCACAACCACAAAGCCCGAAACTGCAAGAAGTGCTTTCTCCGCAACCCCGATAAGCTCCCACAACTGCTGAAGAGCAACACCAGGTAAAATAGCGGTTAGTGGCTCTTCCCTATATTGATTAATGGTTCGCTGCATCTTAAAGATGGCAATGGGAGATTCCAGCTTGACCAGAAAAGCAGTGATAGCTTTAGGAGTTAGATTTAGACGCCGAACCTGATCGGCTGGGACGCTTACACCAGCCTGAGGGGCTCCATCATTCCAGCCAATATGAATTGCCTCGATACCAGCAAGGCTGACATGGATTGTCCTGTCAACAGGTGTGCCAGTCGGTTTCAGAATTCCCATCACCATGAAAGGCTTATCTTCGTGCTTGATAAAAGAAACATCCCCCGCTCCATGGGAAATTACGATTGATTGACCTATTTCATAGCCGAGCTTCCGGGCAACTTCGGCCCCCAGCACTGCATCGTAAAGATCGCTAAAGGGCTGCCCCTTTGTAAATTGCAGCTTCTGTTGATCACCGTAACGCAAGTGAGTAAAATAGTTCTCAGATGTTCCCATTACCCGATACCCGCGATGACTGTCTCCCAGTGAAATGGGAATGGTCCAGGATACTGCTGGAAGTTCACGGATTTCCGTATAACTTTGCCAGGAAATATTATTTGTGGCATGACCAATACGAAAGACCGAATAGAGGAGAAGCTGAATAGGACCACTACGGGCACCTACAACCAAGTCCGTACCGGAAATGGTATTGGTAAAACTGTTCTGTGACTCAGTTCGTATTCGTTCTACACCTAAAAGAAGAGCAACACTTAAGCCGATTGAGACAACGGTCAGACTTGCAGTAAATTTTCTATTTCTCAGGCTTTTAAAAGCGAGCAGCAGTATATTCCTC
>CAZWVC010000659.1:0-1581 GCA_964637245.1 uncultured Desulfocapsaceae bacterium
CCTCTCCTATTATATAACATTTACTTATGATTTACATAATAAAAAATGAACTTATTGGCAATATAAATCCCACAAGTTTAACAAGATAGTTGTTCTATAACACTCATTTTGCACTGCAATTTGTGGTGTTTTGTTTATAAAATAATAAGAATCGAATAGTTAAATACGCTATGTGGTTATGCAATTGCCACCCTGAACGTTAAACCCGGCTAGGAGTTTTTTGCCTGCATCTAATAACCCACATCAATTTATTGATAAATAAAAATTTCTGATTACCCCTTGTATGTTGAATTGTAACTTCTTTCATTCAAGATGTTATACTAAAAAACTCTTTTTTGACCGTAACAGATCGAATTACCCCTTGGGTTAAGATAAGCCCGTAGTTTAGCATTGGTCGTTACGGTTCTTCTGATAAACCCGAACAGTTGCTTGGGCCTTTTACAGAGCCCGTATCTTACAAGGTTGGGAGACAGAAACCGGATGAGTGAACAAACATTTATAGGTATTGATGTTTCAAAGAATCGTTTGGATTTAGCGTCACTTCCTGAGGGTAAAGGTTGGTATATCACCAATGGAATAGAAGAAATCGAGGCACTGGCCAAACAGCTGAAGACAAAACAACCCGAATTGATTGTTCTTGAGTCAACAGGAGGGCTCGAAATTCCTCTAGTGAGTGAGCTAGCCAGGGAGTCACTTCCTGTAGTTGTTGTTAATCCTAGGCAAGTGCGAGATTTTGCTAAAGCTACAGGAAGATTGGCAAAAACCGATACTATTGACGCTGAAGTCATTGCTCGTTTTGCAGCAACAATCCGTCCAGAGCTTCGACCATTAAAAGATGAGCAAGCTCGAGAACTGGATGCGTTTCTCACTCGTCGTAGGCAAATTGTAGACATGTTGACAATGGAGAAGAACCGTCTTGGGAGTTCCCAGAAGCATGTCCGCAAGAGCCTCATGGAACATATAAAATGGTTGGAAAAACGACTAGATAATATTGACAGTGATCTTAAGAAGCTGATCCAGCAATCGGATATCTGGCGTGAAAACGATAAGATCTTGCAAAGTGTACCGGGGGTGGGTCCAATGCTGTCGCTTGCACTTCTGGCAGGCATGCCGGAACTGGGCTCGCTCAACAGAAAAGAGGTAGCAGCACTTGCAGGTGTAGCTCCTCTTAATCGAGACAGTGGACTCTTTCGTGGATCACGGTGTGTCTGGGGTGGACGAGCCAACATTAGGTCTGTGCTATATATGAGTACTTTATCTGCCACTCGCTGCAATCCTGTGATTAAGGAATTCCACCAAAGGTTGTTGGCCAATGGAAAGAAACCAAAGGTGGCTTTGACAGCTTGCATGCGAAAGCTTCTGACAATCTTGAATGTCATGGTGAAAAACCGAACGACTTGGTCTACTCGTTTGGCTGAATCTTAAAATTGAATATTTGAGATCAATTGCTTTCATAAAAATCCATATTTCTAGCATTAAAATGCTTGACCTTAAACACAGTTGCTATTCTTCAGCATACGTAAGTCAGTGAGATAGGTATTGGTCTTTTCTCGGGTGTCTGTAGCCTGGATGGCTACAGTC
>CAZWVC010000660.1:0-1577 GCA_964637245.1 uncultured Desulfocapsaceae bacterium
ACTTTAGAGGATTTTCAGCATATTAGTGATACCACTCCATTTATTGCAGATTTAAGACCTAGCGGAAAATATTTAATGGAAGATGTACACCGGGTCGGTGGTATTCCCGCAGTTTTGAAGTATTTATTAAAGAATGGCCTTTTACATGGTGATTGCTTAACGGTAACAGGTAAGACGCTGGCAGAGAATTTAGAAAATGTACCCGATTTGGAAGAAGGGCAGGACGTTATAATGCCATTGGACAATCCTATAAAGGCAACGGGGCATTTGCGCATGCTCTATGGAAACCTGGCAAAAAATGGGTCTGTTGCAAAAATCACAGGTAAAGAAGGTCTATTGTTTAAAGGAACAGCAAAGGTCTTCGATAGCGAATTTGATGCTAATGACGGGATACGCACCGGCCTCGTTAAGAAAGGGGAGGTTGTGGTCATACGTTACGAAGGGCCTAAGGGGGGACCTGGAATGCCTGAGATGTTAAAACCTACCGCGGCCATCATGGGCGCTGGTTTAGGGAAAGAAGTTGCATTGATTACTGATGGTCGTTTTTCTGGTGGCACCCATGGTTTTGTCGTTGGGCATATATCGCCAGAAGCACAGGAAGGCGGTGTTATTGCCTTGATTGAGGATGGAGATGTTATAATTATAGATGCGGAAACCAATTCAATAAATGTACAGGTATCGGATGATGAACTGGCAAAGCGTAAAGCTGCTTGGATGCAGCCAGAATTGAAATTTAAAAAAGGAGTGCTGTATAAATATGCCCGTTCTGTTTCATCGGCGGCAGAAGGTTGTGTAACAGATGAGTTTTAATATAAAAAAAAAATCGGACCTCCTTAGCTAAGGACAGGTATCGATAGGCGGAGGGGTCTCTACGCCGTATTAAATTTTAGCGATAAGACCTATGGAAACATTAAAAGCAAAGAAAACAGAAACCAAAGAACCGACGACAATCAGGATAAGTGGTGCTGAAGCAATAATACATTGCTTATTGGCCGAAGGAGTTGATCTTCTATATGGTTATCCGGGAGGAGCTATTATGCCGGTTTATGACGAACTTTATAAGTTCCAGGATAAACTAACTCATATTTTAACCCGTCACGAACAAGGGGCTACCCATGCAGCGCAAGGATATGCGCGTGTCTCTGGAAAGGTTGGTGTCGCCATAGCAACCTCTGGTCCAGGGGCTACTAATTTGGTAACTGGATTGGCCGATGCACAAATAGATTCAACGCCGATGGTCTGTATTACGGGTCAGGTACCTAGGCATTTATTGGGTTCTGATGCATTTCAAGAAACAGATATCATTGGAATATCGACTCCTGTAACCAAATGGAATCATCAAATTACTACTGTCGAAGAGATTCCCGAAGTAATGGCAAAAGCATTTTATTTGGCAAAATCAGGGCGTCCAGGTCCAGTTTTGATAGATATTACGAAAAACGCACAATTTGATGAATTGGATTTTAGCTATGAACATTGTACAGGAGTACGTAGTTATAAGCCGGTTCCCCAACCTAATATAGAGGTAATCGATGCGGCTGCAAAATTGATCAATTCAGCAAAAAAACCCTTTATAG
>CAZWVC010000661.1:0-1559 GCA_964637245.1 uncultured Desulfocapsaceae bacterium
TTTTATTCGAAAATAGTATCTAGCATGTATTCCAAATGAACATTTTGTGATTTAAAACTCCAAACAATTAACTGAACAATCTATATTGAAATAATCATAGCCCATTTGAAACGATGTTCATGAGATATGCAGGTTAAGAACGGCCAACACCAGCATAAGCAAAGCCTTTTGAACGCAATTTTTCGGGCTCGTATACATTTCGCAGGTCGATGAATATTTTTTTATTCATAAGATCACCAATTTTATCAAGATCTAGGGCGCGGTATTGATTCCATTCGGTCATTAGAATAACTGCATCGGCATCTGTGCAAGCCTCGTAAGAATTATTCACATAATGTATACTGTCAGGCAGATACTGTTTTGATTCCTCCATCCCTTGTGGATCGTGAGCCTTTATTATTGCTCCTTTTTCTAGTAACGCAGGCAATATGGTTATGGATGGGGAATCACGCATATCATCAGTTTCCGGTTTGAAGGTTAAACCAAGAACCGCAATTGTTTTACCAGCCTCAGATCCACCGAGCATATCACGGATTTTTTTGACCATTTTAGCTTTCTGGGCAGCATTTACTTCTACTGCAGCTTCAATAATTCTCAGGTCTTGGCCATGCTCCTGAGCAACTCGCAAAAGGGCTAATGTATCCTTAGGAAAGCAGGAACCACCATAGCCTGGACCGGGGTGGAGAAATTTACTCCCAATCCTGCCATCCATTCCAATGCCCTTGGCCAGGGCGACCACATCGGCACCTATTGAGTCGCAGAGCAGTGCAATTTCATTGATAAAACTAATCTTAGTTGCCAAAAAAGCATTGGCAGCATATTTCGTCAATTCCGCTGTTTGAATATCTGTTTTAACAATTGGCGTCTCTTGAAGATAGAGCGGTCTGTAAATAGAGCGGAGGATTTCCTCTGCCCGATTTGATTCCACACCAATGACAACCCGATCCGGTCGCATAAAATCGTTGATAGCAGCTCCCTCCCGTAAAAATTCAGGATTCGATGCAACATCAAAATCGGCTTCAGGATTAGTTTCTTGTATAATCCTTGCCACTTGCTGAGCAGTACCAACTGGTACCGTGGATTTATCCACAATAACTGTATAACCCTCAAGATGGATCGCTACTTCTCTGGTCGCCTCAAATATATATGTAAGATCGGCATAGCCATCGCCCCTGCGGCTGCTGGGAGTCCCAACAGCCAGAAAAACAGCTTTGGCGGTTGAGACACTATCATCGAGGTGTGTGGTAAAGGTCAGTCTACCTTCACCTACATTTTTGGAGACTAAATTGTTAAGACCAGGTTCATAGATTGGTATAATTCCTTCTGTTAACTTATCAATTTTACTCTCGTCCTTATCTACACAGGTAACATGATGCCCAAATTCGGCAAAACATGTTCCAGTAACCAGGCCAACATAACCTGTCCCTATAATGGTAATTTTCATAATTTCTATACCGTTTTCTACTTTTAATTAATTGTGTTTAGGTTGTCGTTCGCCAAAAATAGCCGTCCCAATACGTATCAAGGTAGCACCTTCTTCGATTGCAATATGATAATCA
>CAZWVC010000662.1:0-1556 GCA_964637245.1 uncultured Desulfocapsaceae bacterium
CTTGATCATTGTCGGGCTGTTCAAGGCTTCTGGGTTGGTATTGACCAGAGCTTTTTTATAAAAATCGGCACCTGCCTGTCCGACAACAATGGACTCGAATACTGTTGCTTCCTGCCAGGCCTGACCGCCAAAAGCGACGGGGATCAATCCCGCATCCTGGATTTTCTTGGCAGCTACCTCAAATTCAGCCCAGGTGGTGGGAATAGTTGCCCCAGCTTTCTTAAAAACAGCGGGGTTGCACCACATCCAGTTGATCCTGTGAACGTTGACTGGAACTGCGACATAATGGCCTTCATATTTCATTATATCGGTTACTACCTTAGGAACTGTCTCATCCCATTTTTCCTCTTTGGCAACCGTATCAAGATTCGTCAACAATCCTTCTTCGGCCCAGTCCTGAATCTGTGGTCCTTTGACCTGTGCAGCGGTGGGAGGGTTACCAGATACAGCGCGAGTTTTTAGAACGGTCATGGCATTGGCCCCGGCACCACCAGCAACCGCCATATCCTTCCATTTATGTCCTTCCTTTTCCAATAAATCTTTGAGGACACCAACGGATTTTGCCTCACCGCCCGATGTCCACCAGTGTAAAACCTCGACTTCTCCAGCAGATGCAAAAGTTGTCATTAACAATGATGCAAAGGCCACAGCAAACAGTTTTAATGAATATCGGCGCACCATAATAATTCTCCTCATTGAATTTTATCGACTACTCCCCTTGCTACCTTTGATTGTTGGCATATAAAAGCACAGCTTATTAATTTATTCAATAAATTTATTTGGTCGCGAGTAAAAAACATACATAGTGTTTATTCTTTACCATGAAATACTGTTAAGTGTTAGTAAATTTTAACAAAAAATACAATTCTTGGAGGATGCACACTCTGTGTTACTGTCTCGAGTAGAGAGGGTACAGGCTGTTGGTGAAAAAATATATTTACACAGTAAATTAATTTGAATACAGTTTAACAGCTAGACGTAACACTAGAAATCTAAAGTGTCCCTTTGCTTTAAAATGCAATTAATACAAGATACGTTAATGTAGATAAGTGTCTAAAAATATATAACTAATGAATAATTTAAACAGCAGGCAAAGAGCCCAGGCGCTCAGTCAATACACTATTTTGGATACGATTCGAATGCATAAGGAAATATCCCGTATCCAGATTGCTGAGATCACCGGACAAAGCAGAGCATCCGTTACCAACATAACAGCTGATCTGATAAAAAAAAACCTCATATACGAAAAAGATTCCAAAGAGGCTGCAACTCCTGGGAGAAGGAGGGTAGAACTCGCAATTAATCCAGATGCAGCCTATGTGGCCGGCATTAAACTTTCCAGTTCGCGTATAAGTTGTGCGGTAACAGATTTACAGGCAAATGTACGAAGTTCCGTCGTTGTTCCGGTGCAATTTGATAAAAGGCCGCTCAGTTATGTGGCAGATATCATCGAAGACGCAGTCAGGGGATGTGCTTCCAAGGCGAACCTTACCATGGATAAGATCTTTGGTATTGGCGTTGGAGTTCCTGGATTGTTGAAAAGTGAAACGGGAGTG
>CAZWVC010000663.1:0-1555 GCA_964637245.1 uncultured Desulfocapsaceae bacterium
CCTTCCATGGCCATGCAAACAGAACAAGACGAATTGGATCTGTGGTCTGGCTCACTTGGAAAAGAATCAAAATGGAAGCTATGGCACCAGCGACCATGACCCAAAAGCAAATCTTGGTGCGATTATCGCTCTTATCCTGGCGTGGAAGCGCAGTAAGGGCTGCAACAACCAACGGGGCCAAAGGGATGATCAATGGATAGTAGTTAGAAAAATAATTCATCAAAACCGTTTTACCTCAATAAAAATGAAATTACTTTTTCCCATCTATCCTGATGGGGACCAAAAAACGAGCTACTAAACACCCAGTTTAGTAGTTTTTTATATAAATTCAGAACGGTCTTTATAAACTAAAATTTGACCTTCGTCAAGAATGAATGGCCGTTCAGTTTTGTATATTAACCCCTTGCTACTTAATGCTTTTCTCTATATTTTCTTTATAATCTCATGATATTATATTGTTAGGCAGTGCCACTTGCAAAACTATCATTTTACCAAGACTCTGCTTTGTGATGAAAAAGATAATCTTCGGAATATTAGGTTTATGCACCCCAAGAGAATTTCTTTAAGGACACCTGTGGTTATTTTTCTCATCAGGCCTCGGAATCTACGCTACCTGATTTTGAATCAAAATCCTGGATTTGCAAAAGGCTCATTGATGTTTCTTAAGTAAATTCAGATTATTGAGCTAAGCGTTAATAACCTTGTCATTTACTTGAATCTTACCTGTGAGTTCTATACAGTTGGTAAGACAGTAAATACCATCAGCACCCTGAACCACAGAATACTCCTCTACAATTCTAGACCACCACTCACAGCCTATTTTCTCCTTAATCAAGTTTCTGTAGAGTTTATAGATTAACCTGATAACCCTCAATTCTCAGTTTATCAAACTACTATGGGAAAGGGTTGCTCCTTTTTGGGTATCTGCAGCCTGGACGGTGCAAGTCTTGTCCCCAGGGAAGGGTTTATGGCGGCCCAAGAAAAGAGCAACCCTTCCTGGTAATCATTTGCTGATCTTCAAAAGTAACCGGATAGATCAATATAATGTCAGACATTGCTGTAAAAGTGATTACATTGGTGAGGCTTATGAGGCATCGCACTCTATTCTGAGTCTAGGAGAGGACAACAGCTGGGTTTGTCTTTCTGCCGCTTCCCAATCCTCATTGTAGAGACTGGATCAATGGTGCTGCCCAGATTCTTAAAAATCACACGGAGAAACAGTTTGCTGTCAAAATCTTCTACATCTACTAGACATTTGCCAGTATCTGCAGAAGAATGCCGCAATCGAAACTGGGAGCAGATTGACATAGTCCTTGTTAGCGGTGATGCGTATATCGACCACCCCTCCTTTGGCATAGCACTCATAGGCAGACTTCTGGAAAGTTACGGCTACAGAGTGGCCATTCTATCCCAACCACGACACCACAGTAGTTCCGATTTTTTACAATTTGGCAAACCCAGGCTCTTCTTCGGCGTTACATCTGGCAACCTCGATTCCATCGTTGCCAACTATACCGGTAATGGAAAAGTGCGCGACTTTGATGCCTATTCAGCC
>CAZWVC010000664.1:0-1532 GCA_964637245.1 uncultured Desulfocapsaceae bacterium
TCAAATCAGAGGTAATACATCGAGTTCCCAGGTCGAACGAGAGCTGTTTCCTGTAAGCCTATGCCAAGATGAGCGGTATCATGTCCAGGGAGTTTTTTCTTTATGCTGGACCGAGGCGCTTTGATAAATACATTTTTTACATTAAGGAAATACTTGCTTGTGGTCTTACTTCCAGAGTTGGTCGAAAATTTAACAACATCCTATATCACCTCAAGACTATACTTGAGGAAAAGCTCATAGTTTTATTTGTGTATCAAAGGATTTTCTTGGTTATATTCTTGATCAGCTCTCAAAGTGGAGAGAAATGTATATAAAAAATGTTCGGCGATGACGGGCTTTATTTTGATGGTGAGAAGTTTGGTCTTGTCACTGATAGTGAGGGTAGAGGAATCGCTTTCTCATCAAAAGAAAGGGAAATGAATTCTCAAGGTGAAAACACGAATATTATGACCGAATTTGACGACAAGCATTTAGTTACAGCTGAAGACGGGATCACTCGCTGTTGGTGGGTGCATGAACATATTAATTACCGAAAATATCATGATGAAGAGTGGGGTTTTCCGGTTGCTAATGACTTCAGGCTCTTTGAAAAATTTTGTTTAGAGGGTTTCCAATCACGGCTCTCCTGGTTGACCATCCTTCGTAAACGTGAAAATTTTCGCAAGGCATTCGCTGGATTCGACTTTAATAAAATTGCTGAAGTCAATGATGACAACGTTGCCTGCCTACTCCAAAACGCTGGCATCATACGCCATCGTGGTAAAATTGAGGCAACTATTAATAATGCCCATCGGGCGCTTGAGATCGTTGATGAATTCGGCAGTCTTGCAAGCTATATATGGAGGTGGGAGCCTGAATCACGTGAACCAGGAATCGGAAAAAATGACAACGATTCCGCAATTCCAAGTATCACAAAGACATCACAATTATTTAGTAAGGGTCTGAAAAAACGCGGCTGGAAGTTCTTTGGGCCCACGACTGCATATGCCTTCATGCAAGCAATGGGCTTGGTGAATGATCATATGGAGGGGTGTACTATCCGGAAAACCACGGAACGGGCACAGAGTGAATTTACCCCCCCCTGTCTAGAAAGTTGAATGGCATCTGCATTGTATTCATTTACCCTAAACATCATTAACAGGCAGAAAGCCTGGATATTCTGGATAGTTGGTTAAATGACTGAATCACTCTCCATTCAACAAGCCAGAAAGCTGGTACTGCTGTCGCAGCGGCTACCATCATCAAAGAAAAACGGCGGAGCAATTGCTGCCACCCTCTCAGCGATAGAACATCTGGGATACATCCAGATTGATACAATATCAGCCGTCCAGCGCGCTCATCACCATACCCTGTGGAACCGCAACTCTCGCTATGCACCCCACCATCTCGACCAGCTGATTGGTGACAAGCAGCTTTTCGAGTACTGGTCACATGCTGCTGCTTACCTGCCGATGAGCGACTATCGCTACAGTTTGCCCCGCAAACAGGCAATAGCCAGCGGTGAGCAGAATCATTGGTATGAGCGAGATGAG
>CAZWVC010000665.1:0-1529 GCA_964637245.1 uncultured Desulfocapsaceae bacterium
CCAGAAAGCACCCCCTATGCCGCAAATGGACTATACCGAGCGAGTTAAAATTGTGCCATTCGATGATGGCTGGCAGGAATACGAGGAGGCGGCATTTGATTTTTAAAAAGATCAATGACCGTCAATGGATGTGTTCGTTTCAAATTGGCTGAAGAAGTGGCATGGAGCCATCATTTTCTGCTTAACATCTTGAGCAACACCTTAAAAAACGCAAAATTGCTTGAAAGGGCAGTTGTAAGAGAATAGGTTGCTTAATAATGATGGTTAAAAGAAAAGAGTTTGCGGGAAAGTTAGAGCGGGCTTACAAAGCGATGACTTATCACCTTTAAAACAGCTCCCAGGGCATCTGGTTCAGCGGGCTTGGGACAGTGCTTGCCGGCCTGACCGTACTCTGTCTTCCGGCATTCAACAATACCGCCTTTTAACCGTCAAAGCTGGATATTCAATCCAGCCTGACCATTTATAATGCTTTTTCCAGTCCATTTACACTGGCCACCATGACCTGGGTCGCCTTAGGCATCCCCTTTGTACTCTACCTATATCGTCTATGTCTGAAAACTCATGGATTACAAAAAACTGACTGTGGGAGAAATCGAAAAGAAATCTTCTTAGCGGGAAATGCCCCTCTGGAGGAAAAACAGTTGATGAGCGCTGTATTGCTAATCACCCATGTGGCTTTGATTGCCGTATCTTATAAAGGTATTTTCATGGTACTGGAAAAAACGGATCTTCTTTAATCCGGTGTCATGAAGTAAAAGAAAATCAAAAAAAGAATAACCAGAAGGAAGACCGGGTAGGCATGCCCGGTCTTCCTTTTTTTCTGAAATGAACCCGTCTGATCATGTGACGTCGGAAGGCGCTATAACTTTAATTGCAGGGGTATCTTCCATGATTTGAATTTCATTTGACAGTTCTATTCGATCCGGATTTTCAGTGCTTTGCGCCCTTAACGCCCGGACAATCTCTTTTTGTTCCAGTGTAATCTGTTCTCCGCCCTGAGTTTGGATATAGGCCGCCCAAGGGATAAATTTAGTCCGCGGAAACACATGGCCCTTTTGGGGTGAGATATCGATGTTAAGTCCGGCAATAAAGGCAAGATTTTTACCGTAATAATTAGGTTCCTTGACCAGTGTGCGATATGTTCTGTCAAATTCTATCTGAGTGTTGGCCACAGCTGCGGTAAGGGGTGGAGAATCTGAGGTAACAATCTGGGCCATATAGCGGGCTAGATTCTGCTCAAGCTGGTCAGGGCCTTCAATGGTTGTCGAAATATGATGCTTAAAATAAAACAAGTCCGGGGTGAGTCTATTTCCGATGAGCAGCCGTTTGTCCTGTTTCCATGATAAAGGGGATAGCCTGGTTTTAAATGCCGGATTCATACGGAACATCTTGGATGTGCTTAATACGTGAATGGGTTCCGGGTGCATACGTCCCTCTTTGATATCGATCATTTCTTCAAGTAAAAGAAACAACCCCTGCTCACGGTTGGTATCTAAAAACTGATTATCAATAATGACGACATCCTGACC
>CAZWVC010000666.1:0-1506 GCA_964637245.1 uncultured Desulfocapsaceae bacterium
AGAAAATCATACAACTCCTTGACTAGCAGCCCACCTCAACTCATGAAATATTCAGGCTAAAAGTAAGGGAGAAAGGGTTACCCTCCTAGTGTATGCAAAATTAAGAATGCCCTGTTATTGCGACGTTTATAAATTTCTCTCACATCTAGCATGCAAATTTAAGTATAATAATTTATAATCTCTTGACCTAGATCAAAGATTTTCCCTTCTCGACAATATATTATTGGCCAAACTTCAAAACATTGTGGGTTGATTAATCACAATGTATGAACAAGAACTTTCAACAAGAGTTGTTTAATACAGAACGTACCAATTAATGGTAATTTAATCTCCAAGGAGGAAAACTATGTTTTGCAACCAATGTGAACAGACCGCACAAGGAGCAGGATGTGATAAAATCGGGGTATGTGGCAAGCAACCAGATGTTGCAGCCATTCAGGACCTGCTATCCTACGCGCTGCACGGTCTTTGCCTTGTGGCAAACGAAGGGAGAAAAGTTGGCGTGGTTGACAACAAGGTAGATCGTTTTACCGCCGAGGCTATTTTTTCCTGTCTCACTAATGTTGATTTTGATCCGGCCCGCTTTCAAAGTTTAATCACCCAAGCTGTTGAGCTGCGTGAGGGTTTAAAAGCTAAAGTTCAGACAGCTGGTGGCAATACCTCTTTCGCCTCAGAAGCAGCAACCTATAAACCTGCCAATTCTCTTGAAGAATTATCTGCCCAAGGTGAGCAGTTAAACTATATTCAGAGCCTCGACGACAATGAGGACCTCCGGTCGCTCAAACAGATTGCGTTATATGGTGTGCGTGGGCTGGCTGCTTATTCAGACCATGCCGCGATACTTGGTCAGGAAGATGATTCAGTATTTGGGTTCATCCACGAAGCAATGGCAGCCTTGACTCAAAAAGATCTGGGAGTCGAAGAATTGGTGGCCACTGCGCTAAAAGTTGGGGAATTGAACCTCAAGGCTATGGAATTACTTGATGCTGGCAACACCGGCACCTATGGTCACCCCACCCCCACCGAAGTACCTCTGGGTGCTAAAGCTGGAAAAGCTATTCTGATTACCGGTCACGACCTCAAGGATCTGGAGTTGTTGCTGAAACAAACCGAGGGTAAAGGTATAAATATCTATACTCATGGTGAAATGCTGCCCTGTCACGGCTATCCCGAATTGAAGAAATACGATCATTTCTATGGTCACTATGGAACAGCATGGCAAAATCAGCAGAAAGAGTTTGCCGCATTTCCTGGTGCTATTCTTTTCACCACAAACTGTATTCAGAAACCAAAAGATTCATACGCTGCAAATGTTTTCACCACCGGACTGGTAGGTTGGCCAGGATTGGTTCATATCGGTGATAATAAAGACTTCACTCCGGTCATCGAACGCGCTCTTGCTCTGCCTGGTTTTGCAGCAGATGAAGATAAAGGCAGTGTTCTTACCGGTTTTGGTAGAAATGCTGTCCTTGGTGTTGCTGACAAGGTCATTGAAGCTGTAAAATC